>CAMQXY010000027.1 GCA_947039005.1 uncultured Photobacterium sp.
TGCGAGGTGCGAGGTGCGAGGTGCGAGGTGCGAGGTGCGAGGTGCGAGGTGCGAATAAAAGCAAATCCCTCTGAAAGAATCAAATTTAACACTACTGTAATGCAGCAAATTTCATTGAGTATCGCAAAAAAAGAGAGGGCGCGACTTTCGTCGCGCCCTTAGGTCTTACGTGCAGCTATCCCGCTACTATGTTGCTCCCTGCATCCATCCTTTGACTGCTGTGTTCCGTCAGCATTGTCCTTTGTACTTCATCCTGAAGTTGTTCCTATGGCCATCCTAACCCGTCATCACATCCTGTTCTGACTCTCATCTCCTTCCTGGAGGTGTCCTTTACTTCATCCTGAAGTGATCCTTTATGCCTCAATCCTAGAGGTGTCCTTTACTTCGTCCTGAAGTGATCCTAGTCTTCCTGACAGGTAAACATCCTGCTTACCTTTTTTACCGCATCCTACGGTGTTCCCTTCACATTCCATGTCCGATAAACCATCCTAGTTTACCAGTATCTCATCCTGAGACTGCCTGTATCCGTGGCGCTTTCCTATTCCGTTGTGTCAGTTCCTTCCGACACCATTAAGATTACGCTTTTCCTTCTTATCTACAATCTACATATAAAAACTTTTTGATATTTTTTTTCATTAAATTTCACACAAAAACAAAATAATAGTTAAATATCAATTAGATACAAATTAATAAAGAGTAATATACGCTAACAATACACTCAATGTCTCACGGCTTTGTGAGAGATCTCTTACAACAGTATTAGCAATTTGACTAAGGTGACTATTCATACTGATATCCACTATACTCACATAAATAGAATACATTGCTAAATAAGGAGCAGAGATGGAAGCATTCAATCACAATTTGGCTAGTTTATTCAGTCAATTAGGCTTAGATAACTCAACCGAATTTATTGAGAATTTTTTATGTACTCACTCATTAGATCAGCAACAAAAATTAGCTGAAGCGCCCTTTTTTGCACCTGCCCAACAGCAATTTATCAATGAAGCACAACAACAAGATGCTGATTGGAGTGAAGTCATTGATCAATTAGATACTTTACTTCGAAAATAATCACTACGTTTATCAAGGAACCAAGATGTCAACCATCACTCAAGAAATAGAACAGGCGATAGCAAGCTTAGTGGCTGATAATAAGCAACCATCAATAGCACTGATTAAGGCACGCCTTACAACGCCATTGCCTATTCCTGTGATTATAAAAGCACTACAAGCATGGCAAAAAAATGCCAAAGTACCACACATAGAAAAACAACAACGCGTATTAACCGCAGACCAACGCATTGAACAACTTGAACAACAAGTACTTGCACTCTCGACGCGCTTAGCACGATTAGAAGCAGACCGTTAATGAGGAAAAAGCACCTGAATTAAAGGTGCTTTTTTATATTATTGAAAATTCCACGACATATTAGATACAATTCGACAACGATCACATTTAAAATGGAACAGTCCATGCAGCGCTTCTGGCACTCGCCATTCACCACCACAACTTGGACATCGGCGGGCTAATTCATCCGCTTTACTTTCACCACCAACACGATACTGGTAGTAATACGTCGGCACCTCTGTCGTGGTTTCAATATGACGACATAATTCGCGTCCACGAATAAACAATTCACTGTTTACATCACCAATTTCAGCTAATGCCATATTAACGGCTGTTGGACTTTTGATTGCCATTTGAATTTCATCAAAAGCTTGCCATTCGGTCTGCCATTTTATAATCGCTTTATAATCACCGTCTGTTGTTGCACCGGTTTGATATAACGGGATCGGCAATAATGTATCGCCACTACGAAGCGGTGAACAACTGTGGACATAAGTGGTATATAGCACTTGCCATGAAGGTGAAAAACTTTCAGCAACCGAGTCTGAATTAAGATCAACCCCTAATATTTTCATTTTTGGCGCCAGCAAACACGCTAACGTTAATAGCTCATAACACTGGGTCACTTGGGGGCTATTATAGCGAGAATGTAAACTTTCTTTATCAGGGCATACTACCCGCACTCGAAAGATACCGTCATCAATAACGACAGGAAATTCACGACCAAGCACTTGGCCGTTATAACGCAGTGCATCCATTAAGCCATTAATAGCAATATCGACTTGCGATAACGTTGTGTTATCAAAACATTCAAATTGTAGCTCAACAACAAACACTACTTATTCCTCTGTCACTAATGGCTGCAATTGCTGTAAGAACGTCACTACATCATTGGCTAACACTTGGCGAGTATCTTTACCCAATGTTTCTAACACCACTTGACCGGTTAAATTACAAATAGAAATAACTTGTGATTCATCATCTACAACGGCAATAAAGACTGTCGGTTTAAGTTTCATTCGACGTTGAGTCACTAAGTGCCCTAAAATATTTTGTTGTAACAGTTCAAGATCGTCATCATTAAATACCTGTAATAAATCCAGTGATAAATCACCAAATATAGCGCTCATATCACCGCTATATTGCGATCCATAAAAAGCATTGATATCACTATAAAGTGATAAATCCATGCCTTTCTCGACCCCTTCTAGGCTAATTATAGGTTGACGTTCAATCGGTTTCCAAGTCACATTTTGACCGTCATCAACAACGACACAAGGTGAAATAAGCCCAACTAAATGCTCACTTTCGGGAAAACCGCGATCTGCATCACACCATGCTTGCAAATAACGAGAAGAAAAATCAGATAAAGCGCAGGTAACAGGATGATTCATTCGCAACCTCATAAAAGATTCAGTAGACTTTAGGTTTAAGCCGTTTCGACGGACGTTTATTCTAATCCAAGAGTGTCATAGACAGTATGAGTAAATATAAAGACGCTAAAGAATTAGCCGGTTTAACCCTTGGCAAAAAGACAGAGTATAAAGATCAGTACGACCCATCGCTACTGCAACCTGTACCAAGAAGCTTAAACCGTACCGATATTAATATCAGCGATGACGCACTGCCATTTACTGGCTATGATATTTGGACATTATACGAATTATCTTGGCTCAATAAAAAAGGCTTACCACAAGTCGCTATTGGTGAGGTGCGTTTACCTGCATCAAGCCCTAATCTTATTGAATCTAAATCGTTTAAATTGTACCTCAACAGCTTCAACCAAACGCGTTTTAATGGTTGGCAAGATATCGCGGATACTTTACAAATCGATTTGTCACACTGTGCAGGTGAAGATGTTGATGTCACGATTCAACCACTCACAGATTTTAATGACCAACCGATTGTTAATTTCTTTGGTGAGTGTATTGATGACCAAGATATTGAAATTAATGACTATACTTTTAAGCCTGAATACCTTGAAGGCGCAGCAAATAATAACGATCTTGTAGAAGAAATTGTTCATAGTCATCTATTAAAATCAAACTGCTTAATTACCAACCAACCCGATTGGGGCAGTGTCCGTATTGCCTATAAAGGTAATCGTATTGATCGTGAACAATTACTGCGTTACATCGTGTCTTTTCGTAATCACAATGAATTCCACGAACAGTGTGTAGAACGTATTTTTAACGATATTATGCGTTTTTGTCAGCCAGAGTTACTGACGGTTTATGCTCGCTACACCCGCCGTGGTGGTTTAGATATCAACCCATATCGTACTAATATGGGCAAAACGCCAAGCGATAATTTCCGTCTTGCGCGTCAGTAATTAGATCTTAACGACGAATTCAACATTAAGTCCGGTAAAAACCTTCACTTTGCTGGACTTGATGTTTTAAGCCAGTAAAATCAACACCATCTTGTGTGTTATTTTGCTGTTTTGAGATTATATGAATTTTCACGGCCTATTTCTTTCTGGGTTAGTCTTACTAACAACCTCATTTGATCTTCAAGCAAAAATATATAGCTCGCCGATCCTCATCGAAGCCCATAATTTACTGGTTAATCAACCACAAAAAACACTTTCAATCACTGAAAACTACCTAGAACAACGTCGGCTGAGTAAACCTCAAGATCCTTCACGGGTTCATCTTAATGGTGAAGCTGATCATTCAACACGAACGCCTCTCAATACTATTAATGCACTACAGATCCAAGCCCAAGCTTTATCATTGTTACAACGACCAGAACAAGCTATCCGTATTATCAAAAAAGCCGAAAAAATGGCACTTAAAAATAATTTCACGTTCAGTGTCTTTGAAAGTCGAATTCTATTAGCCCAATTTTACTGGGTAAACTTAAGTAATAGTGCCACTGCGCTAAAAATGCTTAATACCATTAACGTTGATATGCAGCAATCACCACCGATAAAACTAACCTGCCAACTACAAGAATTAAAATATCGGTCACTGATACTACGGGCACTAATTGAATCAAGTATTGGTAAAGATGAAGCTGCAGAAAAATTATTTATCAAAGCAAAAGGTTATTTAGTCGCATTTAACGATAAAGATGAAACCATTAACTATCAACTGACATTAGGCCAACACTATTTACGCCATGATCACTATGATATGGCACTTGATCGACTACTCAGTGGATATTGGCTGGCTGTTGAAAATGATGATCAACCACAAATTGCACGCGCTAACTATGAATTAGCTAAACTATTTGAAAAACGGCATGTGTTTGATAAAGCCTTAGAGCACGCAACTCAAGCGGGTGAGTTTTTTGAGCGCTATCAACGCACTCAACAATTAGCAAAAACATTGACTCTAATCGCCTCAATTTATGAACAACAAGGGCGCTATAACCTTGCTCTGGTGCATTACTTTAATGCGCTTGACCAAGAAAACCAGCTTAAGCATGATATTAGATCTGCAAGTTTACGACTCAATATTGCGCGGGTTTACTTACACTTAAATAATTATGAAAAAGCAGAGCGGTATATCATACAAGCCCGTAATCTTGCCTTACAAAGTGGTAATGAAGGTATTGCAGCAGAGAGTCAAATTCTTCAAGGACAATTAGAGCTAGAAGAAGGAAATTTAGATAATGCCGTTACTTCACTTCAAGCTGGATTAATATCAGCAAGCCGTATTGGCGCAACAAATTTACAATTAATGGGGGAGTCAATATTATCGGAATCATTTGAAAAACAAAATGATTACTATAATGCACTCCTCAGTCAGCGTCGCTATGAACAACTGTATGCTGGCAAGCAAAAAAATACCATAAAAAGCAATACTGAAGTATTTAAACAACAACAAAAAATGATGGAACGTTCACTCAAGCTTGAAGAAATGGAACGTGAGCAATTCATTAATCAAAACGCACTGTATAAACAACAACAAATATCTTTAGCCTTGATTGGCGTGTTAGTGATTATGTT
The DNA here is from genome assembly GCA_947039005.1 of uncultured Photobacterium sp. Classification (GTDB taxonomy): domain Bacteria; phylum Pseudomonadota; class Gammaproteobacteria; order Enterobacterales; family Vibrionaceae; genus Photobacterium. The sequence goes on from CAMQXY010000027.1 coordinate 5,307, forward strand.
ATTACTGTTATGGCGTCGCCAATACATGAATAAACAGCTAAAACAACAACTCACTAAATTAACAACTGATTACTATACTCACCCTAGAAGTGGATTACGTAACCTACGGATGCTGAATGCACGATTAGCAAATTCACTCCAACAAAGTAGTGCTAACTTTGAACAATGGCACCTTGGTGAAATTATTAATGAACCTTTAAGTGATAGGCTCCGATTTGCCTTATTTGAAGTCTCATTTCTAAAACGTATTTATCTGGAAAAAGGCTATCGACAAGGGTTAACTGCAGAAAAAGAATTTGGCAATTATTTGCAACAACAAGTCTTAGAACCTGCTCGTATCTATCATTTTTCTGATGCGATGTTTTTATATATCGAGCCCAATTCGCGCCTAAGCTGTGATCCAAAACAACTGGCAGAATCTATGCAGCAATTAATTGATAATTATACCTTGCCCTTGAACATCGACAATTCATTACAAATAGGCATGGCTGAATATCCATTTTTACCCCGCGCATATACGGCGATTAATGATCAAGAATTAATCGATATTTTACTAATGACTGTCGATGCTGGTGTTAGTCTCAATGACAAACACCCAGGTAGTCATTGGATCCATTTGTGTGCCATTGATGCGGCACCAGCAGCCAGTTTTGTCAGCGATAATATTCGCCGTTCTTGTATTGAAGGAATAGATAACGGATTAGTAAAAGTACGCAGTTCAACTAAAAATGAAATAATATGGAACTACGATCACAATCCTAATAAAGATATCAATTAAATATACCAATGAATCCAAACTCTGACAAATAGCACTAACTATCATGTTTCATTTTTGGTAGCATGTTACGATAAAAACAGTAACATTATGAATTAAATGGATTTTAATCGTATTAGTGCAGACGTATACCCAATGACAGATATCAGTACCTTTGTTGCCGAAGTCAGTGTTCTAAAACAACGGTTAGACCTAGCCCAACTTTCTTACCGTGATTCAACTCTAAAATCGCGGCGCGAAATTGTAATATTAAAACGCCTCATTACTCGATTAACCATCGCTTGTCGAGGTCTCGATACGGATCTCGACAATACATTACAAACAATAACGCATGATCTTGAACAACCATTAGAAATTAGTCGACTCATTCCTCGTTTAGCGATTGTTGAACGTCTTGTTATTCAGCAAGCTGATGTGATCCAATGCCAAAATAAGCACTTACAACATCATATAAATCAACGTGGTCAGACTCTATTACGTTACCAAGGTTTACCTACATCACTACAACGTGACTTACATCATCTTTTCAACCAACAATCAACGACATTATTAGATAACCATCAACGTATATTTCGCTTACTCGAATTGTATGAGCGCAGTATAAAATTAATTGCCGCGAACAATAACGGCTCGACGTTATCGAGTGATAATCAGCAAAACTTTAAGGTTGATCTGGTCGCTGAATTACAGCATCTTATTACTGAAATAGATTTCACCAATGAGCAAGGTGAACAACTGTTTGCTATTCGAAATCAATTAGCACAAGGCGTCGATCAAGCAACGCTACTGACATTGTTATTACAAATTTTACGTCTTATTGTCTCAGGCACTCACGCGGAACGTCATACTTCGCAGCGATTTCTCAATACACTCAATAGTGATTTAGCCTCACTACAAAAAAACACCGCCAAAACAGCCAGTTCTTTTTGTGTCTTACATCAACACCGACGTGACTTCAACACCAGTATCTCAACGATGGCGACGAATATTAATCAAGAACTAAAGGCTAAAGACATCGCAAAAACACTGTCTTCATCATGGTTAAATATTGCCCAAGAATTACAGCAATTAGCCCAACGGAATAGTCAACTAGAACAACGAGAGCAAGCCCTCATAGAGCAGTTAAATCACAATGATAATAAGGTGCAACAGTTACAACAACAAACGCACAGTTATCACCAACGCTTAAGCCAACAAGAACAAAATATCTTCCGTGATAAGTTAACCTTAACCTATAACCGTAGTGCGTTTGATGATCGTCTTGAGCATGAATACCAACGCTGGTTACGTTATCAACATTCATTACTACTCGTACTGATTGATATTGATAACTTTACTCATCTTAATGACAATTATGGCCATCATGCTGGCGATAAAGCGCTAAAAATTATCGCACAAACTATTACTCAACAACTTAACCCAACCGATTTTATTGCTCGTTTTAACGAGGATGCATTTATATTATTAATCACCGATATTAATCAGCAACAATGTCATCAAGCCGTTAATAATATTCGCACCGCAGTCACCCAACTACCGTTACATTTTAAAGGTCAAAGTGTCTCAATGTCAGTCTCTCTTTGTACCTCATTTTTTACCGATAATGATACGCCTAAAAATGTAATACAACGCATTGAAACAGCATTACGCCATAGCCAAGGGCAACGCTGTAATACCGTTATTCATCATAATTAACCGTATACCGCTACGCTTACCTCACTCAACGCTATGCACTTATATTATTACTATCATTTACTGGTCAAAGATAAAATCACTGTGTATGGTAAAGAGATAAGAACAAATCCTATTACCGTCAACCCACTGTTCTTTCTTTGATTTTAGTGCTTGTCTCTTGACGATTATGCCTTGTGCCACCGCCTTGTCTCAATCAATGAACATTGCTTTTCATCATTACCAGGGAGGTTATTATGATAACGCATATCAGCCCTATCGGCGCTATGAACCTATTATCACAAATAGAAGCCGACAGTTTAAAAGCAACCGCATCCAGTGATTTATATCGCTTATATCGCAACTGCTCACTCGCTGTTTTAAATTCGGGTAGCCATACTGATAATTCCAAAGAATTACTTGAAAAGCACCGTGATTTTTCGATTAATTTATTACGTCGTGAACGCGGCATTAAAATAGAACTCGTCAACCCACCTGAAAATGCCTTTGTTGATGGACGTATTATCCGAGGCATTCAAGAACATATGTTTTCGGTATTGCGCGACATTATTTATGTCGATATGCACATTGCACGCCGTAATGATATCGACTTTGCCAGTGCGCCACATATTACTGACTTTGTGTTTAGTTTATTACGTAATGCTCGCACGCTGCATGCAGGTGAAGATCCCAATATCATTGTGTGCTGGGGCGGACACTCGATTAACCCGATTGAGTACCAATACACCCGCGAAGTCGGTAATGAATTAGGCTTACGTGAACTCAATGTGTGTACTGGCTGTGGTCCTGGTGCAATGGAAGGACCGATGAAAGGAGCTGCTATCGGTCATGCTAAACAACGCTACTCAGGCAGTCGATTTATTGGTTTAACTGAACCCTCAATTATTGCCGCTGAGCCGCCTAACCCTATCGTTAATGAATTAGTGATTTTGCCTGATATTGAAAAACGGTTAGAAGCCTTTGTCCGTGTCGGCCATGGAATTATCATTTTCCCTGGAGGTGCGGGTACGGCCGAGGAGTTATTGTATATTCTGGGGATTTTAATGCACCCTGATAATGCCGATCAACCACTACCATTAGTACTTACAGGCCCTAAAGAAAGTGAAGCTTACTTCCGAACTTTAGATGACTTTATTCGTAATACCTTAGGTGAGGCTGCCACTCAGCATTATCAAATTATTATTGATGATCCCGCTGAAGTCGCGCAAGTTATGAAAACGGCAATGGCGCGTGTAAAAGAACACCGATTAGCGACAGGGGATGCTTATTGTTTCAACTGGTCATTAACCATCCCTGAAGATTTCCAAATGCCCTTTTCTCCAACGCATAAAGCCATGGCAGGTTTAGATTTACACATGGATCAGCCCAAAGAAAAACTTGCAGCCAATTTACGTCGTGCGTTTTCAGGCATCGTTGCGGGTAATGTCAAAGAAGAAGGCATCCATGAAATTGAACAATATGGTCGTTTTAAAATCGACGGCGATAAAATCCTGATGCAACGGATGGATAAACTACTGAAAAATTTTGTGGCACAACAACGAATGAAACTACCGGGCAGTCAATATGAACCTTGTTATGAAATCGTTAATTCTCACGATCCAATAAAATAATATCGTTATTTGATTACAGTTTTGCGTACAATAAGGAGCCTAAGTGCTCCTTTTATTTATCTACATAGAATTTATTTATGGCTATTCACCTTGTTGTTATTGATGCATTAAATCTTATTCGCCGCGTCCATGCTGCGCAACCGGGGCAACCCGATGTCGATAACACCGCTCGCGTTTGTTGTCAGGCATTACACAAAATCATTAATAGCACCGAGCCAAGCCATATTGTGGCTGTATTTGACCATAATAGCGATGATCGCGGTTGGCGAGCAGATCTCCTACCACACTATAAAGAAGGTCGTAAACCGATGCCGCCAGAGCTATTAGCAGGCATGGAGACGATTCAAGATGCGTTTATGGCGATAGGTATTGATTCATTATTATCTGATGGTGATGAAGCTGATGATTTAGTCGCAACCTTAGCCTTAAAAGTCGCTTCTCGTCATGAGCAAGTCACTATTGTTTCAACCGATAAAGGCTATTGTCAGTTGCTACAACCAACATTGCGTATTCGAGATTATTTTCAACAGCGCTGGCTTGATAGCCCGTTTATTGAAAAAGAATACGGTGTCAAACCACAGCTATTAACTGACTATTGGGGATTAGCAGGAATTAGCTCCAGTAAGATTCCAGGTATCGCAGGTATTGGCCCTAAAGCGGCAGTGGAATTATTAAGCCTCTACCCTAATCTTGACGCGATTCTAGCCGCGACCGATCTTGCTCCTAAATGGCAAAAGAAAATCACCGGCAATGAAGATATCGCTCGTGCATCAAAAGCGGTGGCAAGCCTAAAAACTGATTTAGAATTAGGCTTTAATTTACAAGATATTCGTTACCATGAAGTCAATCAGGATTAATTCAGCGTAAATTATAGCGATAAAAAAACGCCACCCTAATAAGGATGGCGTTAATAATAATCCGCTATATTACGTGTAGATTAATACGGAGAACGATTATCTAAACGTTGAATATGTACCGTGATTTCTTCGCGGTCATGGTATAAATGTTTAGCTTGAAGCTTAAACTTAACCCCATTTTTAATCAGTAGTACTTTTAGATTTTCAATATCTTGCAGTACTTCATCATAACGGCCTTTCATTGGCAGTTTAAGGTTAAAAATAGCCTCTTTTGCCCATGCTTTAATTAACCACTCACCCATTAGGTGCGCCACACGGGCTGGCTTTTCAATCATGTCACATACAATCCACGTAATGTTTTTACGTGCTGGTTCATATTTAAAACCATCAACTGCATGATATTTAACTTGGCCAGTATCCATTAAGCTTTGCGCCATGGTGCCGTTATCAATCGCGTGAACGAACATCGAACGCTTCACTAATTGATACGTCCAACCACCAGGACATGCGCCTAAATCGACACTCCACATACCCGGTGCTAAACGCTCATCCCACTCTTCACGAGGAATAAACACATGAAATGCTTCTTCTAATTTCAGTGTTGAGCGACTCGGGGCATCTGAAGGGAATTTAAGACGCGGAATACCCATAAAGAACTGTGAATTATTTTGCGGGTAAGAATAACCAACAAAACAACACCCTGATGCAATAAAGCACACATGTAATACGGGTTTTTTATGGTTATCTTTAACGTATAAAATATTACGCTTACGCATTGCTTGACGTAATGGCACCGTAAATTTACGGCAGAATTTCAATAACTCTTTCGCTTCATTGGTGTCTGGGGTTTCGATACGCAAATCACCACAGATAGGGAACGTCTCACCAATAGACTCTAAAATTGGTGAAATACGATCTTCTGATGGTAGACCGGTTAGCATAGCTGATGTTGCAAACATTTGACGAGCAAAAATCAACTGTGAAAATGGCTGCAATTTAATAAATTTATCTGCGTCACCCGCTTGGTAAAACTCAAATAACACATAACCTGAATTGTTTTTCGCCCGAGGGAAACCAAACAATTCCAGCGTATTTGCTTTGTCTTGAACCTCACCGGCACATTCTTTTTCAAAGCCAGGACGACAGTACAATAAAACTTGATTCACGTTGGAACCCTCAAGCTGAACGCCAGGCTGCTATTGCAAGCATCACCCAGCCAATAATAAAACATATTCCGCCCATCGGAGTGATGGGACCAAACCACTTAATGCTGGTTAAAGCCAATGCATATAAACTGCCACTAAAGCAAATTATACCTATGCCAAAAAACAGCGCCGCGTATGATAACGCTTTTGATGGCAAAAAGCGTGACAATATTCCACAAGCTAATAATGCCAGAGTATGCCACGCCTGATATTGAACCCCGACTTTAAACACATCGAGTAAATGAGGTGCTAAGCGGTGACTTAATCCATGCGCGGCAAATGCGCCCAAAGCCACCATTACCACGCCACTGCAAGCAGCAAACATCAGCATTAATCGTGACTGCTGGCGTTGTTTAGTGGTTAATTCAACAACCATCAACACGATCCTTTCATACCGACACAGTCTTTAATAAATTGTGCTAATGCCGCAATTGCAACCGCGATATTTTCAGCTTCAGTATGACCTGATGCTTTACGCGGCTTAAAGCCATGATCACCATCAGCTAAAAATTGATAACTCACTTGTGGTGAAAATGACCACTGTTCAACTTCACTGCGGACACCAAAAGTATCACGCTCACCTTGTAAAATAAGGGTGGGGACAGTGATCGTTACTAAATGATCGCCGCGATAATTTTCAGGTTTAGCCGGTGGATGAAACGGAAAACCAAGGCAAGCAACCCCGCAGACTTTCGATGCACAATTGCTAACCAGTGGTGTTTCGGCAGCAATATCTGTCACCATCAAACTCGCCATTCGCCCTCCCATTGATTTACCACCAATCACTAGCTTGCCATTATCAAACTGCTCGATATGCGTTTGAAAATCAGCTAATAGTTTCGGCTGGCGATCAGGCGGACGTTTTTTACCATCTTCCGATCGTTTGATCATATAAGGAAAATTAAACCGTACCACTTGAATATTATGTGCGGCTAAACCCGCCGCAACCGTAGTCATAAAGGCATGATCCATCCCAGCACCTGCACCATGCGCAAATAAAAACGTCGCGACTGCATGTTCAGCATCTGGACCATCAATCAAATACTCAGGCTTCTTCAATGACATCCGGCATATCCTCTTGCTCTTTACGGGCTTTATTTAAAATCCAATCCCGGAAAATTTGAATGCGTCCGGTATCAGCTTGTTTTTCCTGACACACAAAATAAAACGCATTTTTACTGACGATGATTTCATCAAACGGACACACTAACCGTCCAGCTTCTAACTCTGGCTGAGCCAAAACATTATTGCCTAATGCAATACCTTGTCCGTGAGCAGCAGCTTGCAATACCATCGTCGAATGACTAAAGATCGGCCCTTGGTTAACGTTGACGTCCTTCACATCATAATGACGAACATAATTTTTCCATTCTTTACGAGAAGTGTCATGCAACAGCGTGTGTAATTTTAAATCATCAATAGTACGTAATGGCTTAATACCGGCTAATAGCATTGGTGAACACACCGGCATCATAAACTCTTGATACAGCTTATCAGCACGTAATCCCGACCAATTACCACGACCATAATAAATCGCCACATCAACATCATCGGTCAACGAGCCTTCATCAAGATCAACCGCTTTAATACGCACATCAATTTCCGGATGTTTCTCATTAAAATCGGTTAATCTTGGCACTAACCATTGAATTGCAAAACTAGGAGGTAAACTAATGGTTAAGGCACCTTTAGAGCCTCTTTCAAGTACCTTATCAGTCGCATCTGAAATCGATGAAAAGATATCTTTAATATCAAGAAAGTAACTTTGACCTTCTTCGGTTAATAGCAACGAACGATTACGGCGACGGAATAATTTCAGCCCAAGAAATTCCTCTAAGGCTTTAATTTGATGGCTAACTGCAGCTTGAGTAACAAAAAGTTCTTCGGCTGCGCGAGTAAAACTCAAATGTCTAGCGGCGGCTTCAAACACCTTTAATGAGTTAAGCGGGGGTAAACGTCTTGACATACTTTTCGAGGCTCTCTAATGCATTAGTTTTTTTCATCTCAAACATTATAAATTGTCCATTGTTTAAGTGCTATATAAACCCTATTATTCGTCCCGTAATGTTGATGAACATTTTGTGTTTTGCCCTCTGGCTAACCGCTGAATTAACATTACGATGTTGTGTTTGCATATTGTCCGGATCCTGCCGGATAGGTAGTTATCTACCTCTTTACTTCCTGTATTTTGACCTATGTGTCAAAGTGATTGTTAGCACTGCGCCCCAACGCAGTGCTATTTTTTTATTTATTAAAAACCATCGCAACACTTGCTCTTCCTTGCATTTATTAGCATCATCGATAATTCAAATTTCTGTAATGTGACCTGTCATGACCATACCATTCGATATCAAGCAAATTCAAACCCAATTTCCAGCACTGCAACATTCAGATATCGCATCGCGAATGGTTTATTTAGACAGCGCAGCTACCGCTCAAAAGCCTGCAATTGTTATCGATACCCTCAGCCATTATTACCGTGGTTATAATGCTAATGTTCATCGTGGTAGTCATAGCCTAACCGCTAATGCTACCTTGGCTTTTGAACAAGCGCGCACAACCGTACAACAGTTTATTGGTGCTGCCAGTCATAAAGAAATCATTTGGACCCGTGGCGCTACTGAAGCATTAAACCTGATCGCACAAACCTATGCCCGTACCCACTTACAAGCGGGTGATGAAATATTAGTCAGCGAACTGGAGCATCATGCCAATATTGTGCCTTGGCAGATGGTCGCTGAACAAACTGGCGCTAAAGTGGTTAAAATTCCAATGCGCAATGATTGCACATTAGATATCAACGCCTACAACCGCTTACTATCAACGAAAACAAAAATTGTCGCCGTCGCTCACATCACCAATGTTACCGGTACTCGTAACCCAATTGAGTCAATGATAGCCACCGCTCACCAATATGGCGCAGTAGTCGTGGTTGATGGCGCTCAAGGGATAGCCCATGAACACGTTGACGTGCAAGCGCTTGATGCCGACTTCTATGTATTTTCTGGTCATAAAATTTATGCGCCAGCGGGTATTGGCGCACTTTACGGCAAACAAGCACTGCTTGAAGCAATGCCACCATGGCACGGCGGCGGAAAGATGGTCGAAAAAGTCTCATTTAGTGGTACTAGCTATGCGGGTTTACCGGGTAAATTTGAGGCTGGCACGCCCAATGTTGCAGGTAGTTTAGCCCTTGCTGCGGCAATCGAATGGTTACAAAACATTGATCGCCAAGGCGCAGAACAACACATTGCTGATTTACGTCAACAAGCCCTAGATGGTATTAAAGATATTGAAGGATTGCGGATCATTGGGCTTCAGCCTGATGCGAGCTTATTCTCATTTGTGGTCGATGGCATCCATCATCAAGATATTGCGACCTTGCTAGATCAACAACAGATTGCACTACGTGCTGGTCATCACTGCGCCCACCCAATGCTGGATGCGCTAGGCTTAACGGGAACATTGCGAGTATCATTAGCCCTTTATAATGACCAACAAGATGTTGCGCGTTTTATTGCAGCGCTACATAAAGCCTGTGATTTATTGTAATTACAGCCAAGGAATAGATGATGAACACCACTATAACGCTACCTCAGCACCCTTTTGGGACTGAGATCACCACCGCCGATATCATTGCCCAGATGCAAGTCGCGACGGGATGGGAAGATCGCTATCGCAACGTTATTCAGCTTGGTAAAAAATTGCCACAGCTGGATGATAGTTATAAACAAGATCAACTTAAAATCAGTGGCTGTGAATCACAAGTTTGGCTACATCATCAAATTATTGATGATCACTATTACTTTATCGCTGATTCAGATGCACGCATTGTGCGCGGCTTAATTACCTTAGTACTTGCGGCTTATAATGGTAAAACGGCGCTAGAAATTAACGCTTTTGATATCGATACCTATTTTAAGAGCCTCGGTCTGATTGATCATCTTAGCCCTTCACGTGGTAATGGTTTAAAAGCGATTGTTGAGCAAATAAAACAACTCGCCCACTAATATCACCACTGGCTCATGATTATCCTTAGCGACAAACAATAAAAAAGCGGATCCAAAAGATCCGCTTTTTTACTTTTATTTATCAACTACAACTGTTTAATTATTGGCGATACTTTTCGATTAATTTCTTAATAATATGCGCTACAGCAACAAAGCCAAAACTTGCCGTTACAACGGTTGCAGCACCAAAACCACTGGCACAATCCATTCGTTTCGGACCATCCGCCGTTGCTTTTACTGCACACACAGAGCCATCAGCTTGTGGGTATTTCAAATGCTCGGTTGAATAAACACAATCAATCCCAAATTTACGCTTGGGGTTTTTAGTGAAATTATGATGCTGACGTAATGTTTCACGCAACTTTCTCGCCAATGGATCTTGGATCGTTTTGGTTAAATCGGTGACTTGTATTTGCGTTGGATCCGTTTGCCCACCAGCACCACCAATTGTAATCACTTTAATTTTATTACTTTTACAATACGCCAATAATGAGGCTTTTGCTTTAAGGCTATCAATCGCGTCGAGTACGTAATCAAACTCTTTTGATAAGTACTCAGCTTGATTTTCAGGGCTAATAAAATCATCAATTAAATTAACCTTACACTCAGGGTTAATTAAGTGAATACGCGCCGCCATCACTTCAATTTTGCTTTGACCAACAGTCCCTGTCATTGCATGAATTTGACGGTTAATATTGGTTACACACACATCATCCATGTCGATCAAGGTCAATTCACCGACCCCTGAACGTGCTAATGCTTCTGCCGCCCATGAGCCAACACCACCGATACCAATCACACACACATGTGCAGCGCGAAGGATCTCAACTTCACTGTTGCCATATAAACGACGAGTGCCGCCAAAACGCTGATTATAACTATCGGATGCTGGGGTATCTAATTCACGCATACTGGTTCTACACTGCTTGAGGTGGATAAACAAAGAGTGCGTTTTTATACGCACTCTGAAAACAATTGTCTAGTCAGACCAAGAACATCACAACCGAGACCGTTTAATCATCACTATTATCGTGGCATTAACCACGGATCTTGGGTTGCTGTACCTTTAAGACCTAAACGCCATACACGACCAAAATGCTTGTAGTGACCAGCATCCGTACCCGCTTGCTTACCCATACCATGATACAAATCTAGATGATTACCTTTCACTGCACCACCAGTATCTAGCGCTAGTAATAAGCGTAATACGTGCTTACCTGTCCAGTTACCTTGCGCATCTAACTGCGGTACTTCAGCTAATAATACCGATCCCATGGGAATATATTTACGATCAGCCGCTACTGCCGCATTCGCCAACAGTGGAATACCCGCACTGCCTTTAACATCTAATGTTTTACGTGGTGAGAAAAAAACATAAGATGGATTTTGTTCTAATAGTTCACGCACTTCACTTTCACTGTGCGTCGCTACCCATTCCTGAATCGCTTGTAATGACATCTTGGCTTTCGGCACTTCACCACGATCAATCAACACGCGGCCAATACTGACATAGCGATGACCATTCTTACCCGCATAACCAAAGTATTGCAGTTGGTTATCATCTTCAAAATGAACAAAGCCGCTGCCTTGTACTTCCATCATAAATAAATCAAGCATCGATTTACTGTAACCCAGCACTAAACCTTGACCTGCTAGCGCACCATCATAGATTTGCTCGCGTGAAGGACAACGCCCTTTACAGGTCGGCATTGCATAAATTGGGTAACGGAAGACATTGGTTGGCTTGTGACGCAATTCGATCACTGGCGAATAATAGCCCGTAAACATCACATTACCTTCGCCATTAGATCCCCCCATTTGTGCAGCCTGAATACCGTATTTTGCTAAGGTACTTGGGTTTCCACTGTGCTTAGCCCAATTTTCAACTTGGCTATACAAGGGTTCAAATTTACGTGCCATTGACGGTGAACGTGAAGTAACCATTTTTGCTTGTGGCGCAAAGGTGCTGTAATCATGGGGCTTGTTTGAATCAACTTGCGAGACTTTATTTAAAACATGATCAAAATGCTGGCCTAAATATTGGTGTGCTAACGGGTTACCAACAGCGGCTAAACTTGGTTTTTCCGTTGTTGTACTGTCTGGTGACGAACATCCCACCAATCCAAAAAGAATAATTGCGACTGTTGCTTTACGTAACACGATAGATAAGCCTATAAAAGTTTTATGAAAAGGTAAAAATGATCCGTTGTTTACTCGTGTCAAAGCAGTAAACCGGTGCCAATACTAACAAACGCGGCCTAAAAAGAAGTAACTATTTCAAATAATCTACTGAGAAATGACATAACACTACGAAATGTTTAAAGCGAATAAGCCCTCACTAAGCTGCCATTAAAATAATTAGTCATACTATAACGAGAAATATCACGACATAATGTATTGATTACAGCCTCTCTCCCACTAAGTAACAACACCACGCTTAATCTCCCCAGAGCGAATAAATAATTTAACCTCAATCACATTTAAATGCTGCGCAAAGCAAAAAATTGCTTTAATTTGTTGGCTATAAATTAATCATCAATATAGATATGGATGTCGCTTGTGAATACACGTAAGACCCCTCTGGTAAAAGGATTTCGTCAATCTGCCCCGTATTTAAATGCGCATGTAGGTAAAACCATGGTGATCATGGTCGGAGGTGAAGCAATTGCTGATCCCAACTTTGCCAACATTGTTAGTGATATTGCCTTGCTACACAGTTTAGGTATTCATATTGTGATGGTGTATGGCGCTCGACCACAAATCACGACCTTATTACAACAACAGCAATATGATAGCCCTTATCACAAAGGCATAAGAATCACCGATGAATATAGCTTAGAAATAGCCAAACAAGCAGCAGGGCAAGTACAACTTGATATTACTGCCCGCTTCTCGATGGGGCTCAACAATACTCCAATGGCTGGCTCACAAATTAATGTTATTAGCGGTAACTTTATTATTGCGCAACCATTGGGCATCGATGAAGGTGTCGATTTTTGTCATAGTGGTAAAATTCGCCGTATTAATAACATGGCTATCACTAATCAATTAGAGCAAGGTTCAATTGTGTTACTCGGCCCGATTGCTAGCTCAGTGACTGGCGAATGTTTTAACCTCACCTCAGAAGAAATAGCTACTCAAGTCGCAATCCGATTACAAGCAGATAAACTAATTGGTTTTTGTTCTGAACAAGGCGTCGTTGATAGCAATAATGACATCATCTCTGAATTATTACCCCATGATGCAGAACAGGTGCTGCAACACCTTATCGATACCGATGATCAACAAAGTGGAACCGGGCGTTTTCTACGGGGAGCAATCGCTGCTTGTCGTGCTGGCGTACCTCGCAGTCACTTACTGAGCTACAAGCAAGATGGGGCACTGATTCAAGAACTCTTTTCGTTGGATGGTATTGGCACTCAAATTGTTATGTCGAGCGCTGAAAAAATTCGTCGCGCTGATATTAATGATATCGGCGGTATTTTAGATCTCATTCAGCCATTAGAAAATGAAGGTATTTTAGTTCGCCGCTCACGAGAACAATTAGAACGTGAAATTACCCTTTTCAGTGTCATTGAGCTTGATAATCTTATTATTGGCTGCGCTGCGCTTTATCCTTATCCAGAAGAAAAAATGGCAGAGATGGCATGTGTCGCTATTCACCCTGATTTTAGAGATGGTGATCGCGGGGTGCTGTTACTCAATAAATTATGCCAACAAGCGCGAGAAGCTGGTCTTGAGAAAATATTTGTCCTGACAACGCGTAGTGTGCATTGGTTTCGTGAACAAGGGTTCTATGAATGCGATATCGAACAATTACCCTTGATCAAAAAAGATCTCTATAACTATCAACGTCGCTCAAAAATACTTATAACATCAACCCGTTAAAATCAAAAAGTAACGCTTAAATAGCACAATACGATGCCAGTACTAATACTGGCATCGCAATTCATAATATTACCAACAAAATCACACTAATAACTGGGCTAAACCACTCGCTCGTTCAGTACGCACTTGCACACTCTTAGTAATAATTTCCATTGGCGCATACAAATACAACCGCGACTTAGCACGAGTAATACCAGTATAAATTAATTCACGGGTTAGAATCGGCGTATACTCAGCAGGCAATACCATTACCGTATCAGAAAACTCCGAGCCTTGGGATTTATGGATCGTCATCGCATATACCACTTCGTGTTCAGGAATACGGCTCGGTAAAATACCGCGAATAGTGCCATCTGGCATTTCAAAATACACCCGTAATCGACGTCGCCCACTATCAGGATCAATCTCAGGCTCAAGCATCGTCATGCCAATATCACCGTTAAATAATCCTAATGCGTGATCATTACGGGTGATCATAATCGGCCGTCCGACATACCATGTTTCATCATTAGGTGAAATACGACCACGATGGGTCAATTCTTTTTCAATACGTTGATTTAAGCCGACAACACCAAAATCCCCTTCACGTAATGCGCATAGCAATCTGACATTCGAAAATGCTTTTAGGACCTCAGCCGGTGTTTTATCGGTTTTTATTGCATCAAGATAATCAAGATAAAACGTCACCACTTGGTTAATCATCGAGACATACGTTTCACTGCCTAATGGATAATGGTGAATATCTTTAAATCCTTGTTGCCAAACTTTATTCACTAGTGCAGGTTTGCCTTGATTAATCGCTTTCGCTAATTGACCAATACCTGATAACGCATGGAAACGGTAACTCTTTTGCAGCATGCACAAACAGTCTGTTACCACACTTAAACCAATATTATTTGAGTGTAAATCAAAGCCTGTTAACTGACTTAATAGCTGTCCTTGCTCGGCACTGTAACCTTGAGTTGAGAAAGAACAAATATCACCTAGCACCGCCCCCGCTTCCACCGACGCTAATTGATCTCGGTCGCCCAATAAAATTAATTTCGCCCCTTGTGGCATCGCATCTAATAACCGCGCCATCATTGGTAAATCGACCATCGAAGCTTCATCGACCACTAATACATCAAGGTGGAGTGGGTTATCTTTATGATGACGAAACTCAACCCGATGCGGGATAGACCCTAATAATCGGTGCAATGTACTTGATTGCGTCGGAATTAAATCTTTAATCGCTTGTGGTACTGCCAATGATTTGATCGCCGAACCAATCGATTCAGTTAAACGCGCTGCCGCTTTACCAGTCGGTGCCACCAGCATAATATTAGGCTTATGTTCGCCATTAGCTTGCATCACTAACGCTGCTAATAATTTAGCGACAGTGGTGGTTTTACCCGTACCAGGACCACCAGAGATCACTGCAAACTGACGTGTTAATGCCATCGCTGCCGCCACTTTCTGCCAATTCAAACAGCTTGTCGTTGGCACCAAACTGTCTAATAACTGCAAATCAGTTATTTGCTGCGCTTGTTGTAATACGCTATCAATCGCCATCCAATCAAGTTGCTGTGGTTTTACAATATCCAAAAAATCACAGGTTAGTTGTTGGCGTTGCTGACTATCAGTGACACCTTGCAAAGCATGATATAAATGACCATAACTTGGCTGAAATAAATCATTTAATGCTTGATGCATTAGCGTTAATTGCTGCCCTTGCCACTGGCTATCAGTGCCGACTTGGCCTTGATTGGTCGCCATATCCACAATCCGTTTAGCGACAGTTTGTTCAAATTGCCAATAGCGGTTGAGGTATAAACGACCATGATCTAACACCAATGGGCTCGCTTGTAAGCCATGTGATTGAACATTCGCTACCACATCAAATTGCTGTAATAATTGCGCCCATTGGCTTGGATCAGCTAATCCTTCAATTAACGCCACCGATAATCGACTTGATAGACCAAACAAATGCTGAGCACGCAATTGTTCTAACGGCACACAGACATGGCCTTTACCTAATTCATAACTCACCAATGCTGCCATCAGTGCCGCCAGATCTTGTTGCGATTGTGGACTATGCAGCGCCACAAATTTAGCAAACTGATA
Organism: uncultured Photobacterium sp.; assembly: GCA_947039005.1. Classification (GTDB taxonomy): domain Bacteria; phylum Pseudomonadota; class Gammaproteobacteria; order Enterobacterales; family Vibrionaceae; genus Photobacterium. Next base: position 21,447 of record CAMQXY010000027.1, read on the forward strand.
ATCAAGCTGACGTAAGCCACCTTGTTGGGTGAGTTTTTGTAAACGCTTAAGCATGTGGTAGCGCTCCTTTCATAAGTAAATCCAATTCATCGAGTAATAGTTCACTTGGACGCGCATAAAAAATACCACTATCGCTACCGGCTTGAATACCCCGTAAAAACAGGTAATACACCCCACCAAAATGAGTCTCATAACTGTAATTTGGAATACGACTGCGCAAGAAACGTTGCAATGCCAGCGCATAGATTTGGTACTGCAAATCATAACGGTGTTCACGCATCGCGGTTTTCAATTGCTCACCTCGATATACTTGTGGATCATCACCAAGATAATTCGATTTCCAGTCTAAAACGTAATACTTACCTTGATGCTCAAATACTAAATCGATAAAACCTTTTAGCATCCCACTGACGGTTGCAAAGCCTAATTCTCCTGCTTTGGCTGACAACGGATCATGCTTGGCGATCACTTTGTTCAATGCCACCGATTGTAAAATCTCAATCGGCAATAAAAATTCCATTTCCGTGAGTCGTTGCGATGCATTCTTATCGGCTAGTCGCAGCGCATCACCATCAAGGGCACAAGTTAATACATCTCGAATTAATTGCTGTAATACCGGTAACCACGCTAATTCATAATTTTCTAATTGCAGTAATTCGGTTAATTTCGCGACTGTTTCAGGGCAATCAACCGCGGCGGTAAAATCAATTTCTTCAAATACGGTATGCAAAAATGTCCCGGGACGTGCACCACGAGGAAAAGTATAAATCGAATATTGTGGCTCTAATTCTAACTCACCATCATCACTCTCTTCGGTAGCATTTTGCACTGAATCAATATCAAACCCCGGTAAATCTAAGCTGCTATCATGGGCGGTCTGATGCCCTTGTTTAACCAAATTAGAATAACTGGTCATCCACCAATTACGCTCTAACGAAGCAGAAAAAGACCGTTTAACCAAGGCTTCAGTGACTTCAGCTTGTGGTTGCCATGGCACATCACTTAATTGCGGCGGTTCAGTTACCGTGATCGCAACTTGGGCTTCACAGAGCTTAACAAGTGCTAATTCAAGTGCAGCTACACTGCCCGCCTCACCATCTTGTACTAGATGTCCCATTGCTGAGCGATGTAAGCCTGTTGGTTCTTTAGTGCTACGGCCATTACGAATCGGTGCCATACCAACATAACAGCCGTAAACCGCACGGGTTAAAGCCACATAAATTAACCGTAAATCTTCGGCTAATCGTTCTTGGTCGGCTTTTTCGATTGCAGCGGCTTGTTTCGCAATATCAAGCACCGTGATGTTATCCACTTCATCGTGATATTTGACTTCACCTTTGCTATCGACCTCACGGTAGCTACACACAAACGGCATAAACACTAAATCATATTCCAAGCCTTTCGATTTATGAATGGTGACAATCTGCACCAGATTACGTTCTGATTCTAGCCGCATCACTTGATCATCAGCATTACCATTCGGCTCGGCAACATGTTCAGCTAACCAGCGCAGTAGCGCATAATCACTGTCTAAGGTTTGACTCGCCTGTTGCAGTAATTCACCAATATGAAGCAAATCCGTTAATTTACGCTCACCACCATCTTCGGCTAATAAACGCTCGGCAATTTGATTTTTCGCCATCACACTGCGCAACATCGGCATCACACCGCGTTTTAACCACTGTTGGCGATATTGCTTAAAGCTATTAACGGCAATTTCCCACTCATTCTCATCGTTATTGAGTTGATCGAGTTCAATCGCAGTGCGGGCAAATAACCCTGACGCTAACGCCGCACGTAATATACGATCATCCTCAGGGGTTAATACCGCTTGTAATAGCCGTTGAATATCTGCCGCTTCCGAAGTGGAAAACACACTATCACGGTTAGATAAATAGACACTGGCGATGCCTTGTTTTGATAACGCTTCACGGACTAATTTCCCTTCAGCACCAGTACGTACCAATACCGCGATATCACCAGCCGCAATCGCATGCCGTTGCTCACCATCTAAAAAATACGCTTGGTCTTGCTGTGATTGGGTCAGAATATGTTGAATTTGCGCTGCGGTTGCCGTCGCCATTGTTGCTTGATAATTGCCTTTGGCTATCGGCTTTTTATCTGGGCTCTCTTGCAACCAAAAGGTTAATGCGTGTTGTGATTCACCCTCTAACCACCAGCTACGTTGAGCCGCTTTAGGGCTATGATCGACCGCTAAAAATTCGATATCTTGATCATAAATAAATGGACTCTGTGGCTGCTGAAACACCGAATTAACCGCTGCAATCATATTCGCAGTCGAGCGCCAGTTAGTGGCTAATGTATAGTGATCGGTCACTTGGCGACGCGCTTGAATATAAGTAAAAATATCAGCGCCACGAAAGGCATAAATCGCCTGTTTCGGATCACCGATCATAAACAAGCCACATTCTGGATGATGACGATAAACATCACTAAAAATACCGTATTGCAGTGGATCGGTATCTTGGAATTCATCAATCATTGCCACTGGATATTGTGCACGAATTTTACCCGCGAGCAGTTCATCAACATCGTTACCAATCGCGGCACCTAGCTGAGTCAGCAAGTCATCAAATGATAGCCACCCTTTGCGCATTTTAGCGTCAGCCAATAATTGACGACAATGTTCAATCGCATGGGCTAATAGTGGCTCACGCAAGCTAGCAGGATTATCTAATAGTTCGGCAATGGCACTAAAGACTTCATGCTCAGGTGCATCACCTTTAGCGGTTTTTTCAATTAAAGTTTGCTGATGAAATCGCATCAAATTATCAGGTAACGCATAGCCAACGGTTTCTTGAGCCGCCCACTCGCTCACTTGTGCCAACCAATTGGGTAAACTTTTTTTAGTGTAACTGCGTTTATTCACCCCAGAGCTTGCAATCAAGGCTTCAAAATCATCCTGATGTGTACGCCACAACGCTTTGAGGTCATCAATACGGACGATATTTTGCTGATGTAATTGCTCTAATGATTCCGTCATTGCCGCCACCGACAATCGTACAGGCGCACCAGTTAAACTATTGCCAATTTCTTTTAATAATTTTATTGGTGATGACCAAATTTCACGGACTTCATGAGCAAGTGCTGACGATAAATGATAAAAACTACTGCGCCAATAATCAGCAACCACTAATTTTTTTAATTGGCTTTCATCGGTCACAAATTCATTATTAAATCGACAGCCTGATTCAAATGCATTTTGAGTTAGCATTCGCTGACAAAAACCATGAATAGTATAAATAGCCGCTTCATCCATCTGGCGTTCGGCTTGCAATAACAACGTCGCCGCTAACTTATGATCTGGGTATTCATTTAATAATGGCGCGATAACAGGATCATGACTAACACCACGACTAAACGCTAACCGCGCATCATGAATACGAGCACGAATACGATCACGTAATTCTGCGGTAGCCGCTTCAGTAAAAGTAACCACCAGAATTTGATCAACCGTCAACTGCTGTTGATGCCGAGTATCCTGATTACCATGCGCTAACAATAACCGTAAATACAAACTCGCGATGGTAAATGTCTTACCTGTACCTGCTGACGCTTCGATCAAGCGCGTACCATGTAATGGAAACGTCATTGGTTGCAGAATATTTGTTGGTACATCATCCGTTGTTAGTACTTCAGTCGCCATTATGTCACTCATCCCATGGTTGCTATATGTACAACAGTACCAGCTTGAAACTGTTCAATTTCAACAATTAAGCTGGTTATTATGTGACCCAACACTTATAAGTAAATATTGGCGCCTGATATTCTGTTGTGTTCCTATAATGTGAGAACTTACTCACGGTTTATACTACGGTGGTTAGTTAGTATCAGCGCCAGAAACTTGGTCACCTCTGGACCTGTGGCCGTACAGCGAACACCCTACAACTAACAATGATTTGCTGACGGCCACACTACTTCTCTCTGCTTTCTATATTTATTCTGGCTTTATTTCTTTACTGTTTACCACCGCAGCTTGTAACACCAATGCGGCTAATTGATTAGCTTGTTGTGCCACTTCATCTTGCCATTGCGGCCACACACGCTTGATATAATCATCACTGCCTTCCCCTGCAAACAAGTAACCATCATTAAAACATTCCGCCATTTTCGTCAGTGCTTTTTGCTCAGTGTCTGCATCATCTTTCCAACTACCATCACGCCCAATATGGGCTTGTATGGCTGCCATTGCGGTTTTAGGGAAATACGCTAAGGGTTGATTTAAACCTTGGTAATACAGTTCAATCAGTTGCTGTAAATACGCCAGTGCTTGCTGAGGGTCAACACACTGTAATTCAAGATGCTTATCCGTTCCGATCACATGAGTCACCTGTAGATTGTCAGGCACCGATACCGCCAAACATAGATGGTCAAACCAAGCAGTTAAAAGATCTTGTGGACGAATTTTACCAGTCCGGTAACGTAATAACCCCGATTGATAACGTTTCTTCAACCAGCCTTGTAATAACACTTTATGATCAGCCACCATCACCGTGATCGTCACTTCTTGATCGGCTAATGGTGCATGAATTAACGGCTCAATAAGATCAGTTAAATTCGCTACTGCTTGACGACTAGCAGCCAAATCAAGATCACCAAATGCCGCCACAGGTAAAGTACCCGCTGCCCGTTGTTCTGCGGCAAACTGATGATAAATAGCATCAGGATCATCATTGTTAAGCTTGGCTTCTAGCAATAATTCCAGCAATTGATCGCGAATCAGATAACTATCTAAGCCATTCAGTAAAAACGGCTCATCATCTTCTAATAACCCCATCGGCGGTTCAAAATAGACTTTCAAACGGCGATTAAAGAAGTACCGTACTGGCGAACGCCAAAAACGCTGTAATTCAGCTAACTCTAGAACTAAAACCTGATCATCAGCCATCGGTTCAGCCACTAACGCATCAAGTTGAAATGGCGCACTTGCCTGCCCATCACGATTAGCCGCAGGTAGCCATTCAATCGCAAAACTGGCTTGCTTGCCAATAAATGCACTGGGGCTAAACGGCACTAATGGGTGATGTTGAATTAACTGTTGTTTAATCTTGTCAGCAGAAACATCCACCGCTAACGGTTGATCACCAACGCAGCAATAACCTTGCTGGCAATACTCCACCAGCTCACTGACTAATACTGACGGCACTTTTTGTGCGTTATCTTGAATCGAACGACCAACATAGCTGATATATAATGTTTGTTGGGCAGATAACAACGCTTCTAAAAATAAATAACGGTCATCATCTCGACGAGAACGATCGCCCGCCTTAGTGCGACCATTCATTAAATCAAACCCTTCAGGGGCAATATTGCGCGGATAAGCACCGTCATTCATTCCCAATAAACACACCACTTTAAAAGGAATTGAACGCATGGGCATCAGAGTACAGAAATTCACTTGTCCGGCTAAGAAACGCTGGCTAACCCGCTCACCAGAGAGTTTATCTTGCAGGTATTGAGTCAATACCGCAGGCGTGATCTGATCGTGATAACCCGCATCTTGTAACTGCTGGTGCAAACGCTGCAAGTTATCGCGAATCGATTTTAAAATTAACTCGCCTTCTAGCTCCACTGCAAAAAAATCATCCAGTAACTGATGTAATAATTCAGCCCATTGATTGACCGTTTGTGATTGCGCCAATGCACTTCGATATTCAATTAAGCTATCAATAAATCCCGCTAATTGACCCGCTAATTCAGCGTCTAAACCTTGCACTTGTTCATAAGCTGAAATTCCTGCAAATAGCCCCGTATCATGTGGCATCGCATAGCCAAGTAGCATTCGTTGAATACCAAATAGCCATGTATTTTGCAGTTGCTCCGGTAAATCAAACTGACCTGCAGTATGTTGATCTAATCCCCAACGAATACCGACTTCTTCAATCCATTTTTTGATTTTTTCAAAGCTGGCACTATCAAAACCAAACTTATCCATTACCGCAGGCACTTCTAACAACTCTAATAACTCAGATGCGTGGCAACGACTTTCAGGCAGAGTAAGTAAGCGTAAAAACGCCAATAGAATCGGATTTTCTTGCTCAGCCGTACGGTCAGAAATAGAGAAAGGAATATAACGATTACCAGGGGCATTACCAAACACCGCTTGAATGGCAGGGCTATAGGCATTGATATCAGCCACCATCACAATCACATCGCGCGGTTTTATATTCGAATCAGCTTCAAACATTGCCAGCAATTTATCATGCAATACTTCGACTTCACGCATCGGGCTATGACAAGCATGAATGGTGACCGAATGATCATCACTAGCGATTGGAAATTTATGCTCACTCGAATCGAGTTGTGTATCATCTTGGCGATCTTGAAGGTTTAAAATATCAGCTTGAATGGCATGTAATAAGCTATCAGGTTCAATATCAACAAAGCCAGCATCGACTTCATTGACTTCCATTGCTGATAACAAATACATATTATCACGGCCTAATTTACCCATTGATGCTAATAAACTATTACCGACAACATCATTGTGCATATCGTCATCATAGTTATTTTGATCGCTATCTTTAAGCACTGACAACAACGCATCAACATCATCGGTAGTATCGATATTTTGTAGCTGTACCCGCTGTCTCGCGGCTAAACGCGCTAAATGCTTACGATCACGAATATCGCCCCAGTAATATTTACATGGGTTAGTAAACATTAAATGGACATCAATATGTTCACCAATCGCGGCTAGCGCATCTAAATAACGTGGCGGTAATGAAGATATACCAAATACAAACAATCGCTGTGGCAATCCCGCAGCAAGCAAGGCTGCTTTACCTTCGTTACCGGAATAATTGTTTAACGTTTCAATAAAGTGATCATACAAATTAGCACGATGATACGGTGATTGTTCTAAGGCTAAGGTTTGATCGTAAAGCGCTTGCCATAAGATCGGTTGCCACGGATGCTCATCATTAAGTTCGGTGACGGTTTCGCCCGCTTCCCATTGCTGGATCCACTCTGGGCGATACACTAAATATTGGTCAAAAATATCGGCAATTTTTTCAGATAATTGATAACACTTCAGCGAATCAGTGTCGTTATCTAAATAACGCTTTAGCGGTTCAAATTCAGGTTGATCAAATTGCTGCGGTAACACCTGCATTAATTTCCACGTCATCGCCTCTTTATTGAATGCACTTCGTTCGGGCACATCAGCCAAAACCTGAGTAAACATTTTCCAAATAAAGGTCGCGGGTAATGGAAAATCAATATTTGCCGCTACCCCAAATGAAGTGGCTAATTCCATTTTTAACCATTGTGACATACCTGGGCTTTGTACCAGAATTTGTTCTTTTTCAAACGGATTCGCTAATGGCTGTAAGCGGATCAACTCCACTAATAAGGATTTAAGCAGATCAAGCTGATTTGAATGATAGACAGTGAACACGCAGATATTCCACAGCAGAAAAATAGATAATTAAATTGTCTACCATCGCCGAGACACTGTAAATAAATACAGCTTAAAAACATCAATAAAGCGTCGCAATATATAGACAGCCACAAAAAATACCAGCCATGTTGACAGGGCAACACACCGAACATTTATTAGTACAACAACCCACTCGTGAAATTATTGCACTATCGCTATCAAATGTTTTGTGAACAAACTTCACTGCGTTGAAATAATCGACTTACTGGACGATAAAAAGCTAAATATCGAATTATTGTTTTGTTAGCAGCAGTATATTGCCCCACCACTGTTTGTCATAATTGAATATATTAAAAATAGTGTTAATATTAATTGAACAAGCAGGTGGGTAATCATTCACCTTGCGTTTTTTTAATGAGGCCATAATGAATATTGCACTAAAGCAGCTCAACGTTTTTGTTACGGTAGCGCAAGAAAAGACTATTACAGCTGCCGCAGGTAAATTATTTCTTTCAAAACCCGCTGTCAGTATGGCGCTATCGGAATTAGAAAAACAACTCGACCATAAATTATTTGATCGCAACAATAATCGCTTAATAATCAATGAACAAGGAAAAAGGTTATTACCTCTTGCTGATGAATTATTAGCCCGTTCAAATGCCATTGAAAATTTATTTGATCAAGCAGGGCCAATTACAGGAAAATTAAAGATAGGATCAAGTGATACTGTCGGTAATCAAGTCACCCCCTTTTTATTACGGGATTTTCGACTTGAAACCCAACACCGAGATCAATCATTATTTATCTCAAATACTGCCCAAATCTGTCATAAATTAGCTGAATTTGAATTGGATGTCGGTTTGGTCGAAGGTAAAGTGCAACATTCAGATCTGGTTGTCCAACCATGGTTGTGCGATCAAATGGTGATTGCTTGTCATCCACAACATCCATTAACAAAAATTAAAAATTTACAATTGTCAGATCTCGAAAATTCAGAATGGGTATTAAGAGAGGCAGGATCAGGTACGCGGGAGTTTTTTCTTAATCGTATATCACCACGATTAGATAAGTGGACCACCTCATTTGAGCTCAATACCACTGAGGCGATCATTAATTGTGTCAGTGCCGACTTGGGCATCACTTGCATGTCTAAACGAGCAATTGCACACGCGGTTGAAGAACAACGGGTAGCAATACTGACATTACCCCTTGATATGAACCGTCAGTATTGGCTACTGCATCACCAAGAAAAATATCAAAGTCCATTATTAAAGCTATTTTTGACATTTTGCCAACAATGGCAATGTGATTAAACGCGGTTATCCCCAACACTGAACGCAATAATTTGGCTGATCTGAGTTAATGATCGGCCCGATTGTTGTTGCCAATCATTAAATGCATTCTGCGCTGCTCGTAATGACTTGAGAGTGTCACGACCACCATCAATAATACCAGTATGGCGTAAATAAGCCTCAACATCTTGGGTAAATAAAAAGGTATCCTTACCTAGCCCACGTAAACTATAGGCACCCGTTTTACCGCCTAAACGGCAACCGTGTTTTTTTAAATACAGCCACAAGCCAATAATATCTTGTTCCGGCCAGTCGGCTATCATCGCCGAAAATGAACCATATTCTAATGCTGCTCGATGGATCATGTTGGCATTTTCAGGGATCGTCATGACCTTTTTTAAATCCCGAATAATAGTCGCATCTTGCGCTTTTCGCTCCCACATTTCGGTTGGCATTAAACCCATTTTTTCAATATCAAACTCAAAAAATGCCGCCTCAAATGCCGACCATTTATTACGTACAACTTGCCATCGAATTCCACATTGAAACACTTTTTGAGTAAATTCAGCCAACCAACGATGATCAGGAATCAACCTTAATTGATCATTATTCAATGGCGTTGTTAGTAACTTATCTAAATTAGCTTCACCGCCCTTTCTTTCAGCAGCACGATGATATATATGGTTAAATTTTTCTCGAGTCATCACATTCACACGCTTAGCACTAGACTCACTCACCATACTACTGTATAAGCGTCCAGTAAATAAATTTTAGGAGAGGATGACCATGGCAGTTATCGTCAAATATGTAGTAGAGCGCAACGGGGAAGAAAAGATGACTTTTACCTCTAAATCCGAAGCCGACGCATATGACAAAATGCTTGATATGGCAGATGAGATGTTTGCTTTATTGAGTGAAAGTGATTTATTCGAAGACGAAGCGAAGCAAGAAGAACTATCGATGTTCTTAGCACAAAATCGTGAAGAAGTCTTAGTTGCTCTAGGCGCTAAAAAAGCCCCAAAAGCAAAAGCTGTAAAATCTGACGTTGTTGCCGATGAGCAACAACAAGACGCCGCATAATTTTGATATTATCCAGTTTGTCGTCGAAAACCTCCTAACGGGAGGTTTTTTTTACCTTCTTTTTAACAACGCCCACCAACGTACTCTTTGAGTCTTTATAATCCATCAATAAAACCCCATCATTTAGTTTTACAATCGCCATTTTTCGTTAATAAACCATCATTTTGTGCTGATTATTGGTTCAGCTCTTCTATATTTTTATAACTGTCTTTATGATGGTTTTACTTCGCGGTAAATCACCAGCTAATACAAGATATAACAATCATCTTATGTTATTGGTAATCTAATTATTTTAATTACCGCGCGTATTACTTTATTTAAATGGAGAACAGGTAACCATGTCTAGCTTTTCACTTGCCCTAGGTACTGCCACTAAAAACCGTGATGGAAAAATCATTGAAGCGTTTTTCCCAACCCCAACGCTACATCCATCAGAACAGTTAGTAAAAGACATTGCTGCTATTGTTAATTACCGTGGTGGTAACCAAGCTATTGACGTAACACCAGAACAATGTGCTGCGATTGCATCTGCATTTGAAGATGCAAATGATGAAGTAAGCGCACAGTTCGCAGCAAAAGCGACATTATCTTCACAGCCGCTCGTTATGGTTATGCTAAAAACAGATATCTCACCCGTATCCGTTGCTGAAGGTTTCTTAAAACTACAACTTATTTCTCACCGTTTAGTGAAACCACACGGCCTAGTACTTGATGGTATTTTTGGTTTATTGCACAACATTGCATGGACAAACCAAGGTCCTATCGACTTACCAGAACTTGCTGAGCGCCAAATGGATGCGCGTCTTAATGGCGAAACCATTACCGTTGATTGCGTTGATAAGTTCCCTAAAATGGTCGATTACGTTGTACCAACAGGTGTGCGTATTGCTGATACCTCACGTGTCCGTTTAGGTGCTCATGTTGGTGAAGGCACAACTGTTATGCATGAAGGTTTCATTAACTTTAATGCGGGCACTACAGGCGTAAGTATGGTTGAAGGTCGTATTTCAGCGGGTGTAGTCGTGGGCAATGGCTCAGATATCGGCGGTGGTGCTTCTATCATGGGTACATTATCGGGTGGCGGTAAAGTTGTGGTATCAATCGGTGAAAATAGCCTTTTAGGTGCTAATGCGGGTCTAGGTTTCCCACTGGGTGATCGTTGTACTATCGAATCAGGTCTATATGTTACTGCGGGTTCAAAAGTACAAATGCTAGATGCTGATGGTAAAGCGTTTGAAACAGCAAAAGCACGCGATCTTGCTGGCAAAGCTGATTTATTGTTCCGTCGTAATTCAATGACAGGACAAATTGAATGTTTAACCAATAAAACCGCCATTGAACTAAACAGCGAACTGCATAGCAACAACTAATATTGAATTCCGATAATAAACATCAGGCTCAATAATCGCAAACGGCCGCTATGCTGCTAGATATAGATATAGCAAAAAACATAGCAGCCGTTTTTAATTATGATTCAGTCTCAGAAAGTGGCTTTTTCTTAATGATATAAATAAAGGGATTGGTAAATGAAAATTTACTCCCCTGAGTGGTTAAACGCTTATCTCGCATTGCCACTAACACTTCTTTTTGTACTTTTACTAACGCAAAAAAACGTAACATCATAAAACCAATTAATATTGGTAAAAATACTGACCCCGCTTCATTTGATTGCAAAATAAAACTGATCGCCATCCAACCCACAATCATCGCGACTAACAAATAAAATGATGCTGTTTTCAGTTCAATTCTAGTTTCTGAATCCGTTTCATTACGCTGGAAAAAAAATTTCACTGGTTATTCCCTAAAAATCATTCGTCGAATTTCATTTTTACATAATTTTTCCCGCAATAATATTGCCAAATCAGTCCATGCATAAATTCCAACAATAACCATTAAAATATTTAATTGTTACGATTAAATATTCAAATAAAAAGCATAACCCATAACTATGCGCAACAAGCATATATGAAATTTAAACAATGTCTTTTATGAATTTAAATGCATTTATGTTAGTGCTACTTTTTATACAGTGAATTTATTAAAACAGCGCAAAACGTTCTGTTATTCATCCACAAAAACTAAAAATAAAATTTCAAACCTATTTAACGATTAAGTTGGTTAACAATGACTAGTACAAACAAAGCAAAAAAAGGGGGGATCAGCATATTCGCGTTAGCGATGTTAAACATCGTTGCTGTTGTGAGTTTGCGGGGTCTTCCTGCTGAAGCAGAATACGGATTGAGCTCCATTTTTTATTATATTTTTGCCGCTATTGTATTTCTGGTTCCAGTATCACTTGTAGCCGCTGAACTCGCTACAGGTTGGTCTGAAAAAGGTGGGGTTTTCCGCTGGGTAGGTGAAGCTTTTGGTCCTCGATTAGCTTTAGTTGCTATCTTCATGTTATGGATTGAAGTTACAGTATGGTTCCCAACAGCACTAACTTTTGGTTCAGTTTCACTCGCATTTATGGGTCCTCATCAATCATTGGACCAAGCGTTATCACAAAATAAATTCTTCGTACTTGGAATAGTATTAGCTATTTACTGGTTA
>CAMQXY010000028.1 GCA_947039005.1 uncultured Photobacterium sp.
ATTATTTAAGCATGCTTATTAATCGTAATAATCAGCGTTTCGCGTAATAATTGCTGTTGCTCTTTGGTTAAGCGGCCGCCAGTATCATTAACAATAATAAAAAAATCTTCTGCGCGTTCGCCAATGGTGGTGATTTTAGCGGCTTGTAAACTCACATTCAGCTCTGCAAATACTGATCCTATCTTTGCCAATAACCCTGGCATATCAAGCGCAACCAATTCCATCATGGTTTTACGTCCGGTTTTGGTTGATAAAAACTCAACCTTAGTCGGTACATTGAAATGAAGTAATTTGCGTGGTGCGCGACGAATTTTACGCTCAGATTTCATTGCTGTTAGTGCTTTGGTTAAATTTCGAATAATCCCCACATGACGATTTTCATTAATGGCTTTACCGTTAGGGTCGAGCACCATAAAAGTATCGAGCGTATAACCATCTTTACTGTTCATGATCTGAGCATCATGAATACTAAGATTTTTCTTATCCAGCTCCGAGACCACAATAGCAAATAGCTTGGCTTTATCTTTGCTGTAGATAAACACTTCAGTGCCGCCACGGGTCGCTTTCTTACTCATTAATATAATCGGTTTATCGCCGCTGTGTTTTAGCAATGCTTGTGCGTGCCATGCCAATTGTTTATGAGTATGGCGTAGGAAATAATCGGCTTTAAAGCGACGCCATAACACTTCAATATCACGCGGCATAAAACCTTTACTGCGCAATACCGCAGACGCTAATTGTTGATTGTGACGAATGCGATCGCGCATATCTGGGGTTTTTTCTAGTCCTCGACGTAACGTTTTTTGAGTTGAGTAGTATAGCTCTGCTAATAAAGTACGTTTCCAGCTGTTCCATAGGTCTTGGTTGGTGGCACAGATATCAGCCACGGTTAAACAGACTAAATAATCTAAATGTTCTTCATCACCGACTTGTTTAGCAAATTCTGCCACGACTTCAGGATCGTAAATATCACGGCGTTGGGCTGTGACCGACATAAGTAAGTGCTTTTGTACCAGCCATGATACGGTTTCTGATTCTGAATGGGATAACCCATGTTCGATACAAAAATCATAAGCATCAACCGCGCCTAATTCTGAGTGATCTCCGCCTCGTCCTTTGGCTATGTCATGAAATATCGCCGCTAAGATTAAGATCTCTTTTTTGATTAGACGTGGATAAACTTCACAACAGATAGGATGTTGCGAATGATGATTGGGGTCGTTGAATTTATGCAGATTTTTAATGACGCGAATACTGTGTTCATCGACGGTATAAACATGAAATAAATCAAACTGCATTTGCCCAACAATGTGACTCCACTGTGGTAAATAGGCGGCAATAACACCGTGACGATGCATTAATCGGAACGCTTTTTGGAGTGCATTCGGTTGTCGAACTAATTCCATGAATTTTTCACGAGCTGCTGGGATCTCGATTAGGAAACGATTTAGACGACGTCTAGCGGTGCGTAATTGGCGCAATGTTGGCGCGGCAATACCTTCAATATCAGAGTTTTGTGCGATGTGAAGAAACATATCCAGAATAGTTTCTGGTCGCGCTTGGAATAAAGCGGGTTTGGTGGCTTCGATTAAATGACCGCGTAATTGAAAATCATCATTGAGCACAATGGGTTCTTGGCGAGTGTCGGGTTTAATGATCGCTTCATCAAACAGCTGTAATAACATTTTATTAAGTTCAGCGACACGGCGTAAAATACGATAAAAAGCCTTCATCATCATTTCAACCGCCTGATTACCTTCACCATGATAATCAAGATGCTCAGCGACAGAGGTTTGATGATCAAAAGTAAGACGATTGTCATAGCGGCGTAGTTCGATGTGGAGTGCAAATCGAATTCGCCATAATGCATTTTGACATTCAACCAGTTCACGGTATTCCGCATCGGTTAAAAAACCATGATGACTCATCTCTAATAGGCTGGTGGCACCAAAATGACGTCGCGCAACCCAGCTTAAAGTGTGAATATCACGTAATCCGCCCGGGCTTGATTTAATATCAGGTTCAAGGTTATAAGTCGTGTCATGGTAACGCGCATGGCGTACTCGTTGTTCTTCAACTTTGGCTTGATAAAATGTTTCACTGGGCCAAAACTGAGGCGAATTAATTGCTACGGTTAATTGATGAAAAGTTTGTTGATTACCGCATAAAAACCGTGATTCAGTTAAATTGGTTGCGACAGTAAGATCATCTTTGCCGACGGCAATACATTCTTCAACGGTACGAACACTTTGACCGACCTCTAAGCGAAGATCCCATAACAGCGTAATAAGGGCACTGACATTGGTTGCGACAGCTTCTTCTAAAGGGTGTTGACTTAATATTAGTAGATCAACATCAGACAGTGGATGCAATTCTCCGCGACCATAGCCGCCAACTGCAATTAATGCTAAATCAGGTTGTTGTTCAAATTCATAAAAACGCCATAATCGGATCAGTAATTGATCAATAAATTGACTGCGCTCTGTGACTAAATCGACAATTGATTTCTGTTGTTTGAACTGCAGTTTTTGCTCTTCAGCAAAATGGGTAAGGGCGGTGCGTAAACCGTCGAGAGTAATCGCATCGTCGAGGTAATCAGAAAGTTGAGTTGCTAAAATGTCTGTCATTGCTGTCCGTGCGGTAATAGTATCTTATCTTCACTATAACCATTTCGGATCGTGAACTGTATCGCTAGATATAAAAAAACCGACACAGAAGGTCGGTTTTTTGATGTCGGCATGTGCAACAAGTGCAAATGGCGAATTATGCGTTATGCATTAGACGTGGCAATGTTTCTTCTTGACGTAATGTTAAGATTTCACAACCATCTTTGGTTACTAGCAGTGTGTGTTCCCACTGTGCAGATTTCTTACCGTCAACAGTGTAAACCGTCCAACCATCTTGCTCGTCTGATTCGCAGCTAAATTTACCCGCGTTAATCATTGGCTCAATCGTGAAACACATGCCTTCTTTCATGACAGTGCGATCACTATTTTTGTAATGAACCACTTGTGGCTCTTCATGGAATTCGTTACCAATACCATGACCGCAGTAATCTTTCACGATAGAAAAACGGCTGCTACCTGCTTTGATGAATTTTTGAATGGTAGTACCAAGATCGCCAATTTTCGCGCCAGGTTTTACTTTTTTAATTGCCAGATAAAGGCTTTCTTGAGCAACGCGACAAAGGCGTTTGTCTTCAAGAGATACTTCACCTACTTCAAACATTTTTGACGTATCACCGTGGTAACCATCTTTAATCACTGTCACGTCAATATTAATGATGTCACCATCTTTTAATACTGCTGGCTTGTTATATTTGCCATTAGCTTCTACAACAATTTCATCTTCTGATGCAGGAATACCATGACAAACAACGTGGTTAATTGAAGTGCACACAGATTTAGGGAAGCCGTGGTAGTTCAACGGTGCTGGAATCGCTTGTTGAACTTGTGTGATGTAGTCATGACAAATTTGGTCTAGCGTTTCTGTCGTCACACCCGCCTTTACATGCGGTTCGATCATTTCTAATACATCTGCTGCCAAACGGCCAGCAATACGCATTTTTTCAATTTCTTCAGCCGTTTTGATCTTAATGCTCATAAAATCGTCTCAATCTGTATGTTTCTGTATGGTGCCATATTAGCAGTCACAGGGGGTTAAAGGGAAGATAAGATTAGTTCTCATATCCAATTTTGACTGGATTTTATAGGCTGTTCTATGGTATAAAGCGCGCCGTAAACAGTAATTTTGTTTCTATTACAAGCAAGAATTTAACCTTTAGTGGTGGAATTAGTGTGCGTAATGGTACAACTTGATTGGATTACACATACTTTTATTTATTATTCACACATATCGACACATCTGCCGGGGTGCTCAGTTATCTATACTAGATAACGATGGCTATACGCCATCATAGGGTCGGTTTTAAGATGGGATATGTGGACGCCTAACCCCATTAGAGGATTATTCAATGGCAACTGTATCAATGCGCGACATGCTTCAGGCTGGTGTACACTTTGGTCACCAAACTCGTTACTGGAACCCAAAAATGAAGCCATTCATTTTCGGCGCTCGTAACCGTGTACACATCATCAACCTAGAAAAAACTGTACCAATGTTCAATGCAGCACTAGCTGAAATTGAAAAAATTGCTGCACGTAAAGGTAAAGTTCTTTTCGTTGGTACTAAGCGCGCAGCTAGTGAATCAATCAAAGAAGCAGCAATCAGCTGTGACCAGTACTACGTAAACAACCGTTGGTTGGGTGGTATGTTGACTAACTGGAAAACAGTTCGTCAATCAATCAAGCGTCTTAAAGAACTTGAAGCTCAATCTATTGATGGTACTTTCGACCAGCTAACCAAGAAAGAAGCGCTTATGCGTACTCGTGAAATGGAAAAGCTTGAGAAATCACTAGGTGGTATTAAGAACATGGGCGGTTTACCTGACGCAATGTTCGTAGTTGGCGCTGATTGTGAGCACATCGCAATTAAAGAAGCTAACAACCTAGGTATCCCAGTATTTGCTGTTGTTGATACTAACTCTGATCCAGATGGCGTTGATTTCGTTATCCCAGGTAACGATGACGCAATCCGCGCGATTCAGCTTTACACTGGTACTGTAGCTCAAACTGTTAAAGAAGCTCGTAACCAAGATATCGCTGTTCAAGCAGAAGAAGATGGTTTCGTAGCTGAAGCTTAATAGCCTGCTGCTTTACATAAAAGCATCTTAAGTTACCTTGCGTAAACTAAGAATGGTTACCAGGGGCCGATAATGGCCCCTGATTTTTACTCAACGAATTCAAATCTGAGGATTATCACATGGCAACAGTTACAGCTGCCCTAGTTAAAGAACTGCGTGAACGTACTGGCGCAGGCATGATGGATTGTAAGAAAGCACTAGTAGAAGCGAACGCTGATATTGAGCTAGCAATCGAAAACATGCGTAAAAGCGGTGCTGCTAAAGCTGCTAAAAAAGCAGGTAACGTAGCAGCTGAAGGTACTATCATCATCAAAACTGCTGACGGTAAAGCAGCACTTGTTGAAGTAAACTGCCAGACTGACTTCGTTGCTAAAGATGGTAGCTTCCTAGCATTTGCTAACTCTGTTGCTGATGCAGCACTTGTTAGCCACGCTACAGTTGAAGAGCTTCAAGCACAGTTTGAAGAAGCCCGTATCGAGCTAGTTGCTAAGATCGGTGAGAACATCTCTATCCGTCGCGTAGCATATATTGCTGGCGATAAGGTTTCTGCTTACACTCACGGTACTCGTATCGCAGTAGTTGTTGCTGGTAACGGCGATGAAGAAACTCTTAAGCACATCGCAATGCATGTTGCAGCTTCTAACCCTGAATACGTTAACCCAAGTGACGTACCAGCTGAAGTTGTAGCAAAAGAGCGTGCAGTTCAAGTTGAAATCGCTATGAACGAAGGTAAACCACAAGCTATCGCTGAGAAGATGGTTGAAGGTCGCATGAAGAAGTTTACTGGCGAAGTTTCTCTAACTGGCCAAGCTTTCATCATGGAACCAAAGAAAACTGTTGGTGATATCTTGAAAGAAACAGGCGCTACAGTAACTAACTTCGTACGTTTAGAAGTTGGTGAAGGTATCGAGAAAGCTAAAGAAATGAGCTTTGCTGAAGAAGTAGCAGCTGTTCAAAAAGGTTAATCCTTTTTAATCAGAATATCAAAGACCGCAACCGAGGTTGCGGTCTTTTTACAACTCCATATCTCAAAATCAGCTTGGAAGGTAAAAAAACATGACCACAAACCCTAAACCAACTTATCAGCGTATTCTTCTTAAACTAAGTGGTGAAGCACTACAAGGTAAAGAAGGTTTTGGCATTGACGCCCAAGTTCTTGACCGTATGGCACAAGAAGTAAAAGAACTCGTTGAGTTAGGCGTTCAAGTCGGCCTTGTTATTGGTGGCGGTAATTTATTCCGTGGTGCTGGTTTGGCTGAAGCAGGTATGAACCGAGTTGTGGGCGACCACATGGGTATGCTAGCAACAGTTATGAACGGCTTAGCAATGCGTGATGCGCTGCACCGTGCCTATGTGAACGCGCGAGTAATGTCTGCTATTCCTTTAAACGGTGTATGTGATAATTATAACTGGGCTGATGCTATCAGTCAGTTACGTCAAGGCCGTGTTGTTATTTTTGCTGCAGGTACCGGTAATCCGTTCTTCACAACAGATTCTGCTGCATGTCTTCGTGGTATCGAAATCGAAGCTGATGTAGTATTAAAAGCAACAAAAGTTGAAGGCGTGTTCACGGATGATCCAGTCAAAAACCCAGATGCAACGCTTTGTGAGCAGCTGAGCTACCAAGATGTACTTGAAAAAGAACTTAAGGTAATGGATTTGGCTGCATTTACCCTTGCTCGTGACCACAACATGCCAATTCGTGTATTTAACATGAATAAGCCAGGCGCACTGCGCCGTGTTGTAATGGGTGAGCAAGAAGGTACGCTGATCACTAACGCTTAAGCCTTGTAAGATTAATGTAGCGCTGAAAATCAGCGCTATGATGACAGCATAATTTAAGGTATTTATCGTGATTAACGAAATTAAACAAGATGCGCAAACGCGCATGGAAAAAAGTGTTGATGCACTTAGAAGTCAGCTAGTTAAAATTCGTACAGGCCGTGCGCATCCAAGCTTGCTTGACACTATTTATGTTGAATACTACGGCGCAAGTACACCGCTTAAGCAAGTGGCTAACGTGGTTGCTGAAGATTCACGTACACTGGCGATTACTGTTTTTGACCGTGAATTGTCAGCGAAAGTTGAAAAAGCAATTATGATGTCTGATTTGGGTCTAAACCCAATGTCAGCAGGTACAGTGATTCGTGTACCATTGCCACCGTTAACAGAAGAACGTCGTCGTGATCTTGTTAAGATTGTACGTGCAGAAGCTGAGCAGAGCCGTGTTGCTGTCCGTAACATTCGTCGTGATGCTAACGCAACCGTTAAGTCTTTACTAAAAGATAAAGATATTTCTGAAGATGATGATCGTCGCACACAAGATGAAATTCAGAAATTAACGGATGACGCTATCAAGAACATCGAAGCTGTTCTTGAAGTGAAAGAAAAAGAGCTAATGGAAGTTTAAGACATTAGTCTTAATTTAGCTGACAAAGTTAAGGCGCTGTGCGGCAGCACAGTGCTTTTTTTTTGAGGGATAAATATGGCACAACCTTCAATAGACGCTGTTCCTGCAGCCGACTATCTTCCACAACACATCGCAGTGATTATGGATGGTAATGGCCGTTGGGCTAAAGCCAAAGGTAAAGCGCGAGTATTTGGCCATAAAGCTGGCGTAGAAGCGGTGCGTAAGACGGTTTCTACGGCTAATCGTCTTGGAATCAAAGTCGTTACATTATTTGCTTTTAGTAGTGAAAATTGGCGTCGCCCAGAAGATGAAGTTTCATTGCTTATGGAACTGTTCATGACCGTTTTAGGCCGTGAAGTAAAAAGACTACATAAAAATAATATTCGATTATGTATTATCGGAGACAAAAGTCGCTTCAGTGCTCGACTGCAGAAAAAAATTACTGCGGCAGAATTATTAACTGAAGGTAATACTGGGCTAGTGTTAAATGTGGCAGCTAACTATGGCGGTCAGTGGGATATTCTTCAAGCCACTAAGCAAATGATGCAGCGTGTTATTGATCAACAACTTGATATTGACTCTCTGACGGAACAAGATTTAGCGGAGGGGTTAGTGACTCAAGGTTTACCCGATGTTGATCTATTAATTCGTACCAGTGGTGAATGTCGCATTAGTAATTTTATGTTGTGGCAAACCGCTTATGCTGAATTGTATTTTACGGAGCAACATTGGCCTGATTTTGATGAAGAAAGTTTGGTGAATGCTGTTGCATGGTTTGTTAATCGAGAGCGCCGCTTTGGTTGTACTGGCGAGCAGATACAAGCTTTGTTAAAATAAAAGATATTATTTTCGCCAATGCGCAGTATTGTGTGTTGGCGTTATTGTTTAGACGGCGGGATTTTCCAATGCTAAATATTATATTTCCTATATATAAAGAAAAGAGGACGCAGTTTGCTTAAGCAACGAATTATTACCGCGCTAATCCTCGCGCCACTCGTCATTGCAGGAATCTTTTTTCTGCCGTTTCCTGCTTTTATTATTGCGATGGCTGCAATAACCTTAGTTGGTTTTTGGGAGTGGACGCAGTTTGTTGATCCGTCAGCACGTATTAATGCGATGATTTTACCTACGATTACGTTGGGAGCAAGTATTGCGCTGCTACCCACCGATCCTATTTCACTCTCTCATCCTAATAGTGTTTATCACGCTATACTTCTTTTAGGTGGTTTATGGTGGTTAGTCGCATCTGCGTTAGCGATCAGTTATCCTAAAAGTGCGGATTTTTGGTCGACGAAGCCTTTTCTAAAACAAATTTTTGGTTTGCTCACATTATTGCCTTTTTTTTGGAGTATTTTAATGCTCCGCGCAGTGAATTATGACAATAATCCGTATCATGGTGCTTGCTTAGTTTTACTAGTGTGCTTATTAGTATGGGCGGCTGATACTGGCGCTTATTTCTCTGGCAAGCGTTTTGGTAAGCATAAGATGGCACCCGCGGTGAGTCCAAATAAAACCATTGAAGGGTTAGTTGGCGGGGCGTGTTTAGCTATTTTTGTTACTTGGCTTGGATCGCATTTATTATCGATTGAGTTTACATCGTTAGGCCAACTATTCTTTATTGCTATTATTACCGTGATTATTTCGGTTTTAGGCGACTTAGTTGAAAGTATGTTTAAGCGGGTTTCTGGTATTAAAGACAGCGGTAATATATTACCAGGACATGGTGGTATTCTTGATCGCATTGATAGTTTAACCGCCGCCATTCCCGTATTTGCATTACTCTATCTGTGGCTAATATAATTAATAACAGCCATCTTTTTCAAAGGCAGCTATTTTGCTGCCTTTTTTGTAACTGTAAGTGATTTTATGCGTAAGTTAACGATTCTTGGTGCGACTGGCTCTATTGGCAGTAGTACTTTAGCGGTAGTCGCTCAAAACCTTGATTCATTTGAAGTCACAGCATTAGCTGCAGGCTCTAATGTCGAAAAAATGTTTGCCCTCTGTCAGCAATGGCAACCGCAATACGCTGCGATGGCGTGTGTAACTGCGGCGGCTAAGCTTAATGAATTAGTACAGCAGTCTGGCTTAAATATTACAGTCTTAGGTGGTGATGACGGTGTTTGTCACGTTGCAGCATTAGATGAAGTCGATACTGTTATGGCTGCCATAGTAGGAGCGGCGGGCTTATTACCGACCATGGCAGCGGTTAAAAAAGGTAAGCGTATTTTATTGGCCAATAAAGAAGCGTTAGTAATGACTGGTCAAATGTTCATTGATGCTTGTGAACAATACGGTGCAGAATTGCTACCGGTTGATAGTGAACACAATGCTATTTTTCAGGCGTTACCTGCTGAGATCCAACGTCGTATGGGACGCTGTGATCTAGCTGCTCATGGTGTCAGTAAGGTGTTGCTAACTGGTTCTGGCGGTCCATTCCGCTATACTGATATCAATGCGTTAGATGCTGTAACACCAGCGATGGCGATTGCACATCCCAATTGGTCTATGGGACCTAAAATTTCGGTTGATTCCGCGACCATGATGAATAAGGGCCTTGAATATATTGAAGCGCGGTGGTTATTTAATGCTAGCCGCGAGCAGATGCAGGTTATTATTCATCCGCAGTCAGTTATCCACTCGATGGTGCAATATAAAGATGGTTCGGTTATCGCACAGATGGGATTACCTGACATGTGTACTCCGATTGCATGTGCGATGGCATATCCACAGCGTGTTGAATCAAGTGTTGCTGCGCTTGATTTTAGTAAAATTGGTGAGTTTACTTTTATGGAGCCCGATTTTGAGCGCTATCCTTGCCTGAAATTAGCCATTGATGCGTGTTATAAAGGTCAAGCTGCAACTACAACCTTAAATGCAGCCAATGAAATAGCTGTTGCTGCGTTTTTAGCTAATCAAATTCGATTTACCGATATTGCGAAGGTGAACAAGTTAGTGTTAGACGTCGCAGTATTAACTGAACCTAATGATATTGATGCCGTAATGGTGCTAGATCAGCAAGCGCGAGAGCTTGCACTAGACATTATTTCGAAGGAATTTGCATGATTGAATTTATCCGTAATTTAAGCGCGTTTTTAGTTGCTCTTGGTATTCTTATCGCTGTGCATGAGTTTGGCCATTTTTGGGTTGCTCGTCGCTGTGGTGTGTATGTTGAACGTTTCTCGATTGGTTTTGGTAAGACCTTGTTTAGACGCGTTGGCAAAGATGGCACTGAATACGTATTAGCAATGATACCACTTGGTGGTTACGTTAAAATGCTTGATGAGCGGGTAGCTGAAGTCGCCCCAGAACAGCGCCATATGGCGTTTAATAATAAGAAAATTTGGCAACGAAGTGCTATTGTTGCCGCAGGGCCAATGGCTAACTTTTTGTTTGCTATTTTTGCTTATTGGGTAGTGTATTTAATTGGGGTGCCAGCATTAAAGCCAATGATTGGTGAAGTTGCACCTCAATCAATTGCTGCGAAAGCGGGAATTCTTCCGGGAATGGAACTAAAATCAGTTTCTGGACTCGAAACATCTGATTGGGAATCAGCCAATATGGCATTGATTTCTCAAATAGGCGATAAACAAGTGGTTGTAACGGCACAAGAACCTGACAGTTCGGTTGTGGTTTCACGTACACTTGATTTAACACATTGGTCATTTGATCCTGAATCACAACGAGTATTGACGACACTGGGTATTACCCCATTTACGCCGCCAATTACGCTAACTGTTTCACAACTTGTTGATAATAGTGCAGCAATTGATGCAGGATTTAAATTAAATGATAAGATTGTCGCAATAGATAATAAATCAGTAACGCAGTGGCAGCAATTTGTTGATGCTGTTCGTACCCATCCGGGAAAAACGCTACAAGTTGAAGTTTTACGTGATGATGAGCCGGTGATGTTATCATTGACTCCACGTGTAAAAGTTGAAGCTGACGGCAAGGAAGTTGGCTATGTAGGATTGGCACCAAGTATTGAACCTTGGCCAGCATCGTACAAAGTTAATTTGCAGTTTGGTCCCATTGATGCGGCGATAAAAGCGACCGAAAAAACCGGTCAATTAGTATCATTAACCTTTGGTATGGTCACTAAGCTTGTTACTGGTGATATTGCAATGAAAAACCTTAGCGGACCGATATCAATCGCAAAGGGAGCTGGAATGACCGCCGAATTTGGCTTGGTGTATTTCCTTGGCTTCTTAGCCCTGATTAGCGTTAACTTAGGCATTGTAAACCTATTACCTTTACCGGTACTTGATGGCGGACATTTAATGTTTTTTGCTATCGAAGCGGTAACTCGTCGTCCTGTATCTGAACGAATTCAGGATATTGGCTATAGAGTGGGATCAGCCGTTTTGGTTGCGTTAATGGCGGTTGCGCTATTCAATGATTTTACCCGACTTTAATAAATGCGTATTTAGCAAGGAATAATCAGTACAGTAATGGCGATTAAAAAACTGTTAGTCGCATCGCTGCTTTTGACAAGTAGCGTTGCGCATAGCGCGGAAAATAAATTTGTAGTTGATAACATTCGTTTCGAAGGTCTTCAGCGAGTCACTATGGGCGCCGCATTATTAAAAATGCCTGTTCGAGTGGGCGACACTGTTGATCCGCAGGATATTTCAACGCTGATCAAATCTCTTTATTCTTCCGGCAATTTTGAAGATATTAAGGTATATCGAGATGGTAATACGTTACTGGTCGATGTAAAAGAACGTCCAACTATTGCTGATATTACCTTTGCGGGTAATAAAGCCATCAAAGATGAACAACTAAAAGAAAATCTTGAATCATCAGGCTTACGTGTTGGTGAGGCGTTAGATAGAACAACATTGTCTAAGATCGATAAAGGTCTAGAAGATTTCTACTACAGCGTCGGTAAATATAATGCCATTGTAGAAGCCGTTGTTACGCCTTTACCTCGTAATCGTGTTGATATTAAATTTGTATTTACTGAAGGTGTGTCCGCTAAAATTAAGCAGATTAACATCCTTGGTAATCATGTTTTCAGTGATGCTACTTTAGTCAGTAAGTTTAAACTCAAGGACAGTGTGCCTTGGTGGGACTTCATGGGTAATGAAAAGTATCAAAAACAAGTATTGCAAGGCGACTTAGAAACATTACGCTCGCAGTACTTAAATAATGGCTATTTAAAGTACCGTCTAGAATCAACGCATGTTGCTATTTCTCCTGATAAAAAAGGCGTGTACATTACTTTAAAAGTTCATGAAGGCGAACAATACAAGGTCAAAAACGTTAAGTTCCAAGGTGACGTTGCTGGTCGTGTCGCTGAATTTGATAAGCTAGTCACGTTTAAAGCTGGCACTGTTTACAATGGTGCTGAAGTTACCGCGTTAGAAGAAGCCGTTAAACGTGAATTGGGTAAAGCGGGTTATGCTTATCCAAAAGTCACTATAATGCCTGATTTTGACGATGCAGCACATCAAGTGTCTTTGATCGTCAATGTTGAACAGGGTAAACGTGTCTATGTGCGTAATATTGAATTTAGTGGTAATAACACCACTAAAGATGAAGTATTACGTCGTGAAATGCGTCAAATGGAAGGTTCATGGCTCAACGGTAAAGCAATCGAAACGGGTAAGGAGCGTTTAAACCGAACCGGTTTCTTTGAAAATGTTGATGTTCAAACTGTCCGTGTTCCTGGCTCTGATGATCAAGTTGATGTGAAGTACAAGGTTAAAGAAGCGAATTCCGGTAGTGTGAACTTCGGTGTAGGTTATGGTACTGAATCTGGGATTAGTTTTCAGGCGGGCTTAACCCAACAAAACTTCTTGGGCACAGGTAATTTATTTGGCATTAATGCAATGACCAATGATTACTCTAAGAATATTAGCCTTGAATACAAAGATCCGTACTTTACGATCAATAACGTCAGTCTCGGTGGTAAGGTTTATTATAACGAGTTTGAAGCATCAGATGCTAATATCTCCGATTATACCAACGAAAGTTATGGCGCAAGTTTAACATGGGGCTTCCCATTCAATGAATTGAACTATTTCGATTTTAGCTTGGGTTATGATCATAATAAGATCTCTAATATCCAAGATTACTATCAGATCCAACAATTCAAGAAGATCCATGGTTTTGATGAAAATAGTGATAATGCGATCGAACTTGATGACTTCAGCTGGAGTGTTTCGTGGACGCGTAACCACTTAAACCGCGGTTACTTCCCAACGTCGGGTAATTACCAGAGTGCGTCATTTAAGATGACGATTCCAGGTTCTGATTCACAATACTTTAAGACCCAATACGATGTTCGTCAGTACATTCCATTAACGGAAAAACAAGATTACACCTTATTGCTTCGTGGTAAATTAGGTTACGGCAACGGTTACGGTAAAACAGACAATGGCAGCGATCAATTAATGCCATTCTATGAGAACTACTATGCGGGTGGTTTTACCACTATTCGTGGTTTCCGTTCTAACACTGTAGGCCCTAAAGCGGTTTACGGTGAAGGCCAAGGTAATAACCAAAAAGGTGTGGTTAGTGACGAATCTACCGGTGGTAACGCGATTGCACTTGCGAGTATGGAATTAATTGTTCCAACTCCATTTGCTTCTCAAGAAGTGAAAAATCAAGTACGTACCAGTTTCTTTGTTGATGCTGGTTCAGTATGGGATACTGAATTCCACCCTGATTATACTAACGCAAGTTCGTTACCTGATTACTCAGATCCGGGCATGATTCGAGCGTCTTACGGTGCTGCATTACAGTGGATGTCTCCAATGGGTCCGCTTGTTTTCTCGGTTGCTAAACCAATCAAGAAATATGAAGGTGATGATGAAGAGTTCTTCACATTTACTATTGGTCAGTCATTCTAATTTTTAAGGAGAATCTTTTGAAACAGTGGATTAAAGCAGCAAGTTTAGGTTTAGTGATTTTATCTTCGTCTATGTATGCAAATGCAGCAGAAGCGACACAAAAAATTGGTTATGTATCAACAGGTCAGGCAATGTCTGAATTAGCGACACGTTACCAAGTGCAAGAGAAATTACAAAAAGAGTTTAGCGGTCGCGTGGCAGCTTTACGTTCGATTGAAGGTAAAATGAAAACCAAAATCGAAAAGATGAAGCGTGATGGTGAGCTAATGACACCTCAGCAGCGTACTGATATTCAACGTGAACTTGCAGCACTTGATTCTGATTATAAGCTAAAAGCAAAAGCATTAGCTGAAGATCAACGTCGTCGTGGTATGGAAGAAGAGCAGAAGTTAGTGAAGAAAATTCGTACTGCTATTGACACTGTTGCAAAGAAAAATGGCTATAATATTGTGCTAGACGCACAAGCGGTATTGTTTGCAAGTAAGAGCGATGACTTATCATCTAAAGTTATTGCTGCTGTAAAATAAAACAGTAACCCGGTGATAAACGTTGTAGCTGAACTCGTTCAGCTACAACTTTCGATCTAACAGCCACCTTGTGTGGCTGTTGTTACAAGAGAGATAGGATAAAATGGCTGTAATTACTCTTGCTGAATTAGCGAATAAATTAGGTGCAGAGCTACATGGCGACGGCACAACTGAAATTCACTCTATTGCTGCGATGGGCAAGGCTGCCATAGGGCAAATAACGTTCCTTTCTGATAGCAAGTACCGTCAACAGCTTAGTAAGTGTCAAGCGGATGCAGTAATGCTACGAGAAGCGGATGTCGAATTTTTTAATGGCAACATGCTTGTCGTAAAAGACCCTTATCTTAGCTATGCCTTAGTGGCTCAACTTCTTGATACAACGCCTGTTTCCGCGATGGATATTGCCGCTTCAGCGTATGTTGACCCAACGGCAACGCTTGGTAGTAATGTTGCTATTGGTCACAATGCGGTGATTGAAGCGGGAGTGCAATTGGGCGATAACGTCCAAATTGGTGCGGGTTGTTTTATTGGTAAAAATGCCGTTATTGGTAATAACACCAAATTGTGGGCAAATGTCACTATTTATCATGATGTAGTGCTCGGCTCACAATGCCTTGTACAATCAAGTACCGTTATTGGTGCTGATGGCTTTGGTTATGCGAATGATAAAGGTGAGTGGGTTAAGATCCCACAGCTTGGGTCAGTCCGTATTGGTGATCGGGTTGAAATTGGTGCATGTACCAGTATTGACCGCGGTGCATTAGAAGATACCATTATTGCTGATAACGTTATTATTGATAACCAGATGCAAATCGCTCATAACGTGCAGATCGGATATGGTACAGCGATGGCGGGTGGTACTATTGTTGCTGGCAGTACTACCATCGGTAAATATTGTATTATTGGTGGTGCCTCGGTACTTAATGGCCATATTAAGATTGCTGATGGTGTCACAATTACTGGTATGGGAATGGTAATGCGCAGTATCGAAGAAAAAGGTATGTATTCTTCAGGTATTCCGCTACAACCTAATAAAGAGTGGCGTCGAACAGCTACCCGGGTTCATCGTATTGATGATATGAATAAACGTCTAAGAATAGTTGAAAAACAACTTAAAGCTAAAGACGAATAACGATCTTCATCATTATTGATTGGCCTGCCTTTGTGTAGGCCATTTTGCATTTTCATAGCATATTTTTTTACATGTTTTTAAGACAGGAATCTAGTTTTGACGACCGAAAATAAGACGTTAAACATCACCGAAATTCAGGAACTTCTTCCTCACCGTTACCCATTCCTTATGATTGACCGTGTAACGAATTATGATGAAGGTAAAACGTTAACAGCCATTAAAAATGTTTCTGTCAATGAACCTCAATTTACAGGTCATTTCCCTAAGATGCCGATATTTCCTGGGGTGTTAATTTTAGAAGCAATGGCACAAGCAACAGGTTTATTAGCTTTTAAAACCTTTGGTGCGCCGATGGAAAATGAGCTGTATTACTTTGCAAGTATTGATAAAGCAAAGTTTCGTAAGCCTGTTGTACCTGGCGATCAACTGATTTTGGAAGTTGAATTTATTAAAGAGCGTCGTGGTATCGCGTTATTTAATGGTATCGCTAAAGTTGATGGCGAAACTGTGTGTTCTGCGGAACTAAAGTGTGCGAGACGAGTATTCTCATGATTCATGAAAGTGCGAAAATTCATCCATCAGCTGTGATTGAAGATGGGGTGATCATCGGTGCTAACGTTACTGTTGGCCCATTCACCTATATCGCAACAGGGGTTGAAATTGGTGAAGGCACTGAGGTAATGTCTCATGTTGTCATCAAAGGCCCAACGGTTATCGGTAAAGATAATCGTATTTTCCCATTTGCTGTTGTTGGTGAAGAGTGCCAAGACAAGAAGTTTAGCGGTGAAGCGACACGCTTAGAAATCGGTGATCGTAATGTGATCCGTGAAAGCGTCCAGATCCACCGTGGCACCACGCAAGATAAGGGCGTTACTGTTGTTGGTAACGACAACTTGTTATGTGTAAATGCCCATATTGCCCATGATGTGGTTGTTGGTAACCATACTCATATTGGTAATAACTCTATTTTAGGCGGACATGTTACTGTTGGCGATTACGCTGGTGTGATGGCATTGTCGGCTATTCACCCATTCTGTACTGTGGGTGCTTACAGTTATATTGGTGGTTGTTCTGCGGTAGTACAAGACGTACCACCGTATGTATTAGCGCAAGGTAACCACGCTAAACCCTTTGGTTTAAACATTGTTGGTTTACAGCGTAATGGATTTGAAAAGCCAGAATTACACGCTATTCGCCGGGCTTATAAAGAGATTTATCGTTCAGGCAAAACATTGGCAGAAGTGAAGCCTATTCTTGCTGAAATGGCGAAAGACTGGCCATCAGTAGGACGGTTCACTGAGCTACTTGATAACTCAGAACGCGGTATTATTCGCTAATGACGAAGCCACTTCGAATAGCAATTGTCGCCGGAGAAATCTCCGGCGATATTTTAGGCGCTGGTTTTATTCAAGCAGTAAAAGCGCACTATCCTGATGCTGAATTTGTGGGTGTTGCAGGACCTCGCATGCAAGCCCAAGGCTGTGAAGCGCTGTTTGATATGGAAGAGTTAGCCGTGATGGGGATCGTTGAGGTCCTTGGTCGTTTGCCGCGATTATTTAAAGTAAAAGCAGAGCTTGTTAAGTACTTTAGCGACAATCCACCCGATGTGTTCGTCGGTATTGATGCGCCAGATTTTAATTTACGGCTTGAAAAAGATTTAAAAGATCGTGGTATTAAAACGGTGCATTATGTCAGCCCATCAGTGTGGGCATGGCGTCAAAAGCGGATCTTTAAAATTGAAGCGGCAACTAACTTAGTGCTGGCTTTCCTGCCATTTGAAAAAGCATTTTACGATAAGTTTAATGTGCCATGTCAGTTTGTGGGTCATACCATGGCTGATGCTATCCCATTACAAACAGATCAAGCCGCTGCTCGTGAGTTACTAGGATTAGATCCAACTAAACGTTGGTTAGCGGTACTGCCTGGTAGTCGTGGCAGTGAAATGGCGATGCTCGCAGAGCCTTTTATTGAAACCTGTAAAAAACTCAAAGCAAAACATCCTGAGCTCGGGTTTGTGGTGGCGTTGGTGAATGACAAACGTCGCGCTCAATTTGAACAAGCATGGCAAGCAACAGCGCCTGAATTAGATTTCGAGTTAGTCGATGATACTGCCCGTAATGTGATGATAGCAGCTGATGCGGTGTTATTAGCCTCAGGGACGGTTGCATTGGAATGCATGTTGGTTAAGCGACCGATGGTGGTGGGCTATAAAGTGAAACCACTGACGGCTTGGATTGCCAAGCGAATGCTAAAAACTAAATATGTGTCATTGCCTAATATTATGGCTGATCGTGAATTAGTCACTGAACTGCTTCAGGAAGATTGTACGCCTGATAAGTTGTTCCATGAAGTTGATAAAATCCTTTATGGTGACACAACGGCATTGATGGCACAGTTTGAACAAATGCATAAAACAATTCGTTGTAATGCCGATGAGCAAGCGGCACAAGCAGTGTTAGCATTAATCGATAAGGCATAGTTATTATGTCTAAAAAACATTATGTCTAAAAAATATTGTGGCTAAAAATATTATGGCTGAAAAGATAGAATATCCTCCTTTTGTGTATCCACAAGCCGATTGTATTGCGGGTGTCGATGAAGTAGGTCGTGGTCCATTAGTGGGTGCAGTCGTTACGGCAGCAGTGATTTTAGATCCTAATAATCCGATTGTTGGATTAACGGATTCAAAAAAACTCAGTGAGAAAAAACGAAATCTGCTGTTTGATGAAATTAAACAAAAGGCGCTTGCGTGGTCTCTTGGGCGTTGTGAAGCCGATGAAATTGATCAGTTAAATATTTTACAAGCGACCATGGTTGCGATGCAGCGTGCCGTAGCTGGACTGCATATCCAGCCTGATTTTGTATTGATCGATGGCAATAAAACGCCAGCATTACCAATGGCGGCACAAGCGGTAGTAAAAGGTGATTTACGGGTTGCTGAAATTAGTGCTGCGTCAATTATTGCAAAAGTTACTCGCGATCGTGAAATGGAAATTCTTGATGCAGAGTTTCCACAGTATGGCTTTGCAAAGCATAAAGGCTATCCAACCAAAGCGCATTTTGCAGCATTAGAGCAATATGGTGCAATTGAACAGCATCGAAAAAGTTTTAAACCGGTTAAGCGCGTATTGGGTCTTGATTAAGCACCCGTGATTGCGTGATAAAAAGGCGAACCATTTGGTATCGCCTTTTTTTATACGACGAATTACTCCCCGATCGGGTATAATTTTTGTTAATTAAGTAATGTAATGAATTAGGTTGTCATGGCAGAACCACGTTTTATCCACCTTCGAGTTCATAGTGATTATTCAATGATCGATGGCTTGGCGAAAGTGAAACCTATCGTTAAGCGCGCCGCTGAACTTGGCATGCCAGCTCTGGCTCTGACTGACTTTACTAACCTTTGTGGTCTAGTAAAGTTTTATTTTGCTGCCCACGATGCGGGTCTGAAGCCGATTATAGGTGCTGATTTTAAAGTACAAAGCCAAGAAATGGGCGATGAGCTATTTGAACTCACTATTCTCGCTGCCAATAATGAAGGGTACAAAAACCTAACATTATTAATTTCAGAAGCGTATCAGCGTGGTCATGTTCAGCATCAGCCAGTGATTGATAAAGAATGGCTGATTAAGCACCGTGAAGGGTTAATTATCTTATCTGGTGGTAGAACAGGGGATGTCGGGCGTGCATTACTAAAAGGTAATCAACAGTTAACGGACGCTTGTGTTACTTTTTATCAAACCTATTTCTCTGATAGCTATTATTTAGAATTGGTTCGCACAGGGCGTATTGATGAAGATGCTTATCTTCATTTTGCGGTTGAGTTAGCGGAACGATGTGACTTGCCTGTGGTTGCAACCAATGATGTGCGATTATTGACCGCTGATCAATTTGACGCTCATGAGATCCGCGTTGCGATCCATGATGGTTACACCATGGTCGATCCTAACCGACCTAAGCTTTACAGTGAACAGCAGTATTTGCGCAGCGAAGATGAGATGTGCGAGTTGTTTGCTGATATTCCTGAAGCATTGCAAAACTCGGTAGAAATCGCCAAACGCTGTAATGTGACAGTGCGTTTAGGGGAATATTTCCTGCCGAATTTCCCGACTGGTGACATGAGTATCGAAGACTTCTTGGTGACTAAATCCCAACAAGGTCTTGAAGAGCGACTTGAATTTCTATTTCCTGATCCAGAGGTTCGTGCCCAACGTCGCCCTGAATATGATGAACGTTTAGAAATCGAATTGAAAGTTGTTAACCAAATGGGATTTCCTGGTTACTTCTTGATCGTCATGGAATTTATTCAGTGGTCAAAAGATAACGATGTCCCTGTAGGTCCTGGTCGAGGGTCTGGTGCTGGTTCATTGGTGGCTTATGCCTTAAAAATTACCGATCTTGATCCACTTGAGTTTGATTTACTGTTCGAACGTTTTCTTAACCCTGAACGTGTATCCATGCCCGATTTCGATATCGACTTTTGTATGGATAAACGTGATTTAGTGATTGATCACGTTGCTGAAATGTATGGTCGTAACGCGGTATCACAGATCATTACTTTCGGTACTATGGCAGCAAAAGCGGTTATTCGCGATGTGGGTCGTGTGCTTGGGCATCCGTATGGCTTTGTCGATCGTCTTTCTAAATTAATTCCAGCAGAACCTGGAATGACGCTCGAAAAAGCGTTTGAAGTTGAGCCTCAACTTGGTCAAGCTTATGAAGCTGATGAAGAAATTCGTGATCTGATTGATATGTGCCGCATCTTAGAAGGTGTGACACGTAATGCCGGTAAACACGCTGGTGGTGTGGTTATTTCACCAACAACCATCACCGATTTCGCACCATTGTATTGTGATGCTGAAGGTAATAACCCTGTCACCCAATTTGATAAAAATGATGTTGAAACCGCAGGCTTAGTGAAGTTTGACTTCTTAGGTTTACGTACGTTAACCATCATTGATTGGGCGTTAGGGATGATCAACCCGCGTCGTGCAGAGCAAGGATTAGATCCAATTAACATTGCTGCAATTCCAATGGCAGATAAAAAGTCATTTGATATGTTGCAACGTTCGGAGTCAACCGCGGTATTCCAGTTGGAATCCCGTGGTATGAAAGATTTGATTAAACGTCTGCAACCCGACTGTTTTGAAGATATGATCGCCTTGGTGGCACTTTTCCGCCCCGGTCCATTACAATCAGGCATGGTAGATAACTTTATCGACCGTAAGCATGGTCGTGAAGCAGTATCTTACCCTGATGAAAAATGGCAACATGAATCGTTAAAAGAAATTCTTGATCCCACCTACGGTATTATTCTGTATCAAGAACAGGTAATGCAGATTGCACAGGTACTGGCTGGCTACACCCTTGGTGGTGCCGACATGTTGCGTCGTGCAATGGGTAAGAAAAAAGCCTCAGAAATGGCTAAACAGCGGGCAGTATTTGAGCAAGGAGCTATCGACAACGGTGTTGATGGCGAACTGTCGATGAAAATCTTTGACTTGGTAGAGAAATTTGCCGGTTATGGTTTTAACAAATCGCACTCAGCTGCTTATGCGTTGGTGTCGTACCAAACGTTATGGCTTAAAGCGCATTATCCTGCCGAATTTATGGCGGCGGTAATGACGGCGGATATGGATAATACTGATAAGATCATTAGCTTGGTTGACGAATGTCATCGCATGAATCTTAAATTATTACCGCCAGATGTTAATAAAGGTTTATACCGCTTCAACGTTGATGATGAAGGTGCGGTCGTTTATGGTATCGGTGCTGTTAAAGGTGTTGGTGAAGGCCCGATTGGAAATATTATTAGTGCCCGTGAAAAAGACGGCCATTTTAAAGATTTATTTGATTTCTGTGCCCGTATTGATACTAAAAAGGTCAATAAGCGTGTTCTGGAAAAGTTAATTAAATCAGGCGCACTGGATCGCTTAGGTCCAAACCGTGCAGCAATGTTAGCAACACTGGACGATGCGATTAAAGCAGCGAGTCAACACCATAAAGCACAAGCATCGGGTCAAGAAGATCTGTTTGGCGTTTTAACTGAAGCGCCTGAAGAAGTTGAACATGCTTATGCTAATATTGCAGAAGCACCAGAAAGTGTTTGGCTGGAAGGTGAGCGTGAAACATTAGGGTTATACTTAACAGGTCACCCAATTAATGCTTATATTTCAGAATTAAAGCATTACACCACTTGGCGTTTAAAAGATGCGCAGCAAACAGGGCGTGATAAAGTTGCCTCGGTTGCTGGGTTGGTGATTGCCGCTCGAGTGATGACGACTAAGCGTGGCAGTCGCATTGGTTTAATGACATTAGATGATCGTTCGGGTCGCATGGAGGTGATGTTATTCACTGATGCTCTCGATCGTTACATGGATTTGCTCGAAAAAGACAAAATAGTGGTCGTATCTGGACAGGTCAGCTTTGATGATTTCAATGGTGGCCTTAGAATGTCAGCACGTGAAGTACTCGATATTTCAGAAGCACGAGAAAAACATCTTCGCGGTGTCGCTATTTCAGTAACGGAAGAGCAGATCGACGAACAATTTTTTTCCCGTTTCAGCCAAGTGCTGGAACCGCATAGAGCAGGTACTGTGCCTGTTCATATGTATTATCAGCGCTCGAATGCTCGGGCCAAGTTTACCCTAGGAACTGAGTGGCGGGTAACGCCTGCCGATAAACTATTATCGGACTTGAAAATACTCTTAGGTGATAAGCAGGTCGAGCTTGAGTTTAATTAAGTTAGCTTATTATTTGTGGTAGGGTATAACTAAACCCTATCATTAAAATAAGCAAAAGGATTTTAAGTGGTATGAGCCTGAACTTCCTCGAGTTTGAACAACCGATTGCAGAATTAGAAGCAAAGATTGAAGCACTGCGTGATGTATCGCGTCGTGATGAATCTAACTCGGTTGATCTTGAAAAAGAAATTGAGCAACTAGAAAAGAAAAGCCTCGAATTAACTAAGAAAATCTTTGGTGATCTTGGTGCCTGGCAGGTTGCGCAACTCGCACGCCATCCTCAGCGCCCATATACTTTTGATTATGTCGAGCACATGTTCGAAGAGTTTGATGAATTAGCTGGTGATCGTGCTTTTGCTGACGATAAAGCATTAGTTGGTGGTATTGCGCGTATTGATGGTCGCCCAATTATGGTTATTGGTCATCAAAAAGGTCGCGGTACGACTGAAAAAGTTAAACGTAACTTTGGTATGCCAAAACCTGAAGGCTATCGTAAAGCATTGCGCCTAATGAAAATGGCGGAACGTTTTAAAATGCCGATCATTACCTTCATTGATACAGCAGGAGCTTATCCTGGTGTGGGTGCTGAAGAGCGTGGTCAAGCAGAAGCTATCGCAGCTAACTTAAAAGCAATGTCAGGTCTTACTGTACCTGTTATTTGTAATGTAGTCGGTGAAGGTGGTTCTGGTGGTGCATTAGCTATTGGTGTTGGTGATTGCGTTAACATGCTGCAATACTCAACCTATTCAGTTATTTCACCTGAAGGTTGTGCATCTATTTTATGGCGTGACGCTGATAAAGCCCCACAAGCTGCTGAAGCGATGGGACTGACGGCTCCTCGTTTAAAAGAGCTTGAGCTAATCGATAATATTATCGAAGAGCCATTAGGTGGCGCACATCGTAATGTGCCATTAATGGCAAATACGCTAAAAGCACAAATTAAAGCGACATTAGAAGAGTTAGATCAGCTTGATACTGAAGCATTACTTGAGCGTCGTTACCAGCGTTTAATGAGCTACGGCTACTGTTAATCGTTGCGGTTTATGCATGTATAAATAAGGTCAGCATTTATGCTGGCCTTTTTTTATCTGTTTATGTGCAGCAATGTGGTTTGTCGGTGTTGGTTAATCCACTGCTGGTATAGACTAGACAGTCTGTTTTTTGAAGAAATAAGCCGATGTTGTATTCTCATTTTTGTCATCAAATATTTGCCTATCCACCACGAACTCAACGATTAGTATTAGCGTTAAGCGGTGGCTTAGATTCACGGGTGATGCTGGATTTATTAGCCCGATTTATTCGTCAATATCCTGATTATCATGCGCATGCCGTGTATGTTCATCATGGACTCAGTACTAATGCTGATCTTTGGGCGCAGCAATGTGTCTCTTGGGCAATGGCTAGTGGTATTGAGTGTGATATTGAACGGGTACATTGTGAATTAGGCGGTGGTGCAAGCGTTGAACAAGCCGCACGTGATGCGCGTTATCAAGCATTATCAAATCATATTCAAGCGGGTGATACATTACTAACAGCGCAACATGCTGATGATCAAATTGAAACCGTATTATTAGCCTTAAAACGAGGCAGTGGTCCTGCTGGATTAGCGGCAATGCCTGTTTTAACGACGTTTGCAATCGGACAACATTTACGACCATTACTAACAATTAGCCGTGCAGATATCGAAGCCTATGGTAAGCAGCATCAATTACAGTGGGTCGAAGATGAGAGCAATCAAGATCAGCGTTATGATCGCAATTTTATTCGTCATCAGATAACACCTCTGCTTAATGATCGTTGGTCGGGCATACGCAAAGCGGTAAGTCGTAGTGCATATTTATGTGGTGAACAAGAAGGCTTGTTAGAAGAATTGTTAAGCCTTCACTTACAGTCAGCGTTGCAAACCGACGGTAGTTTACTGATTTCTGAAAATCTCAGTGCTCGTTTAGGGATGGCATTAATTCGACAATGGTTAAAACAACAAGCGGTGATCATGCCGTCACTTGCTCAGCTTGAACAAATTTGGTTTAACTTAGTACAGGCAAAAGTCGATGCCAATCCGCAAGTGTGTTGGCAACAGTATCAAGTCCGTCGCTACCAACAGCAATTATATCTATTAGAGCAATGGCCGGATATTAGTGATTGGCAGCACCAGTTAATGATTGGTAAACCTTGTCAGTTACCACAAGCATTAGGGTGTGTGTGTTTGCAGCAACAAACTCATACTGGATTACGATTACCCTATGCTGATGAAGTAGTATCAGTCCGATTTGATTACTTAGGTCCAGAGATCAAACCTCAAGGACGTAGTGGTAAGCGTAAGTTTAAAAAATTGCTGCAAGAATATCAGGTGCCAAGCTGGTTACGTCGTCGTACACCGATGCTGTTTTATGGCGAGCAATTAGTCGCAATGGCTGATGTGTTTGTGGTTGATGAATTTGTTGCACCTATGACCGCCACGACTGTGGTGCAATTTAAATGGCAACGTTCATAATATTCTAGTGCGTTTATCTTCTATTTACCCTCGCCTTACACCAACGCCGTATATGTTAAATAATTTAACATATACGGTTGTTAAATAAATATTTATTCAGAGAGATATTCTTTTGTTGCTAAAATATTAGAGGCATATTATTGTACTAGTTCGCTGATACAAGGCTGTGTTAATAAAGGATAGAATATGAGCAAACCATCGACACTTGGAGGCGCATGCATTATTGCTAGTGTGTGTGTAGGCGCAGGTATGCTTGGGTTACCAAGTGCAGGTGCTGGAGCGTGGACATTATGGACCATACTCGCGATCTCAGTAACGATGGTGATGATGACATTATCTGGTTGGCTATTACTTGAAGCATTAAAGCACTATGAGTTTAAAGTTTCATTTAATACCATCACCAAAGATGTACTTAAAGGCAAAGTGAATGCGATCAATAATCTCTCATTATATTTTGTGGGTGGGATTCTGCTTTATGCTTATATTTCTTCATCGGGTATGATTTTTGGCGGCTTATTGGATATTAATGTCAAATTGGCATCGGTATTATTTGTGATTGCTTCTTCTGTTTTTGTACTTCATTCAACCCGCGCTGTTGATCGTATCTCCGTTTTATTAATTATTTTTATGGCGATCAGCTTTATTATTGGCATTTCTGGTCTTGCGACCAATATTCAGGTACCCACTTTACTGGATAGTCTTGACTCACAAACCAGCCTTTCTCCTTATGCCCTCGCAATTTTGCCGGTAGCATTAACCTCTTTTGGTTATCATCATTCGGTGAGCACGATGCGTGATTATTACCGAGATGAAAATCGTGCCAAAAATGCCATTTTAGGTGGAACATTAATTGCCTTAACGTTTTATGTTATTTGGGTGGTATGTATTTTTGGTAATTTACCGCGTACACAATTCGGACCTATTGTCGCTGCTGGTGGTAGTGTTGATGCGTTAATGACAGCATTAGGTACTGTGGTAAATTCTGACAGCGTTAAACAAGCACTTAATATTTTCTCGATTGCTGCAGTCGTGTCATCATTTATTGGGGTTGGTTTAGGGGTATTTGATTACCTTGCTGATTTTTTCGGTTTTGAAGATACCAAACAAGGACGCTTTAAAACCTGGGCAGTAACATTTATTCCGCCATTAGTGTTTTCATTATTTGCCCCATTTGGGTTTGTGGCTGCGATTGGTTTAGCCGGTGCTGCAGCAACAATCTGGACCTGTATTATTCCTGCTTTATTAGCAAAAAAACTGCGTCAGCGTCAGCCTGAACAACAAGGGTTTATTGTTCCTGGTGGTAATGTAACAGTTTATGCCGTGATTGTTTTTGGGGTATTAACCGCTATTTTTCATATTTTGGCAATGGCGAATATTTTACCTGTATTGAAAGGGTAACATTGAAAAAATAGTATAAAAAACGGCAGTGAGAGGACTGCCGTTTTTGGTTCAGTTTCTACATAATAGCTTATGCGTTAACGAAACTGCTGTACCTCAGGTAAGAAATCAAATCCGCCCGTCGCTAATTTTGCGATTAATTGTTCACGGCTGATATCAAAAAATTTGACTAGATCATCCAGTGTATTAAATTCATCACGGATCTTCATATTGACAATGCTCATCAGCATCACGGTGTCCATGGTTTCAAATTTTGATAAATCCATTGTTTAGTCCTCGTGATCACTAATTAGTAAATTTGCCGCAGCAAAGGCTGCTTGTTCACGGACATCTAATGGCAGCTCAGTATTTGCGGCAATATCATTCAATGTTTTAATTGCACACTTGATAGCAGTTGGAATATAGCCTTGATCACCACTGCCAATTTGGGCGTAAGTCACTCGAATTAATTCGCAACATTGATAAACTTGCATGGTCTTTCCTTGGCTAAAAATATTCACATAAGATCACAATAAAATGATCTTATGTGAAGCTATTTAAGCAGTGACTATGCTGGATATTATCATAGCAGCGAAAGAGATAAAAAATATTTGTGGTTATTTAGTTATAAAAAAAGCTGCCAAAATAGGCAGCTTTTTTAAAATAATAGGATACTTAATTAAGCCATTTTTTGCTTAAGAAAATCCATAACATCAGCAGCAACAACTGCTTCTTTAATGCCTGTACGACGGTTCTTATATTCCATCTCACCGTTTTCAAGGCTACGATCGCCAATCACGATTGTGTGAGGAATACCGATTAATTCCATGTCAGAGAACATCACACCTGGACGTTCTTTACGATCATCAAATAATACTTCGATACCCATTGCAGTTAGATCTGCATATAGCTTCTCTGCTGCTTCTTGAACGCGCTCTGATTTATGCATGTTCATTGGTACGATTGCGATTTGGAATGGCGCTAGTGCGTCAGGCCAGATGATGCCGTACTTATCGTTGTTTTGCTCGATAGCTGATGCTACAACACGTGAAACACCGATACCGTAACAACCCATTTCTAGAATTGAACTCTTACCGTTTGAATCAAGTACGCTACAGTTCATTTTTTCAGAGTAGGTAGTCCCTAACTGGAAAATGTGACCGACTTCGATACCACGTTTTAGCATCAACGTACCTTGACCACATGGGCTCGGATCGCCTTCTACCACGTTACGTAGATCATCAACACGACCTAGCTCAACGTCACGACCCCAGTTAATACCGATGTTGTGTTTACCATCGATGTTAGCGCCAGCAGCAAAGTCACTCATTACAGCAACAGAACGGTCAACGATAACAGGTAGCTCAAGACCAACAGGACCTAGAGAGCCAGCACCGGCACCGATAAGCGCACGCATTTCTTCTTCAGTCGCCATCTCTAGTGGAGATGCAACTTCTGCAAGATTTTCTGCTTTAATTTCGTTAAGTTCGTGGTCACCACGGATGATCAATGCAACGATAGGTGCGTCGATTTCATCAGAAGCTTTAACAAATAATGTCTTAACTGTTTTCTCGATAGCAATACCGTGTTGTTCAACCAATTCTGCGATAGTTTTCGCATTTGGCGTATCAATCACTGTCATTGCTTGGGTTGGTTCAGCACGCTCAACAGCAGGGGCAATTGCTTCTGCTTTTTCGATGTTAGCTGCGTAATCTGATTCAGTAGAGAATGCAATTAAATCTTCGCCGCTTTCAGCCAATACGTGGAACTCTTGAGAACCATTACCACCGATAGCACCTGAGTCAGCCAATACTGGACGGTACTCAAGACCCATGCGGTCGAAGGCTTTACAGTAAGCTGCATGCATTGTATCGAAAGATTTCTGTAGACCATCTTTATCGATATCGAAGCTGTAAGCATCCATCATGCAGAATTCACGTGCACGCATTACACCAAAACGAGGACGACGCTCATCACGGAATTTAGTCTGAATTTGGTATAAGTTCAGCGGCAGTTGCTTGTAAGAACTAACTTCATTACGCACAAGGCTAGTGATAACTTCTTCAGCTGTTGGGCTAAGTACAAACGGACGGAAATGACGGTCAGTAAAGCGAAGTAGTTCAGGGCCCATTTTTTCAGAGCGGCCTGTCTCTTCCCATAATTCAAACGGCTGAACAACGGGCATCAAGGTTTCGATTGCGCCTGCATTGTCGATTTCTTGGCGAACGATGTTTTCGACTTTACGCAGCACACGCAGACCTGTAGGTAGCCAAGTGTATAAACCTGAAGCTAGCTTACGGATCATGCCTGCACGTAGCATTAGTTGGTGACTAATGACTTCTGCGTCGTTTGGCGTCTCCTTCAGGGTAGAAAGAAGATATTTACTGGTACGCATTGATGGTATCCGTTATTGATAAAAGGAAAGAGAAGGAACTGATGTTCCACCCGTCAGTTTGATGACGATAGCCTGTTATATTACCAGTCTCGACGCTATTCGCCAAAGATAACTACATAAGATCTATTATTGATTAATGGTATCGATACTAATTACCGTAACAACGGGCTCAGTAACCGTAAAATGAATGTTAAAATTAAATAAATTTACCGCATAAGCTTTATTATCAGCCTTGCCTTTTTTATATGCTGGACGTGGATCTTGAGCTAAGACTTCGCTTATCACGGCGCGATGATAATCGGCTTGTTTGCCACTTAATTGTTGTTGAGCATGTTCACTAAATTGTACATCAAGTATTGGTGGTTGCTCAGAGGCAAAGCCACCTAAGGCATTCGGTAAGCTATCTGAATAGGGAATATAAGGTTTAATATCAATAACGGGTGTGCCATCAACCAGATCGGTACCACCAATATCAATGATAACTTGACCATTGTGGTGACGAATACCTTTTAATTTTACGGCAGACATGCCAATGCCATTGGGGCGAAAAGTGGCACGACTGGCAAACACCCCAATACGCTCATTACCACCAAGGCGCGGTGGGCGTACCGTTGGTCGCCAACCCGCTTCTAAATTTTGATCAAATAAAAACAATAACCAAATATGGCTAAATTGCTCAATGCCGCGTACCGCCTCTAATGAATTAGCCATACCTTGTAAAATCACTTCACAACGCGCACTCGGCACTAATCCAGGTTGGCGGGGGACCGCGAATTTTTCTTTATAGGGAGAGCGAACAATACCAATAGGTTCAATGTGATAAGTCATCAAGGTAAGCCAGTTATAATCTAAAAGTAGTCACTTAATATAGCATAAAAAAAGCAGGCACTAAGGCCTGCTATTGAAAGACGCTATCTCAATAGTTGTGATTACCAGCCTTTAACTGCACCGCCATTGAAGATGGTTTGGGCTGAATTATAGACATCATCTGATTGGTAAGCTTGAATGAACTTTTGCACATTTTCAGCTTTGACGTTATCTTCACGAGCCACAATAATATTGACATAAGGCGATAGTTTATCTTCAACAAACACCCCGTCTTTTTCTGGGGTTAGGTTTAAGCTACTCGCATAAGTCGTATTAATAATCGCTAAAGCAACATCATCTAATGAGCGTGGCAATTGCGCAGCTTCTAATTCAACGATGTTAAGGTTTTTAGGATTGTTAACAATATCTAACACGGTTGCCGTCAAACCAGCATCAGCTTTGAGGGTAATTAAGCCTTGTTGCTGTAATAATAATAATGAACGCCCAAGGTTAGTCGGATCATTGGGAACTGAAATCTGATCGCCATCTTTTAATTCATCAACAGATTTAATCTTATTCGAGTAGCCTGCGATAGGGTAAACAAACGTGTTACCCGCAATCGCAAATTTATAACCGCGATCTTTAATTTGTTGTTCAAGATAAGGCTTATGCTGGAAAGCGTTAGCATCAATAGACCCTTCTGCTAACGCGGCATTTGGCGAAACGTAATCAGTGAAGGTGACTAATTCAACATCAAGCCCATATTTATCTTTAGCTTGTTTAGCGGCAACTTCTGCAACTTGCTCTTCTGCGCCAGCCATCACGCCAATTTTAACTTTATTGTTATCAACTACCGCTTCTTGGTCACTACAACCCGTTAGCGCAACCGCTGCAGCAACGCTAGCAATGGCAAAAAGATGTTTAAGATTGAACGCCATAGTATTTCTCCTTAAATGGGCTTTCCCTAATTGTGTAAATAATAAATAACAGCTTGAGTTATTAGCGGTGATCGACACGTTTAACTAAGTGATCACCAATCGATTGAATAAGTTGTACCAAAATAACTAACATAACAACGGTGATTGCCATTACGGTGCCATCAAAACGTTGATAGCCATAACGAATACCCACATCACCTAAACCACCACCGCCAACAGTACCAGCCATGGCGGAATAGCTGATTAACGTTACTAAGGTAATAGTGACAGCATTAATAATGCCAGGTAGGGCTTCGGGTAATAGCACTTTGGTAATGATTTGGATTGGGG
This sequence comes from uncultured Photobacterium sp., assembly GCA_947039005.1. Classification (GTDB taxonomy): domain Bacteria; phylum Pseudomonadota; class Gammaproteobacteria; order Enterobacterales; family Vibrionaceae; genus Photobacterium. Next base: position 30,713 of record CAMQXY010000028.1, read on the forward strand.
TTGCACCCATCGCTTGTGCGGCCTCAATTAATCCTGCTGGAATTTCCAGTAATGCGCCTTCTACTAAACGAGCAATAAAAGGAATAGCCCCAACAGTCAGTGGCACAATAGCGGCTGCGGTACCAATAGAACTGCCAACCACAAATCGAGTAAAAGGAATAATGGCAACTAATAAGATAATAAAAGGGATTGAACGACCGATATTAACCACAATACCGAGTGTTTTATTTAATATTGGATTTTGCCATAAACCATTTTTCTTGGTGAGATGCAGGGCAACACCGAGCGGAATACCGATAACAAAACCAATCAGACCCGCCACAAACACCATCGTCAATGTTTGTCCTAGTGCATCGATAAGTAATTCAGTTAGGCGCTGATTGTTCTGCCACCATGTAGTTATTGAATTAAGCGACATAGCCAAGTACCTCAACATTTAATTTATGATCACGTAAAAAAGTAATAGCATCATCAATCGCGGTTTGAGTACCGAAGAACTCAGCTAGCATCAGACCGAATTTAACCCCGCCGGCATAATCCATATTCGAACTGAGAATACTGATATCGAGATTAAACTCACGTGCAACTTGGCTAATTAAAGGCGCATCAACAGAGTCGCCTGTAAATTCGAGTCGAATCAGTGGGTAGCTTCCTTTAACTGGTCGTGGGGTCATTCTTAATTGGTAATCTTCAGGAACTGATAAATCCAATGTTGATCGAATAAAGGCTTTTGCTAATTCTGTTTTAGGATGCGCAAAAATGTCACCAACCCGACCTTGCTCAACTAACTCACCATCACCAATAATTGCTACTTGATGACAAATACGCTTAACCACATCCATTTCATGAGTGATTAATAAAATAGTTAAGTTAAGTTGCTGATTAATTTTACGTAATAAGGTCAGTATCGATTGTGTTGTTGCAGGATCAAGTGCGCTGGTGGCCTCATCACATAACAAGACTTTTGGATCAGAGGCTAAAGCGCGTGCGATAGCGACCCGTTGTTTTTGACCACCACTTAAATTTGAGGGGTAGCTATGACGTTTATCGTCTAAACCAACAAGTGATAGTAATTCAGTGACTTTGGTATTTATTTCTTGTTCTGAAGCGCCAGCAAGTTCTAGTGGTAAGGCAATATTGGCAAATACTGTCCGTGATGACAGTAAATTAAAGTGTTGGAATATCATGCCAATTTTACGGCGAGCCAAGGTTAACTCTCGAGATGAAAGGCGGGTTAAATCAATACCATCAACAATGATATTACCGGTAGTTGGTTGTTCTAATAAATTCACGCAACGTATCAAGGTACTTTTTCCTGCACCTGATGAACCAATTACACCGAAAATAGATCCCTGATCTATAGTGAGGTTAATATCTTTCAGCGCATTTATCGCTTTCTCACCTTGATAGAACACCTTATTGACTTGTTTTATTTCTATCATTGAACTTCCTGATTCTTAGATAAAACGATTATATGAGAGAGTCTCTATAGCGCATTGATTGTTATGGATTGGTTGCGGTGGTTAAATAATGTCAATCGCTGTTAACATGATGCTATTGTCATTCACTTTTTAAGTCAATAGCTATTTTTACGTCTAGACGTCTAAATGGATATTGGTGTTTGTAAAAGGTAGCTAACTTCAGTGATGATCAGCCTTGTGGATGTGATAACTAATACTTTTCGATGCCAACTCGTGCCATAATCTAATCAATATTTAATTAATATCTAATTTGTTGAGGGCTTTCTTGTGGCCAAACCTGCTGTCTTTATTGATCGCGATGGCGTAATAAACGTTGATCGTGGCTATGTACATACTGTTGATGATTTTGAATACATTGATGGTGTTTTTGGTGCATGTAAAAAATTCAAAGAAATGGGTTACTTACTTGTTTTAGTCACCAATCAATCAGGTATTGCTCGTGGTATCTTCAGTGAAGATGAGTTTCTATCTTTGACTGAATGGATGGATTGGAACTTCGAAGATCAAGGTATTGAACTTGATGGTATTTACTATTGCCCGCATCATGCAACTGAGGGTAAAGGTGAATATTTACAAGATTGTGATTGCCGTAAACCTAATCCTGGCATGTTGATATCAGCTCAGAGTGATTTAAACATTGATATGTCAAAATCAGTGATGATTGGTGATAAGGCTGATGACATGAAAGCGGCAATCGCTGCAGATGTTGGTTTCAAAGTGTTAGTGCGTACTGGTAAAGCGATTACTGAAGAAGGTGAAGCTTTAGCTGATGCTGTTTTTGACGGCATTAAAAACATTCCAATATGGCTAGCAGAAAAAGCATAATTGTCATGATATAAAGCAGTAGTTAAGCTACTGCTTTTTTTTATTTAATATTCATATCAATATAGCTATAGATTATATAACTCTCCGTGATTGTGAATCCTGCCTTTATATCCACTCTTGTTTAACACTCTGTCGTTCAAAAACGCATTTGAAAGGTCGTTATTACTTAATAATGTTTAAGTTAGATAGTAATAAATTTATCACTAGGTTTTTTACGGCTAAAAAATAGATAAAATCATGCTTATTGAGTAAAAAGAAAGCGGTTGATTGTGTTGGTGTAAAAAATCGATTGTCAGCAACAAAAAACTCCCTATAATGCGACCTCACTGACACGGACAACGGCGCAAGCGGTTACCGATAGTCAGTATGTTCTTTAACAATTTGACCATGCAATTTGTGTGGGCACTCACTGAATAGTTAAGTCGAAAGATTTATCAATAAACTGAGTGACCTAGAACTAGTAATAGTTCGATTGCTTTTTTAGTTTACTTTTTTAAAAGTAAAATAAGAAAGTGAC
>CAMQXY010000029.1 GCA_947039005.1 uncultured Photobacterium sp.
ACTCTTAACCAAAAGGCTTATGCTATAAGTAGCTAACTATCGAGGCAACCTTATTCTTGGGTCAGCTAAGATAAAAATACTTGATGCTTGATAACTAACATGACGTTCAATTATAAGGATGAATCATTGTGTTTTTGAAAATTCCCCCACCCATCTTTGTTGTTATCGCATTACTTGCCATGTATGGATGTAAGTTATTTTTGCCATTATGGCAATTTAATACGCTTTGGATTATTGCTATCCCATTGATTATTATTGCGGTGGTGAGTGGTTTTTTAGCAGTATTGGCTTTAACAAAGGCAGATACAACGATCAGTCCTTTCATGCCTCAGCAAACAGCCCGATTAGTAACGCGTGGTATATACCAATATAGCCGTAATCCAATGTATGCCAGTTTATTGTTATTGCTGACGGCTGCCGTCTTTATTTACGGAGAACTCTCAACAATATTAGGTATAGTTCTCTTTATAAGAGTGATTAATCACTATCAAATTAAACCAGAAGAAAAAGTATTATTAACTTTATTTGGTGAGGAATATGCTCAGTATTGTCGCCAAGTTCGACGATGGTTTTGATACCTGATTTACCATCTTATTGATTTTTATATATACAGTATCCATTGATAGTGATGGAAATGTTACTATTCAATGTAAGATTGATTTTAAGTGAAGAGGCGACACATGAGTAAAGCAAAAATTGGTATTGTAACGGTAAGTGATCGCGCAAGTGCGGGTATCTATGACGATATTTCAGGGAAAGCTATCATCGATACATTAAATGATTATCTTACTTCGGAGTGGGAAGCTGTTTATAAAGTCATTCCTGATGAACAAGATATCATCGAAGCAACGTTAATTGAGATGACAGATATAGCGCAATGTAGTCTAGTTGTGACTACTGGTGGTACCGGACCTGCAAAACGTGATGTTACACCTGAGGCAACAGAAGCTGTTTGTGATCGAATGATGCCTGGTTTTGGTGAATTAATGCGAGCCGAATCATTAAAATTTGTCCCTACGGCAATTTTATCACGACAGACGGCTGGATTACGTGGTGATAGCTTAATTGTTAACTTACCAGGTAAGCCAAAGTCTATTCGTGAGTGCTTAGATGCTGTTTTTCCTGCTATTCCTTATTGTATTGATTTAATGAATGGTCCATTTCTCGTTTGTGATGAAAATGTAATTAAACCTTTTCGTCCAAAACAAAAGTAAAGATATAAAATGATAAAGATAGCGACATATTGATGTCGCTTTTTTTGTATTGGTCGCTATCAATTAACTTCTCTCTATTTGAAAATAAGATAAATTGAATGTAGATCACGAAAACAGATAGTTAGCATTTATTCATAATACAGTGTTCAATATTAAAAATAGAATAATTGCTAGATATACAGTATTTTTTTATTTTATTTTCAAATGGTTATGTTGCTTGATTAATATTGCACAATATTTACCCGTTATTTATTGTTATAGATGTTGGTTTATTTTTTTTTCGTGAATTGTTTTTTTTTGTTATTTGTAATATTCTCACGCAAAGTTTTACTGCTAGTTGCATATAAGTGTTATTACGTGGGTTTGAATATGGATGTTAAACAAAGCTGGGGTTTTATTTCGGTCTCTTTAGGTGTGATCTCTCTTTTATGGGGGGCGGTTTCATTGAGTGGCATCGTGGGTCAAGAGCATGTATTTACTGAAATGGGATCATTTCTAACGATGACAGGATCTGATTTGTATAACAGTACTTACACTGAAAATATGTTGGCAGCGGAACGTCATAAAAATTTTATAGTGTTACTAACGGGTGTTGTAATGGCAATTATTGGCTCGTTATTAATGAGAATGCGTTTGTTTAAGTTATAATTAATTTTTCAGTCATGGCTATTGTTTTATAGGCATGACTGATATTCCCCCAAAATCGTTTATATCGATTCATTTCTGCTATTTATTTGTTATCGCTGCCTATTATTTTGTGAGATAAAATAGCTATATAACAGTGAGTAACACTTGATGATCTAAAGAAAAATCAGTGTTGTTTTTCAGCGTACAAAGTCTATTAGTTGCCATTTCTTATTCCTTTTTGAGATAAAAAAAGCTAAAAATTGTCCATTAAAACAAATTTTTGTGTTTTTTTAATAAAACATTATTTAATTAGCCACTCAATTGTACGGTGTTTTATTTTTTCGGGTGGGATATTGTGTTTTAAGTCTTTGTTTTTTAGTATTATTTTTTTTGTGACAAATTATCGCTGCTTAAGTATTCTTTTTGCGCATTTATTTATGACAAAAGTGACAAAAACTTGACGGTCGGCTGATTTTTTACAGTATAATTACATCGTAAACATGAATATTTAAACGTGTAATTATTAGAAAGCAATGGAAATGACATTGCCCATTATAAAATTAGTAGTGCTAGAGGCTAGTTTAAGCGATGAAAATACAAGCTATAAAAATAGCGGATGATGGTTATGCTGTATTAATAAAAGCCAGTGATTTTTTACTGCTCAATATTACATTAACATTTCTTATTTCTTTACATGGTGTTAGTGAAACAGCTGTAGGTTTGGCTGCAAGTTTTCTTTTTGCTGTAATATTCTTACTGATAGGTGAATATAGCGGACTTTACAAAAAATATGTCCGTCAGGATTATTCTTATACAGCACTAAAAACGTTATTTACCTTTTTCTTGTCATTTTTAATCTGGCGAATTTTGTGTCTGCAGCTGAACTCATTTGAAGGTATTAATGATACGCATTTAAATACTATTATTGTTTGGCAATGGATTCTTTTATCTATTAGTTGCATGATTTTTGTTAAATGTGTGGCTATTTATGCTATTCGTGAATTTTTAAAACGAAATTCTCATGTTAGACGTATTGCTATATTGGGCATGACTAAAGGTGGTATTGCCATCGAACATGCTTTAAGAAAAGATATTCGTCATCAGAAATTCGAGATTTCTTATTTTGATGATCGTGATGTTAGCCGATTTGGTTATTTATCAAAAACACAACTGAATGGCAATATTGACCAGTTGGTGCAGTTGGCTAAAGATGGTGAAATTGATGAGGTCTATATTGCGCTACCTATGGTCGCTAAAGATCGTATTCAGAAATCTTTAAGATTACTGTCTGACACGATGGCTGAGACATATATTGTTCCTGATTTATATACTTATGATTTGAATGTTAGTCAAATTCGTACTATCGGTAATGTTCAAACCTTTAGTGTGTTTGGATCGCCATTTGAAGGTATGGGCGCAGTATTAAAGCGTATTGAAGATATTATTATTAGTAGTGTGATCATTTTATTGATTTCACCAGTCTTGATTGCTGTTGCAATTGGTGTCAAACGTAGTTCACCAGGTCCAGTGCTATTTAAGCAAGATCGTTATGGTTTAGGCGGTAAGAGAATACGCGTCTGGAAGTTTCGTTCTATGGGTGTAATGGAAAATGATGCAATTGTAACACAAGCGACTAAAAACGATCCTCGTGTAACTAAATTTGGCGCATTTATTCGTCGTACATCATTAGATGAATTACCTCAATTTTTTAATGTATTGCAAGGTAGTATGTCTATCGTTGGTCCTCGTCCGCATGCCGTTGCGCATAATGAAGAATATCGAGTTCTTGTTGATAAATATATGTTACGTCATAAGGTTAAACCAGGTATTACTGGCTTAGCACAGATAAAAGGTTTCCGTGGTGAGACTGATACATTAGATAAAATGGAAATGCGTGTTAAATACGATTTAAAATATATTCAAAATTGGAGTCTTTTGTTGGATTTAAAGATTATATTTCTGACGATTTTTAAAGGTTTTGTTAGCGAGACAGCGTACTAGATTATGCATTTATTTAAGACGAAGAAAGTTCATTTATTACTAATTGGTTGCATTAGTGCAACCTATAGTTGTGTTGCGAGTGCAGATAATACTTTTCAAGACTCAAAACATATAGATCCTTTCTTAGGTTTAGAATTTTCTTCATCAGTCAGTGCAGGTTATGGTTTTGATGATAATGTACTTCATCAACGTAATCATGACATTATTAGCTCTGATTATTATTCGTTAAAACCTACATTCAGTGTCGTTGGTCAACGCAATACGAAAAACTTTGGACTTTATTATTCTGGCGATTATCGACGTTATAGTAATAATGAAGTTAAAAGTGATGGGTATGATGATCATCAAATTAAAGGCATATTTAAGTGGGAATTAGGCATTCGTCATCATTTAGAATTAACTGGTAGTTATAGCCAAGGCCACGAAAGTTTGGGAACAGGTGTAACGAATGGTTTCTTCTTTGATAATGAATCAACCCAGCCAAATGTGGCAACGTTTGATTATTTTAATATCACGCATGATATTGGTAAAACGAAGAAAAAAATAGATGCAAAATATACCTATGGTGCAAAATATGCTAAAGGGAATATTGTATTAGATTTATCTCGAGAATATACAGATTATAATATTCTTGATAGTTATCAATCAGCATTCATTAATTACTTAAAGAATGAGAATGTTACGGAAAATAATATAAAAGTAACATTTACACATCAATATACAGATCGGCTTCGATTTGATTATACTTTATTATATAAAGATTTTAGCTATTTAGATCCTGATCGTAATAATGATGAATTGATTGGTGCTTTTTCTATTATTAGTCAGTTAACAGGTAAGTCAAAAATAGAAGCAACTATTTCTAAAGAACAAAAGAAAATGCAAGGAAGTAATTTTTCTGGCGTTAATTGGAATGTGGCATATAGATGGCAACCTGTTGATTATTCTACAATAATATTGAAGACTGTGAGTGAAGCAAAAGAGCCTGATAATCTCGGTGATTTTGTCCAATCTGAACAAAATAGTATTGCGTGGCAACATCAATTTTTAGGGCATATAACAAGTTATTTATCATATAAACATATATCTGATAAATACCATATTCGAAAACGAAAAGATCGTTATGATTATTTAGATTTGAGTATAAGCTATTTATTCAGACCTAAAATTGAGTTTACATTAGGTTATAAACACATGCTGTTTCATACAAATAATAGTGCTGATCCGGTATTCATTGACGGCAATTCTTATATAAGAAGATTAGGTTATGAACAGAATCAATTTGGATTATCAGTTAAAGTGGCGATTTAAGATGAAAAAGATAGCTTCTATTATTTTTATGTTAACGATTAGTTTATTTATTAGTGCTAATGCATCAGCAGCAACAAAAGCAACCGGTTATTTACTTGGGCCTGGAGATCAAATTCAAATACTTGTTTATAACGAAGCTAATTTATCAATGAAGTTAACTATTGATGCGAGTGGTAATGTGATTTATCCATTAATTGGCACATTACAATTGACAGGTAAAACGCCTGATCAGGTTGCAATGGATATTCGCGATAAATTGAAAAATGGTTATATCAATAATCCAATGGTAACTGTATCAATACTTCGGTTTAGACAAGTATATGTTTCTGGCGAAGTTAAAGCACCGGGCAGTTATGAATATCGTCCAGGATTAACTCAAGAACAGGCTATTGCTATTGCAGGTGGCTTTACTGATCGTGCTGATCGTAGTGATGTTGATATTCGCCTATCTAATGGCCAACTTTTAAAAGATGTATCACCGACTCAGGCTGTAAATCCAGGTGATACAGTAATTATTGATCAAAGCTTTTTCTAATTTAGGGTAAATATAAATGTCGTCATTGTTTGTAGAGGAAGGGAGTAAGTTAGAAAGTACAATTGACTTTTCTCGCTTTCTCAAGTCAGCTAAAAAAAATTGGTGGAAAGTTTTAGCATTTAGTGTAATTACAACGGGTTCTATGACACCGCTTGTTTTGAAGATGCCACCAAAATATGAAGCTTATGCTTCTGTGTATTTAAAAGCAGAAGAAACAAAACCAACATTATTTGAACAGGTTAGAAGCTTTGATGCTACACGTAAAGAATATTACGAAACCCAGTATCAATTGATTAAAGCACGTCGAGTAGCAGTAATTGTTGTTAATGATCTTAAACTTTATAATGTTCCTGAATTTTACGGAAAATCAAAACAACAGTTAACATTAGTACAAAAGAAAGAAAACAGTGTTAATTACTTATTAAAGCATCTTACCGTTGCGGCAGTACGTAAAACACAGTTAGTTGATGTTGGTTTTGAGTCAGAGAAAGCCACTATTGCTGCTGAAGTTGCTAATAGTGTTGTACAGGCTTACATTAATTATACAATTGATGATAACCGTGATGCGACGGACAATGCATCAGCGCTACTTGGAAAACAAATAGCAGATCTTAAAGTAGATTTACAGCACAAAGAAGATAATCTAAATGCCTTTTTAAAGAAAGAGCATTTAATTACATTCCGCGGTATTGATGGCTTTCAAACATCTGAGTTATCATTACTTAATGAAAATTTAGCAGCGGCAGTTGCGCAGCGTGTGCATAGCGAATCTATTTACAAAACAGTAACGAGTCAAGCTAATGCAGGTTTGAAGTCTTCGGCTATTCCTGAAGTATCACGTCATCCACAGATGGAAAATTTACGTGTTAAGATCATTGATCAGCGAACATTACTATCAGATTTAGAAAAACGCTATGGCGCTAAAAATGAGAAAGTTATTCAAGCTAAATCAAGTTTAGTTATCTTGCAGCAACAATCTAATGTTTTAGTTAAACAAATAGTTCAAGGTATTAAAGAACAATACCAAGCTGCTGTTTTTAAAGAAAATCAACTGCAAGATTCTGTTAATAAAATGACAGCAAGTTTTCAAGTGTTAGGTGATAAAAAGACAGAATATAACAATTTATTAGATGGTATAAATAAAACTCGTAAGATTTATAACCAACTGATTCAACGTCAAAATGAAACAGAGATCAATGGTCAGTTTGTAGAATCAGCGGCATCAATGATTGATCCTGCGTTGGTTCCACATATGCCAACAAAACCGAATAAGAAGTTATTAATTGCAGTTATTGCGATTATGTCTTTACTTATTGCGACAATATTTTTTGTTATTCTTGCTGCAGTTAATAATAAAGTCCTAACAATTAGTGAGATTAAACGTCGTCTTGGTTTGGAAATTTTAGGTGAAATTAAACGTTATAAAAAGCCATTAACGCCACAAGATATCCTTGATAACAAAACTGATTTACCATCGCTGGATGAAGCAGCGTATGGTATTCGTAGTGCAATGCATTTATTAAATACGCATTCAAAAATGATCGCGATATCTTCGACAAGAGAAAATGAAGGGACATCAATCGTTTCAACAATAATTGCTAAATCGTTGGCTGTTGATTCTCGCGTTTTAGTTGTCGATCTTGACTTAAGATCAAAAATGTTAACAAAAGCATTATCTGATACAAATCATGTTGGTATGAGTGAGTTGATCACAAATAAAGCGACACGACAAGAATGTATTATTAAATCAGCAAATTTCGACTTTATTGCTGCGGGTAATAATAAATCTATTTCTCCGTTAGTAATGTTAACTAATAATAATTTGAAAGCATTATTTACTGAGTTTAGCAATCAGTATGATTATGTGATTTTTGATACACCCGCAGTTGAAACAGGAAAGGATTCGGCATTAATAAGTCAACTTGTTGATGGTGTTATATTTGTTGTTGAGTCTAATCATTTAAGCTCAAATCAAATTGTGAATGCAATTAATAAATTAAAAGCGAGCAAAGCGACACTATTGGGTTGTGTATTAAATAAAGTAAATGAAAAGTTAGTTGAAACTACTGAGAATATTAATCCAACTGATGTGAAAGGTATTATTTAGTGAGTTTAATTAAGAGTGCTTCAACAATTGGTGGATCATCAGTTATTTCACAATTAATTGGTGCATTTACCATTTTATTCATATCGTATCGATATGGTATGTCTGCAGTTGGTAATTATGCCTTAATGTTGGGCATCATCATGATTGGTGCTCAAGTGGCATTATATGGTTCACACTTTTTATTAACAAAAGTGCATGATGATGAATTAGAGACTGCGATTGTTTTTAGCTTTATTCAGTCATGGGTTGTCAGTGCATTATATATTTATTTAGTTCGCTTAATTTTTGATTTGCCTTTTTGGCCGACATATATATTAACAGCTAGTTATTCATTGATGATCGTGTCTGAGAATGTGTTGTTAAGATATAAGTTATTCAATACATTAGCTTTACAACGTATTTCTGTAACTACTGTTGTTTTTATTGCAGCTTTATCTTCATGGAAAGATGTTTATTTATATGATGTCTGGGCTGTATTTCATTTAAGTTTGATTAGTTTTTGGTTGTATAAGTATGTTGACTTTAAGAATTTTAAAGCATCGAACTTTTACCCGACAACACAATATAAATATATCGCACGACATTGGCAGCATTTATCACGAATTGGTAGTGCTGAAGTTATAGCTAATGCCAGTTTACAGCTACCGACAATATTAATTAACCATTGGTTTAGTCCTTTGGTCGCGGGTTATTTTGCTGTTGTAAATCGTTTTTGTTTATCGCCTGTGCTTATTATGGGGCAATCGGTTCGCAATTATACATTTTCTAAATGGTCAGAAGATTTTCGTAATAAATTCTTTAACATTAAAGAATACCGTCAAGTAAGAGCCTTGTTATTTGGATTGTCGGTTATTGTTATTGTTGGTATTTACTTTGTTTATCCGTGGATTACAGAACGTTTCCTTAGTGAACAGTGGGTACAATCAATATCAACATCACGTATGATGTTGCCTTATGTATTTGTAATGTTAGCATTTGTACCGTTAACTGTTGTTGAGTTGATTTTTGGATCGCCCACTTACTTTTTACGTATTCAATGTGAGCAATTACTGATCGTTGTTATAACATTTATTATATTGCCACTCATTTATAAAGATTATACGTTGTCATTGATGATGTTTTCAGTGCTAACCGCTATTCGATACTTAATGATTTATATCAATATCAATAAACGTGTACTGATTTTAAAAGAACAAGGTTTTAAATAGATGAATACGGGAGCATATTTCCAAGTCTATGTTTTTGTAACGTTAGTTTTTAGCGGGCTGGCACAGTATTTTACTGATGTTGGTGCTTTTCTATGGCTGCCGTTTTTAATGACTATAGGGATGGTAGCTTTGCTCCCATTGCAAACAAGGTATAATTTCAAACAGCTGGATCGTTTAGAAATTATGCTAATTGTACTTTTTGTTGGGCTTTTTGTTCTCGCATTAGCATCTTCGTTATTGCAAGAGGGGATTAAGCCAACAATTGCCGGCATTAAAAATAGTCTTGGTGTGCCTTTATTATTATTGTGCTTATTGCTGGGTTTCTGTCGTGAGTCTCAGATTTATCGGATCACAGAAAAGTTATACTGGGTTTTTTATGCTCAAATTCCCGTCATAGCTTATCAAATGCTGGTTGTTGTTCCTGCTCGAGTCGCAGCACAAGGTAAAATGGATTCTTGGGATTCAGTAGTAGGGACTTTTGGCGGTAGTATGCATTCAGGTGGTAATGGTGCTTCTATGGGGCTCTTTGCTATGCTGATCATGTTGATGAAATTATCTGAGTATAAGCATGGTGTAGCAACATTAAAGTCATTACTTTTTCATCTATTGGTTGGGTTTGCGATAGCGATTATTGCACAAGTACAGTTTGTTGTACTATTTTCACCTATCTTTATGATGTATGTATTTATATTACCGAGTTATGTCAAGGAAGTTAAACCTGTAAATATAAAAACAATTCTGATTGGTATTACAATTATTACTGTATTGGTTGGTATATTTATCACCATACTCGCCGTAACGTATTCTAATCAATATTCAGCAAAACTGGGTATTTGGGATATGTTTATGGATAATATTGGCTATATCTTTAATACACACGCGATTGTAGCTGGACTTAATGGTCGAGTAGATGAACTTGGTCGTTTAACATCCATTGTATTCTGGGGACAGCAATCAACGCTTCATGGGGTTGTAGATCAGTTATTTGGTTATGGTTTGAATAGTTCAAATCCTGGTGGTGATACTCCAGGCTATGTTTCGACTTTATTTAATTTAAATGTTGGTTCAACAGCGTTGGCTATTTATCTTTGGGAAATTGGGTTTATTGGAACATCATTTTTAGTTCTTATTAGTTTATTAATTATTTGGAATTCTAAACCTAAACCAATGTTTTCAAGGAATAATCTGTCTATAGAAGATGTTAAATTATTGTCACGTCAACCTGCTTTTATTGGTTTTACTGTTGCAGGGTTAGTGACGTTACCTTATGCACCGTTATTGGCATTAATTCCGGTTTATCAGTTTCAATTTTATTTATGTTTAGGTGCTATGCTTATAATCAGAAAGGCAACCATAAATAGAAATAATGAAACTATTTGCATAAATGTTCTTTCTAATTAATTAAAAAATGGATATGTTTTACTCTCATCAATATGGGAGAAACAAAATGTCAAAGAAAGCAGCAAATAACAATCCATTAATAGCAAAGATTTTTTTGTTAAATTTTAACTTGGCATCACGTTATTATACAAATGGTATTCGAGGTAAAATTTTTGTTATTAATTTGATGATATTGAAAGTGTTTAAATTTTTTTGTGGTTTAGATATACCAGCGAGAACAACAATTGGTAAAGGATTAATGATGTATCACCCTCAAAACATCGTTATTAATGCAGATGTTGTTATTGGTGATAATGTCATACTAAAACATAATATTACCATTGGTAATAAAATCGATAAAGTAACCGGTAAATATGTTTCACCAGTGATCGGTAATAACGTTGAATTGAGTCCTGGTGTCATTATTTTGGGGGATGTTGTTATTGGTGATAATTGTATTATTGGTGCCGGGTCAATAGTTACTAAAAGCATTCCCAAAAATAGTATTGCAGTTGGTAATCCTGCAAAAGTTATAAAAACAATAGATGAGAAGTATTAATGGCTAGTAAGATAAAAATTATAAACTTTGTTCCTGAAGAGTTGCCATCATATCGTCCTGATGTTGATGTACTTTATTCAAAAGAACTACCCAAAGAAGGTGTTGAAACTACGATTGTTGGTATTCCTAAAAAGGAAGCTATCTTTATTAAGGGAGATGGCACAACATTAATGACCAGCAAAAAAATGACCAATAAGCACTTGGATTCACTGGCTTATTTTTTAAATGCTTGTAAGTTATCGATGCAAGCGAAGAAAAATGGATTTGATGTTATTCAAGCTCGAGATATGGTTTGGGTTGGATTATTTACATTATTAGCAGCAAAGTGGAATAAGCTACCGTTTACTTATTGGGTCTCATTTTTGTACGCTGAAAGCCGAACGATGCGTGCAAAAGATAAAAATGAAAATATTCCTAGCTGGAAGCGTCCAATATTACTGGCTAAAGGGTTAGTTGAAGAATTTATTCTATATCGTTTTATTCTTCCTCACTCTGATCGTGTCTATGTTCAGAGTGATTTCATGTTTAATTATATGAAAAATAAAGGTGTTGATCCTCAATCAATGATGGTTGTGCCGATGGGTGTTGACTTTGATAAAATTGAAGAGTCTTCACAGACTGAACCTAAACAGATTCCACAATGGCAAGACTCTATTGTTATTGGTTATTTAGGTAGTCTGGATCGATTACGTAAATTAGAAACCATTGTTCAAGCCTTTAAACAAGCAAAAGAACAAGTGCCTAATTTAAAATTATTATTTGTTGGTGATTCTGAAATTGCTCGAGATCGTGAGTGCTTATTAGAAGAAGCTCAAAAATTGGGTGTGGCTGATGATTTTATTATCACTGGTTGGGTTCCGACTCAAGAAGCTTGGGCTTACCTAAAAGGTGTTGATATGGTGATTGGTTTTATGAATAGAGGCTTGTTACTTGATGTCTCTACACCAACAAAAGCCATGGAATATATGGCACTTAAAAAGGCAATGATTTGTAATGATTCACCCGATCAACAGTATGTTATTGAACAGTCACACTGTGGTCGAGTTACCGATGGTAGTAGTGAGTCTTACGCTAACGCTATGATTGATTTGGCTCAAAATCCGATGTCAGAACAAGAATTAGATGCTGGTTATAATTATATTAAAAACAATCGTTCTTATTCATATCTAGGCCAGCAAGTTGCTAATGATATTAAGAATGTTTTAAATAAACACAATGCGTTGTGATAGTGAGTTAGGTTTTATGAAAGTTTTATTTGTAAATAAGTTCTTTTTCCCTCATGGCGGTGCGGAAACTGTTTTCTTGCAAGAGCGAGAAATGGTGAAAAATACTGAAGGTTTTGAGGTTATTGATTTTTCCATGAAGCATGAGAAAAACTTACCATCAGAGCAAAGTGAATATTTTGTTGATAATGTTGATTATAATAATGAGCATGGTTTAAAGTCGAAGCTGAAAGTATCACGCGACTTTATTCATAATAAACAAGCGTGTGAAAAATTTGAACAATTAATCATTAATGAAAAACCTGATATTGTTCATTTCCATAATATATATCACCAATTAACACCGTCAATTATCAAAATAGCTAAAAAACATGGCTGTAAAACCATTTTGACGGCTCATGATTATAAAGTGGCGTGTCCTGGTTATGGCTGCTTAATCGATGGTAAAGTTTTTGATGTAAAAAATATTAATGGTAGCTTTGTTAATCTCTTTAAATATCAGTGGCATGAAGGCTCATGGTCAAAGAGCTTTTTAATGTCATGTGAAGCTGTATTCCATGGCTTAAACAAGAGTTATGAAAATATTGATACTTTTGTCGCTCCTTCTGCGTTTATGAAAAGTATGATTAAAACGCGCTTACCTGATGCCAATGTTCAAGTGATTGTTAATGGCATTGATGCCAGCAAAACTGAAATTGGCGAAGATGGTGGTTACTTCCTTTACTGTGGTCGCTTAAGCCCAGAGAAAGGGGTTCCTACACTGGCTAAAGCACATAGTTTAATGAAAGCTGATGTACCTTTAAAAGTACTAGGTAACGGTCCTGTTAAAGAATTAATTGAGCGCGAATATCCAAATGTTGAATTGCTCGGTTTTTTACAAGGCGATGAACTGTTCAATATTATAAAAAATGCCAAAGCCGTGATTGTACCTTCTGAGTGGTATGAAAACTGTTCAATGTCGGTTATTGAAGCGATGAGTTATGGTAAGCCTGTCGTTGGCGGTAATATTGGCGGCATTCCTGAGCAGGTACTTGATGGCGAGACTGGTTTCTTATTTGAACCAGGTAATGCACAACAACTTGCAGATAAGCTTGATATCTTAGCGTCTAATCCTGAGTTAGTTAAAGAAATGGGTGTAAAGGCGAGAGAACGGATGGTGAATAAATATTCATTAGAGGTTCATAAACGTGAACTCATTAGTTTATATCATTCATTAGCTGGTAAGTAGATATATCTATAAAGTCAGTCTAATTTAGACTGACTTTTACTTAGATAAGAAGGGTTGTTGTGAAAGAATCAATTATTGTTTTAGGTACACGTGGTATTCCTAATGTACCTGGTGGTGTCGAGTCTCACTGTCAGGCATTATATCCATTATTAGTGAAAAAATATGATTTGGATATTACGGTTACTGCGCGTAAACCTTATGTGCCTTACACTGAAAGCGTGTATGAAGGTGTGAAGTTAAAAGCGTTACCAGCAGTAACAAATAAGTCTTTAGAAGCACCTCTGCATTCATTAATTGCTGCTTTATATGCAATTAAAGAAAAAGCTGGAATTGTACACATCCATGCCATCGGTTCTGGTTTGGTTATTCCATTATTACATTTTTTTGGTAAAAAAGTTGTATTTACCCATCATAGCCAAAATTATGATCATCAAAAATGGGGTAAATTAGCGAAGTTTATTCTTCGTCTTGGTGAAAAGTGGGCGATGAAATATTCAACAGAGGTGATTGTTATCTCTGATTTTATGCAAAACCTGATGAATGAAAAATATGGTCGCAGTGATACTCATTTGATTTTTAATGGTGTTAATCCGCCACAATTACCAGACCAAAGTAAAATTAATGAATATCTATCAAAGTATGATCTTGAACCTAGAGATTATATTATTGCCGTCGGTCGTTTTTCACAAGAAAAAGGGTTAGATGTTTTACTTGAAGCTTATAAACTTAGCGGAATTAAGAAAAAGCTAGTTTTAGTGGGTGATAGTGATCATGTGACGGAATACAGTTATCAATTAAAAGGAACGGCACGAGAAATGAACGGTGTCGTATTAACTGGCTTTTTATCAGGTGAAGAATTACATAGTATCTTCTCACAAGCAGATACTTTTGTGTTACCATCATACAGTGAAGGATTGCCTATCGCTTTATTAGAAGCGATGTCTTTTTCATTGCCAGCTATTATTAGTGACATTCCTGCAAATAAAGCAGTACATTTGCCTGACGATTGTTATTTTAAATGCGGTGATAGCCAAGATTTAGCAGATAAGCTTGTAACAGCAATAGACCAACCTCTTATTTCATATGCTGAATATTTAGAATATTATGATTGGAATTTAATAGCAGAACAAACTTACCATGTTTACCAACAAGCGATAATGAAAAAGTAAGAACAGTATATGAAATTTAGTAACAACTATTCTACTGAAGAAAATACGGTAGCAGCTCGTTTTTTTAACACTATGTCTGAAGATGTTTTATTGTCTTTTACAGCAGAACAAAAAAAAGAAATTGAAAGCTCCATTATTAAAAATACGTCAAGAGGAGATCATTGCGTAGATTTAAGACCTGTTATTGGGGTTGGTAAATGGCGTTATTATACAATTTTTCTGATTGGTAAAGATCGACGAGGCCATGTTCGAAAAAGAGATTCACTATCAATATTACTTAAGTCATTATTTATTTTAGCTGGCGGGATAGGTTTATTTATGTCCGCAGTATTAACAATGTATTTAATTAAATCAGCTTTGGGTATTGATATTTTTAAACATTTTTCCTTTGGTGTTTGGGACGCATTTAGAAATACATTTATAAGTTAATTTTTAAATGTGATCGTTTAGTTATTATCTGTATAAATATAACGTTTTACTTATGTATTTATTTATATCGTAACGTTCTATTTAAATAAATAATAAAGGTATTTATGAAGAAACGATATATTGCGTTTAGTTTGATTGCGGTATTATTATCAACATCTGCGTTAGCTGATGGGCGAATAACGACGGCTAGTGGGGTTTGGCAAGATTGTGGACCTGCTAAAGTTGAAGCTGTACGTGTTGAAAAGGGTGTTGTTTTTGCTCTGTTAAAGAACACCACAGATCATTGGAAGGCTTGGAAGCGTATCTCATCTAATGAATCGTTGCCCTCTAATGTGGGGAATAATTTATCAGAAGGGGCGCTTCTTGCTGAATATAGTTCATCTACTGATCTTAATAAGCTGAAAAAAGATGATGATTCACGTATTAAAACTGAATTGCAACATTATCAATACCAATCATTGCTTGAGAATGCATTATTAAATGATAAAACGGTTATAGTACGTTTTCCTAATACTGAGTCTTGTAAAAGTGATAATTGGGCATCAAATGCAGAGATGGTGCAGCTTAATAAATAGTATTAAATAGTATTAAATGATATTAAAGCGTCAAATATTTATATTTGACGCTTTTTTGGTTTTTAATTTTTAATTTTAATTTCAATTAGTTTGAACCATCTGTTTTTTATTTTTCCATTTATTCCTAGTAATATCTGTGGTTGATGACTATGAGGTTTTACCATTGCAACATCAATATAATATTTTCCAGGAATAATATTTTTAGGTAGGGTGAAAATATTACTTATATTATAAATAGGTGCTTTACTTATAATGCTTGATGCTGGCATCCATTGAGTTATATTATTATTAGTATCAAAGTAATATTTTTGTTTACTATTAATACTTCTCAATCTCCATACAATAGGGTAGTTATTATAACTAGGTGCAACGCCCATATTTTGCCATTGTGAGTTAAAGGTAATCGTTGAATTAGGCTTAAAATCGCTGATGACTTCAACATGATTTAAGTTAAAACGGTAACCAAGCTTTTTAATTAATGAGTCTAAAAGAGGCTGATATTCTGCTGGGATTTTACTCGATTTTAAATTAAATAATGATGTATGCAGTGTAAGTATGACGTCAAATGTCTTTTTTACTTTTGCAAGAGTATATATTTTGGGTTGTTTTTCCCAATCTAACATGTCAGTACATATTTCTAAATCAACTGGCGCATGCTGCCAACGATTAAGAAAATCTTTATCGGGATAACTATTTTTTATATTCCCTTTGCCTTCTAAATGTTTAATCGTTTGCGGATAACCATCGAGCATATGGTTCCAGCCTGGAGTCCAATCACCGATACAGTCAGCTCGCCACCCCAAACCATGTTGGGTGGCATAACTGGTGGTACTATCGCTTGTGGTACCAATACTCATGGTTAACATTTTATCGGGAAATGCATGTTGCATCATCGTAATATAAGGAATGAGATCGGCAGCTTTATAGCCATGATTACCGAGTGTCGGTGCTGGATTTTTATAATGTGTTGCAAGATGCCATTCACCCCATGTACCGACTAGCCCCACATCTAAGCGTAATATGGTTGGATTATGATCGTAGCGTTTGCCCATAGCATCAATAAAACGTTTAAGATTAGCTTTAAATACTTTATTTTTATAATTAATAATAAAGCTATTATCATTTTTACAGAAAGTATGCGTTTGTGGATCTATTTGTTTTTTTAACCAGCAAGGAATACCTAATATTTTCTTTCCTGCTCGAGGAGAATGTTTGTAGTAGGTTTCATTAAGTCCTGGCATGGTCATAAATCGAATGACTAATTTTTTATTCTGGTCTCTAGCTGCTTTGATCGTATCATCGATAATTTTATAGTTATAAACACCTTTTTGTGGTTCAAGCTGTTCCCAATACCAGCGGTAATACGCAACACTTGTTTTGGGATAGGAGGGTTCTGCCCAATATGGATTATTGTGACGATTAATAGTTTGATGGTCTGTAATGCCTATATCAGGATTTACAAGAATATTATTATTAATTGTTGGGGTGTAATTGAGAGTGATTGGTTTTGTATTTGCTAATACGGGCATGGATGCACATATTAGACTAGTAATGATTAAGCGATTGTACTTCATGTGAAATACCGATATTTAATAACATTAAGGTATTATAACGTATATTGTAATTGGCATATCAGTGGAGTGTAAACTGAGTCATTTATTTTACGATAATGGTTTAATTTAAAGGCTAATATCGCATTAGCCTTTAATAATAAATTAAATTAGTAATTATTCATTAAGTAAATAGATTTTACTTGATGCCATTTATCGTTTTTCATTCCTTCAATGCCTAATTTAATTGTAGCGTCATAAGTATTAGGTTTCACTAATGCAACATCAAGGAAATAGTGTCCATCATTAATGTATTCCGGTAGTGTAAATGTATTGTTTTGGTAATGTTTGGGTGCTACATCATCTTTATTGTTAGCTGGAAGCCAACGGCGAATGTCATTA
This sequence comes from uncultured Photobacterium sp., assembly GCA_947039005.1. GTDB lineage: Bacteria > Pseudomonadota > Gammaproteobacteria > Enterobacterales > Vibrionaceae > Photobacterium. The sequence continues at coordinate 17,519 of CAMQXY010000029.1, forward strand.
TTTGTTTCAAAGTGAGCAATAACATGATTATTACTATCACGTAATCGCCATACAACGGGATAATTATTGTAACTTGGTGCCACACCAGTATTTTTCCAATTTGAGTTGATTGCAATCGGAGAGCCAGCTTTAAAATTACTGGTGATCTCAACTGTATTCAATTCAAATCTATAACCCACTTTTTTTAGGAAATCATCTAATAGTGGCTGATACATTTCAGGAATATTTCCTGATTTAAGATTTAATAATGATGTATGCATATCAAGCGCTGCGTCAAATGTTTGTTTTACTTTTTCAACGGTATAAATTTCTTTCTTAGCTGCCCATTCATCAACGGTGTAACAAATTTCAAAATCGACAGGATTTTGCTTCCAACGTTGAAGGAATTTTGGATCGGGATAGTTGTTAACTGTATTTCCTAGCCCTTGCGCGTGTGCAATGGTGTCAGGATAGCCTTGTTCCATATGATTCCAGCCTTGTTCCCAATCGCCAAGACAATCTGCTCGCCAACCATAATCTCGCTGAGTACTATGACTTAATACATTTTCATCATTAGATCCGAGATACATAATTAAGGTTTTATTAGGAAATGCATTTTTCATCATTTTAGGATATGGCAGCAGATCTTCATCTGAATAGCCATGGTTACCTAATGTTGGTCGATCGTAACCTTTATGTGATGCTAAATTCCATTCCCCCCATGTACCAACAAGGCCTACATCTAGACGTAAGATATTAGGGTTATTGTTGTAACGTTCGCCCATCGCATTAATGAAGCGTTTAAGGTTCTTTTTAAATACTGGGTTTGTATAATCAATCGTAAAGCTATTATCATCAATACACACATCGCCGGTTGTGTTTGCATCTACTTTTTTCTTAAGCCAACAAGGAATGCCGAGTATTTTTTTGCCTTCATTCGGTGAGTTATTGTAATAAACTTCATCTACTCCAGCCATTGTCATAAATCGAATGACAGTTGTTTTTCCTAATGCGGCAGCTTGGTTGATGGTGTCATCAATAAGTTTGAAATTATACTGTCCTTTTTGGGGCTCTAATTCTTCCCAATACCAACGGAAATAAACGACAGAGGTTTCTGGATGGGTCGGTTGATTCCACCACGGATCATTTTTGATATCAAATGAGTGATGTTCAGTGATACCAATATCTGGATTGATCAGTATGTTGTCAATTGTTGTTGGCGTTGTCGTTATTGTTGTTTCTTGTGCAACAGCAATATTCCCTAGTGGCAAAGCAGTAAAAGTCAGTAAGCAAAGCTTAGCTAACAGAGTGATTGACTGGGAAGGCATATTGAAAGCAATCGATTTTGTAGTATTTGGTTGCATAGTTATTCACTCAGGGAATATTAAGTAATTATATATAGTTAATATGTATTGTTCTGGTGTGAACTATGCCAAAAAAAGAAAAAATGAGAAGCGATATTATCGGAATCGGAATCACACTTTTCAATAATGGTGGTTGTGTTTGCAGGTAGATGTTTATTTTATGTTGGTTATTGTTATTAAATCGGTGTTTTTCATGGTGTAATTGTTGGTTTTTTATATGATTTATGAGGGTTAAGTGAAAAAGATAATGCAATATATCGCTTCTTAATTATAAAGATAAGAAGCGATATGTGGATATTATTGAATATTGGTTGCAGGAGTATGATCAACGTAGGCTTTTGTACCCCACAATGGCACTGTTGATAAACTGTGCTTATAACTGCCTGTAGTAGTTTTGGTTGAGTATGATAAATACATCAATGTTTCTGATTGTGGATCATAAATACGACGTATCTTCATTGTTTTGAAGAAAATACTTTTAGATTTTTTAAATACTACTTCGCCTGATTTTGATTTGTCAATTTGAGCTATCATCTCAGGGGTTATTTCACCAGTTTGACGGCATGAAATTGATGAGTCAGATGGATCCGCTAAACTTAAGTCGGCTTCAATACTTGCAATATGACAAGTGACACCTGGTACAACAGGATCGACTAATGTATTTAGTTTAATATCTTTAGTGGTAAACATACCTAAAGAAACATCCCCAACTTCATTATCCGAGCAGCCACTTAGTGTTAATGCAATAGCAAGTGAGCTGGCAACCACTAAAATTTTTCTCATATAAGACTCCCTATTAAATGAATAATTTCACTTAAAATTTTCAATTATCGTTTGTTATTATTACGCTAAGTTATACGCGAAATTTAAATTATTTTCATTATACTCTTTCAAATATGATGTTTGTCATCAACAAATCATAGCAATAGTGATCATAATGAAAATAAATATGAAAGATTTATATAAGGGTAGTCTCTGTTTTAACTTAATGATAATAAAGTATTTTTATTTTATTAAAGACGTTTTAAACGAGTGTTTTTTATCGGGGGCTGATGAATTTTATTAAAAATGGTCTTTTCAAGTGCGTGAATTACACATAGGATGAATGTAGCAACAATGTTATTATAATAATTATCAACGGATGATTATTACTGATTATGAGGAGGATATGATGTCAAATATTCTTGCGTTTCCAGTAAAAGAACAGCCTCGAGATCGTACGCCGTTAGAATTAATTGTTGAACAAGAATTGTTGGATGTGGGTGCAGATTGCTACATGATTGATGTTGTTATCGAACGAATGGAAAAATTTTTAGCGCTTGCTTCGTTTGAGTTTGATTTGAAAATGAAAGTGTCTAAAGGCTGTTTAGATGAAATGAATCAAAATGTATTTCCGGTTATTTCTGATATGCAAGCGTCAATGCGAGATACCATGAATGAAATACTCACCGAACGTGTATTGCATGAAATCCGATTATACAATTTAGAAAGGCACGCAGTTAAATAATATATGTCCCCACTTTATGATTTCACGATATACGTAATAAATTGTATCTATAAATAATGCCGCTGCTTGATGTTTATCATAACAGCGGCTTTTTATTAGTTTTTGTTTCCTAGATGCCAAAGTTTTTCTGCTCGGCTACCGATCCACCAAAAACTTAAGGCTAATATCGCAAAAAAGAGCGCTTTATGGAGTGTTCCCCAAAAAAATTCAAAATAACGGCTATATAAACACAATAATAAAAAGATGATCCCAAAAGCTCTTACTAGCGGGTTATTATTTTTAATGCCGTAGAGAATAGCGCTTAATGTCAGAAATACCATTGCAACACTCCAACCCCATAGCTCAATTTGTTTGACGTGTGACCAAGCACTTAAACTGTCATAATTACCAAAAATTGTCAGCATCCATAACGCATTAAAGAAATACATTAGTCCAACAAATTGGGTGGCTTCTTTTGCAAAGTAAAATCGGCTATGAGGCTTAAAAATCGCACTTAATCCGACAATCAATATTCCCACAAAAATAAACCGTAATGGAATGTTCATTCCCCAAAAGAGATAATGATTTTGGGCGAGGTAAGAGGTTTCAGTTAGTACCCATAAGCCAACACCCAATAAAGCAAATAGCCACACTAAGACAGATCGTAGTTGGATTCCAATAATGAGATAGGTGATCGTAGGAAGAAGAATAAAAAGACTTTCACGCCAATTTTGTGCCATTGCAGTATGACTTAAAAAACCACTGGCAACAGCTGTGATAAGTACGCCAAAAAAGAACATTGCTTCATTGCTAACGGTTTTCTCGGGGTAACGTTGACGGCGTTTGACACCAAAATAAAACAACAATCCTGCAATGATCGTACTTAGAATAGTTAATACGCTTGCTGGTGTATTAATTAGGCGAGAGAGCAGTGAGATCAAATAATCATCGGCTACTAATAAGATCACCGACAGAATAAAGCAGGCAATGGCTACCCAGAAAGAATAGACAGCCAGTAGTTTCCAATCAAAACTAATAACATGATAACTCTGACGTAGTTGCTGTGCTTGTTGGTTATCAATAAGCTGTTGTTGCTGCCACTGCTCAATAGTGTCATTAAGTAGTTGGCTCTGACGTTTATTAACTTTTATATCCATATGTATTCCAGATAACGCCGACCGCAGAGATGCGTTACATTATCTTATTGTAGAATTAGCGAGTCGAAGTGACAATTGTAACTGACTGGTGTGATATTGGTAGCATAAAATTAGCTACCATGTGATGTCGATGATAAATATCAGAGGGTTGGCATTAAGGATAAACATTGTCGGCACAGGCAAGCCTTTGGTGAATCTGATGATGTTTGGCGTGGTTCAATATCAAAGCACCAGCATGTCGATTTACCCGCACTAATATCACATTGTGCAGGCTGTTGGCATTGTGGGCACTGGTGAGTGGCTTTAATCGCTTTAATGTTAGCCATTATCGCCAGTTGTTGTTGTTCTGGATAGGCTATCCAGTGGCTGATTTCTGTCATTGTGCGTAAGCAGCCACTGCACATTCCTGCATTATTTTTACATTTAGCAACACACGGTGATTTCACTATTGATACCTATTAACGAGTCCAGTAACTTGATTAATATGCTAACGACTAATAGGGACAAATGCTACTCTTGCTATCGCTTCAACGCGCATGAGGGCTAATTTATTGTGATTCTATATCGCTTATGAAGCAATTTGTTTTAGTACTTCATAAATCGCAATATCGTCTTGTGATAGATGATGACTGGGTACGGTTAACGTTGTGACGTTTTTCATGCCAATTTTAAGCATGACATTTTCAGGGCCAGATACTGTTTTTAGATGGCGACCGTAAAGATGGTGTAAATTAAGTTTATTAAAGCCAAATTCTTTAATGCGTTCAACAGCTTCTGTACAATAACCGTTACCCCAAAATGGGACGCCAATCCAATAGCCTAGTTGAGCGCTATTCTGATTAATGTTTTCTAATCCAGCACAGCCTACCAGTTGATGATTACTTTTTAGCGTAATGGCAAAGATAGCTGATTGGTGGCTATACCATCCCGCTAAGTGCTTACCGATCCATTTTCCCGCCATACCATCAGAATAAGGATGCGGAACACTGATGGTGCCATTCGCAATATCAACATTGCCAGCGAGTTGTTGTATTCTTGTCGAGTCAGATAATTCTAATGGACGAAGGATTAAGCGTTCAGTTGTTAATAGGGGTTGAATTGTATTCATAAAATAGACTCATACACATAGCTAGATGTGACTATTAATCAATAAATACGCGTTAATTTATAGCACTATGATCAATTATTGTGTGAGTAATGTAGTTTAATAGTGAAAACTGTGGAGTAACGCTTAATTATTACGATGGTAGACATACGTAACTTGGGCTTAAGGAGCAGTTTGCTTGTGATTGTGTGTTTGAGTTTCGCTAAAATGAATGAGTTTAATTAGCGCAAGTTTAATGAAGCGATAAATATGTTGCTTAATCAGCCAGCCTGTACCGATAAATTTAGGTGAGAAGGTCATGTGATATAGAATCTTGGTTTGATCGGCATTAATGCTAATAAATTTGATCCAACAGCCGTGTTCTTCTACTGGCGCACCGGTGATAATTTTATAGTGCAGATGCTCATTTTCTTTGAAGTCAATAATTTGTTCTTGATAAACGAAAAAGCCATTGCTTACTTCTCGTATCGCACCAATGCCATTGTTATGGGGTTTACCGGTGCGTAATAAGCTGTAGCTGGCATTAAAAAATCGATGTAGTTGCTCGTGATCAGAAAGTAAGGCAAATAATAGTTTTTTAGGCGCATTAGCAGTAAGTTCGATAGTAACACTGTGCATCGTCATTGTTCATTCCTGAAGCTTTTTCTCATTATTAAGCATAGATGTTAGAAATATATTTGCATTCTTATTATGAGGAAAAATAAGATAAATAAGCAACACAGTTACATTTTGAGGGGAGATACCAAAAAAAAACAGTATGTGATAAATAAACGTTACTGAATGATATAACGATAAAATAAATTATTTTTCTTATTTAGCAATGTGTTAGCTATTATTTAATGTTGTTTTTCATCGAAAGATGATATTTGTCACAAAAAAAAGACAATAGAGTGGTTGTCAAAATGGAAAAACATATTTATATTGACTGTGTTGATATAGATCGTTAGGTGAAATTCGTTTCAAAAATCAGAAAGTCTTAGTTTATATTCTTTCCTAAATTACCCCCGCGAAGCCTTATCACAGTTATATTTATCGATAACGGAACTTGTTTATAGAAGTTGTTGTCGTTAAGTAGATATATAAAAATTGTTGTTTATAATAATTCAATGAATATGTCATCATAATGTCATATGATCTTGGTTAAGTAGAACACGAATAGTCGAGTAAGAACGGTATTAATAAATAGTGATATCAACCTTGCTCATTGGGAAATAAATGAGAGGTTTAAAATGAAAACACGTAGTCGTAGACAGTGGTTTTACCATAAAAATCAAACTACTAAAGTAGTTAAAGCTTAAGTTTTAGAAAAACATTTCTTTGTAGGTGATAAAGAAATGAATACACATAATTATCCTCTAATTATGTGTATGTTGAAAATTGTTCATTACAAATATCAACAGCCAAAGTGGCCAGGAATCTATTTTCACGTTGTAATATTTCTGGCTAACTTATACCCCCCTTTATCAAAATTAAATTATTGTTTATTAAAAACACAACTGTTTGTTTTTGTTAATAATGTTTAGTGACTATTTTTTATCGATATATAAATCCCTTGATAATAGCATCATCTGGAATAGTAGTGAGTGGCATATTACCAATATAAATATTACCTTTTACAACCAGTTTATTAGGTAAAGTACGAATTTTGCTATTTTGCAGTAATAAATCACCTTTAATATATAAATTATCAGGCAGTTTTTTTAGTTGAGTATGAGCTACGCTGAGATCGCCAATAACGCGTAAACCAAAGTTAAGTTCTTTAATTTTAGAGTAAGCTAGATTGATATAACCATCGACGTTAAGGGCTAACGGTAAATATTCAATATCACTGTAAGCTAAATTAAGGTTACCTTTAACTGTGACGCTTTGGGGTAACATGCTAATACGGCTATTTTCAAGATTAAGATCACCATCAATGATGAGTGGATCAGGTAACCGAATATCACCACTGTCTCTTAATGAAATATTACCGTAGCTATCTTGATAATTAAGTAAATGAGTCGGGGTTAATGCCAAAGCTGGTTGGACGATAGAGAATAAGCTGATTATGCATACTAGCCGTTTTAAAATAGACATATTGATAGACATCGTCACTTTTCATAATGAATAAGTGCTATATCGGATGATATTGTATTTTCTTTAGGTTTTAGTGAGCATTTAATGGCAGTGATCGTTGTTGTTTTTGTTTGTGTTTCTATTCAATGTATAATCAGCGCCCATTTGGCTAATAGGTTAATCGTTAATGAACAAACAAGCGTTACTTGAGCGTATTCAGGCACAGTTAGAACGGACGTTACAAATAGCGACTGAGGCTGCGATGCGTGCTTATAATACCGCAACTGACGATGAAAATGTGGCTGAAAATAAATATGATACTTTTGCATTAGAAGCCTCTTATCTTGCTCATGGTCAAGCACTGCGAGTGGCTGAATGCAAAGCGGATATTAGTGCGTATCAGCATTTGCTTGCCGCTATGCCCACCCAACAAGATACGGTTGTTGTTGGTCATTTAGTGGTTTTAGAAGATCATGATGGTAACGTTAAACATGTCTTTTTAGGTCCAGCAGCTGGCGGATTAAAGTTTCTTATTGATGGGCAAGATGTGATTATTGTGACGCCAACATCACCCTTTGGAGAAGCATTACTTGGTCGTGAAATCGATGAAGAAGTCGATATTCATATTGGTGGTAATGTTATATGGTTTGATGTAATCAGTATTGCATAGCGTCATAAATAAACGATGCAATAAGGACTTATTGGAACTGATCGCGATGGCGTTGATAATAATATAAATGCTCAATAAATAATTTCACTTTAGTTGGTTGCTGTTTGGTATAAGGATATACCGTATAGATACCGAATGATTTAGCGACATAAGGTGCTAATACTCCAACTAATGTGCCTTGGGCTAAATCTTGAGCGAGATAGCAGGGTGCACCACATATCACCCACCGCGTTTACACCAATTGTCGTGCAATAAAGCTAGAATCAGATATTGCGTCTGTACGAATCGCGAGATCAAACCCTTCCTGCACTAAATCAATAAAACGATTATCGAAATCCATTTCAATGTGAATATCGGGATATTTCTCACTAAAAGCGGCAATCGGCTCTGGCAAAATAAGTTCACCAGAGATAGTGGAAACCGTTAAGCGAATATTGCCCGTTAAACTTCCACCTAAACCACTCAGCGCGTTATTGGCATTAGTATGGTTTTTGCAACATAGATGTGAATTAATCAATATATATTAACTATAACGATAGCAGTAAAATTATTCATCCTTTATTAAAATAGTAGCATGATATTTATGCTTAAAACTAATCACATGGAGCAATGATGCAGCCTGCTTATACGGATTTGATAGAACAATTACGCCAGCAAATTGATGAAAAAAGAATTATTACCGATCCAACCTTAACCTTGGCTTATGGTACTGATGCGAGTTTTTACCGTTTGTTACCGCAATTAGTTCTACAGCTTGATACACTCGACGAAGTTATTTTTGCGATTAAAACCTGCTATGAACGTCAAATAGCCGTTACGTTTCGCGCAGCAGGCACCAGTCTTTCTGGTCAAGCACAGTCAGATTCAGTGTTAATTACCTTAACGCGACGTTGGCGTGACTATAAAGTGTTGAATGAGGGCGCTCAAATGTGGCTGCAACCGGGTATTATTGGCGCAGAAGCGAATGCCATTTTAGCCCCATTTGGACGTAAAATTGGTCCCGATCCCGGTTCCATAAATAGCTGTAAAATTGGAGGGATTGTTGCTAATAATGCCTCAGGTATGTGTTGTGGTACTTCTCAAAATAGCTACCGCACCATTGCGGGTATGACGGTGGTACTAGCCGATGGTACTTTGCTTAATACCTTAGATCTCAACAGTATTGCTGCGTTTAAGAAAAGCCATGCCACAATGATCTCAGAATTGATGTTATTGGTGAGTGAGTGTCAGGCTAATCGTGTTTTAGCGGATAAGATCCGTCATAAATACCGTTTAAAAAATACCACCGGATACAGTTTAAATGCATTGGTGGATTTTGATGATCCGATTGATGTCTTACAACATTTATTTATTGGCTCAGAAGGGACATTAGGTTTTATTGCAGATGTGACTTATAACACTGTTATTAACCATGCTTTTAAAGTGTCTGGTCTGTTCGTGTTTGCTGATATTGAACAAACATGTCTTGCTGTCAGCCAACTCAGTAAAACCCGTGTTGCAGCGGTAGAGTTAATGGATAACCGTTCATTAGCATCCGTAGCTGAGAAACCCGGCATGCCACGTTTTATCGCGCAATTAGGTGTGGAGGGTAACACTGAGGCAGCGGCATTATTAATTGAACTGCATGCTGAAGATGAACACGATCTGCTGCTTCAAAGTGATGGAATACAACAGATAATCAATGCGTTTTCGCCCATTAAACAAATAGATTTTAGTCGTGATGCTAAAGTGTGTGAGCAATTATGGGGCATTCGTAAAGAGCTATTTCCGGCAGTTGGTGCAGTACGAGAAAGTGGCACAACGGTTATCATTGAAGATGTTGCTTTTCCAATAGCACAATTAGCGCCCGCTGTACGTGATTTACAAACACTCTTTGTGCAATTTGAATATCATGAAGCGATCATTTTTGGTCATGCTTTAGCGGGTAATTTACATTTTGTCTTTACACAGGCATTTGATACGCAAGTTGAAATTGAACGTTACAGCGCATTTATGGATGCTGTAGCCCAATTGGTGGCGGTTGATTATCAAGGTTCATTAAAAGCTGAACATGGTACGGGTCGCAATATGGCACCCTTTATTGAACTTGAGTGGGGGTATGACGGCTATCAGCTGATGCTGGCGATTAAAGCTATTTTTGATAAGCGCGGAATATTAAATCCGGGCGTGATCATTAATGCAGATAAAAAAGCACATATTAAGCATTTGAAAGCCATGCCCGTTGCGGATGAGCTTATTGATAAATGTGTTGAGTGTGGTTTTTGTGAGCCAGTATGTCCATCACGTAATTTATCGTTAACACCGCGTCAGCGTAATACCGTATTTCGTGAAATATCACGTTTGCGACGCAGTAATGAAGATCCGGCTCGTTTAGCCGCGATGGAAAAAACCTACCGCTATTATGGGCTTGATACTTGTGCGGCAACTGGATTGTGTGCTGAACGGTGCCCTGTTGGTATTAATACGGGGGATTTAGTGCGTAAATTACGTCAAAATCATACTGAAAAAGCCAAAAAAATTGCCTCATGGACAGGGGATCATTTTGCAACCGTTACCGCTTCTGTAAAAGCAGGATTAACTGTCGCGAGTCAAATGCATAAAGTATTGGGCACGAATAAAATGCGTAAGCTAACGCAAAAGGCTTACCAACTATCAGGGCATAAAATACCGCAATGGACGCCACATTTGCCATTGCCTGCTGCGAAAATAATAGCCCCTGTTATTAACGGGATAACAAAAGAGCGAGTGGTGTATTTTCCAAGTTGTGCTGCTCGAAATATGGGGGTTGAAGTACAAGCAAAAGATAAACGTCCATTGGCTGAAGTAACGATGTCTTTGCTGGAAAAAGCAGGCTATGAGGTTATATTACCTGCAGATCTCAATAACCAATGTTGTGGTATGCCTTATACTAGTAAAGGCTTTCCTGAAACAGCACATCTTAAAGCACAACAATTAGAAAATGTATTGTGGGAAGCTTCAAAGCAAGGTCAATATCCGATTTTAATGGATACCAGCCCATGTGCCAGTACCAGTAAGCAACATTTACGTAAAGAACTCACTATTTATGAGCCGTTTAAATTTGTCGCTGAGTTTGTCTTCTCAAGATTAGAAATTATTCCTCAGCAAGAGCCGGTGATGTTACATATTACTTGCACGTCACGACGCCAAGGCTTAGCACCACTTATAGAGCAGGTGACTAAAGCCTGTGCGCCACATGTGATTATTCCTGATGATATTAGCTGTTGTGGTTTTGCGGGCGACAAAGGCTTTACTAAACCAGAACTTAATGCCAGTGCTCTCGCACCGTTAAAAGCGCAAGTACCAGCAGGGTGTAGTGAAGGATATTCAAATAGTCGAACTTGTGAAATTGGTTTATCAGAACACAGTGGTATTGAGTATCGTTCAATTTTATATTTAGTGGATAAAGTGAGTCATCGTCGTTAATCACGAAGGGTTGATTTGCGTTAAAAAAGAGTTTGATTATTGGCTCGAATAAAAACCTCACATTGTTGAGGTTTTTATATTTAGATATGCCCAAATTATGTCGTTACAGATAAAAAACTTTATTTTAATGTGTGTATTAGTCACGTAACGCTCAAAAACTAATCATTAATAAAAGTGGTTTTTAAGTTTTTATATTTAAAGTAAAACAATAAAAAGAATTACAAATTATCTGATCATGGCTATTTAGTGAGGGAAAATCACCAAATTAATGCTTTTACTCTAATTCAGCTTGGTTAAGATTTCAAAAGAGGTGAACAATAGAGATGTTTGGACGTTCCATCACCGTTCCCTGCACTTGAAAGCCTTGGTTGGCAGGCTTATTATTTCAACGCTTTAATTATTGTATTTATGTTAATAACAATATTGTTGCACTGTTATTTATGTGTATATGTATTCGTTATGAGCAGGAAAATATTTTTTAGCCAAAATAATCCCTATCATCTAGACTCAAATTTAGCTAACTATTAGCTAAATAGGATAAATTCATGGCAACGACAAATACGGCTCAAATAGAGCAGTCCAATCCAGCAAAAAAATCAAATAAATTTCGTAATATTATCATTTTTATTGTTATTGCTGCTGGTTTAGGTACCGCAGGATATTTTTACATTCGTCATCAAAAATTATATCCAAGTACCGATGATGCTTATATTCATGCCAACATTCTTTATGTTGCACCGCAAATTAGCGGCAAGGTATTGAATGTTAATGTTGAAAATTATCAACATGTTGCTGAAGGGGATTTATTAGTTAAGATTGATCCTGCACCTTATGAAATTCAGTTAGAACAAGCGAAAGCTGCTTATGAAGTTGCTAGTCAGCAAAATAAAGCAACCGACGATGCGATTTTAGCCGCGAGTGCGAATGTACGTGCTGCAGATGCTAACCTTGTTGATGTTCAAAAAACATATCATCGTGTGATGGATTTAGTGAGTCGTAAATTATTGCCTTTGCAACAAGGTGATGACGCTAAAGCGAAGTTAGCTGGGGCTCAAACTACACTTGAAGCCGCACGTGCCAAAATGTCGCAATTGATTAATCAACAAGGTGCGAAAGGCGATGAAGCACCGCAGGTAAAACAAGCGGCAGCTGCATTAAGCCAAGCCACGTTAAATCTATCGTATACTAATATTTATGCGCCATATGATGGTGCATTAGGCAAAATTAGTGTTCGTCCTGGTAGTGTTGTTTCTCCTGGCCTTGCGATGATGCCATTAATTGAAGATAACACCGCGTGGCTGCAAGCAAACTACAAAGAGAAAGATATTGGTTTATTAAAAGTAGGTATGACCGCTGATGTGGTTTTAGACATGTATCCGAATGTGGTTTATCAAGCTCAAGTCGAAGCCCTTTCTCCAGCAAGTGGTTCATCATTCTCATTATTACCCCCTGAAAATGCAACGGGTAACTGGGTGAAAGTACCCCAACGTTTCCCTGTTCGAGTAAAATTTACTGATTTGAAAAATAAGCCATTACTTCGTGTGGGTGCGAGTGCTAATGTCACCATTGATACCCAATCAGAGACGAACTAATGAGTGGGTCAGTTACGCCAGCTAACCGTACATGGATCACCTTAGCCGTTATGTTATCAGCAATTATGGTATTGCTGGATATGACGATTGCTAACGTTGCACTGCCGCATATGATGGGCGCGTTAGGTGTGACATCTGAGCAAGTAACATGGGTACTTACCTCTTACTCAATGGCTGAGGCCATTTGTATACCGCTTGCGAGTTATTTCGCGCTTAAGTTTGGTGTGCGCAGATTACTCATTGTTTCTGTGATTGGTTTTATCATTAGCTCCGCTTTGTGTGGTCAAGCTGATAGCCTTGCTGAAATGGTTATTTTTCGAATAATGCAAGGTGCTTTTGGTGCGTCTGTTATTCCATTAGCACAATCAACGATGGTACAAATTTATCCAGCGAGTGAGCGCGGTAAAGCAATGGCATTATTCAGTGTCGGTATTTTATTGGGCCCAATTCTCGGTCCAACGGTCGGTGGCATTATTACCGAAAATATGGATTGGCGCTGGATTTTCTACGTTAACGTACCTATTGGCGCATTATGTCTTACTTTGATTTATCTATTTGTTAAAATTGATGGCAAAGGTGAATCAAAACTAGATTGGCCATTAGTAATAGGTATGACCGTTGGTATTGGTTTGTTGCAAATGGTGCTTGATAGAGGCAATGAAGAGGGATGGTTTGAGTCTAACTTTATCTTGTTTTCTTTAATTATTAGTGCAATTGCGTGGGTCTTCTTTATTGTGCGTTCATGGCGCACCAAAGGGGATGTTGCACCAATGTGGTTATTGAAAGACCGTAATTTGGCCGTGTCATGTTTAATTATGGCTGGTTTTTCGATGGGGCTGTTTGGCATTACACAACTACAACCGATGATGTTGGAACAGTTATTACATTACCCAGTAGAAACAACGGGTTTTGTGATGGCGCCGCGAGGGCTAGCCTCGGCGATTGTATTGTTGGTGATGGCGCAATACATGGATCGATTAGATCCAAGAATGCTGGTGGCTGTCGGGCTTGGGTTCAGTATCTTTGGTACCTATTTGATGATGCAGTACTCAATGAATATTAATTTATATTGGGTATTAATACCGTCAATCATTCAAGGAATGGGGATGGGATTGGTATTTGCACCGTTAAGTCAAATGGCGTATCGCACACTAGAGGCAAAATATGCGGTCGGTGGTGCGGTGATGTATAACCTTTGTCGAACCATTGGTAGTTCATTTGGTATATCGATAGTAAATACCTACTTCAGTCGTACACAGCAGCGTGAGTGGCATGCATTAGGTGCTGATATTACAGCGACTAACCCGATATTACAGCAGCAAGCGATGCAGCATCATACTACAGTCACTGATCCTAACTTTATTGCTCAAGTGAGTGCATTGTTACATCAGCAATCAACATTACTTGCGTTTATATATACGTTTGGTTTCTTGATGTTTTCTTATGTTGCGCTGTTGCCACTATTAATGTTGTACAGATTTAAGAAAAAGACAATAACGATATAAAAAGACATTGATGCCAGTGCCTGATACTAATAAAAAAGACAGGATATCTGTCTTTTTTATTAGCTGTAATTTGATGATTATGTCAGTGATTGAATGTGTATGCTGATTTTGTTGAACGATGATAATCGAAGTGTATGGTTATTGATAACTATGCCTTTTTTTTAAGCTATTGTAATATGTGTTCTATAAAAAACTTTACAAGCACATGGTTTAATGAGAATATGCTCTCACTCTGTAGCTAGAGTTATTGATTGAGAATTAAGTTAAAGAAAAACCCTTAGAAGCATCTTCGTTATTGTTGTGTAAGCTAGTGTTTCCCTTCGCTTTTCATCGTCATATTGAACAATTCAAGCTTCAGTGCATCGCATTTTGCGATAATTTTAAAGAATTTATATTAAGGGACACATTATGTCTAACAAATCAACTGGTCTAGTAAAGTGGTTTAACGAAGAGAAAGGTTTTGGTTTTATTACTCAAGACAATGGCGGCGCTGACGTATTCGTTCACTTCCGTGCAATCGCTTCTGAAGGCTTCAAAACTCTTGCTGAAGGCCAGAAAGTGTCTTTTGAAGTAGAGCAAGGCCAAAAAGGTCTTCAAGCTGCAAACGTTGTAGCTCTATAATTTTATAGTTAATCTATAAAGTTTGATAAAAGCGTAAATAACATTGTTATTTGCGCTTTTGTAGTATCTGGGATCCGTATTTAACGATCATCACTTTCACTGCTTTTATTAATATCCCTTCCTGCGACTATTTTTACTCCGATAAATCCTATTATCTTCATTAATATAAAATAATATCTCTAACTATAATTTAAGTATTATATTTACCAATACCAATACCAATACCAATACCAATA
>CAMQXY010000030.1 GCA_947039005.1 uncultured Photobacterium sp.
AGGTTGAGGTCACGCCTAGTTCCTTGAAGATCGGGAGCCTCGTGTGTCGCTCCAATTTAGTTATCATCGAACTTATCGGTGAACTACTACTGTGAAGTATTAGTCTTAATGTGGTATTCCTGAGGTATTCGATTACCGATATCATCAGTGTACTGCTTCAAGTGTTTCTAGTTTAACTACGAAGCCCACTTAGAAGCGATCAGCTTCGATTACATCATCTGCTATTGATTATGCAACTTAACGGTTGTTTTTTTCATCTTAGCTATTTAAAAAGATGTTTTGTAATATCAATATTGTCATATATGGCAAGCGCTCTTTTCCTAGCCCTGATAAATTTTATTTACTACGATAGCAACATTGTGGTTTGTTTTATGTTTGTTATTAAATGATAACAATATATGATAAGTCATTATTTTAGTGAGTATTTTAGATTTATTGCACCGTTAGATCACAGTTAAATCAACAGAGTTATCCACATAGAGAATTCTGTGGGTAAGTTGGTTGATTAGATGTGATAGCTGGGTGTGAATAACTTTAAGAGCTGCTGGCAATGTGAAATTATTAACCCGATTTAATAGAAATAACGCACAGGGTAACTGTATGTTTATTATGGGTTAAATTGCTATTATCTACAATTTGTACACAGTTCATTTAATCTCTTCTTTATCGGGATAACCATCTTGATTATGTTATCCACTCCCTGTGTTTAATCTTTAATTTTCCTACTGTTTTTACCTTAATTTGAAAAGTTTTCCACATATACCCAGAGTGTTACGCATCTCGAGGTAGACCCTTCTCTATGATCCGTACTAACCGTTTGGTTGCGTTAGGTAGAACATCTATCACCATCTGTTGGCGTTTTTGCTGTTGTTGTTCTAAAGCCCACTCAATATGGATATCGACCAATGGATATTCACCTTGACGCATTGTTAACGCAGCCACGATATCCGCTTGATATGGTGCATTACCTAGTGCAATAGTAATATTACGTAACCATTGAATATGACCAATGCGGCGAATAGCCGATCCTTCGGTATTGCTTAAGAATGTCGCTTCATTCCATTGATAGAGCGTTACGAGATCTTGTTGGAATAACGTATCACGACAGTGGTAGTCTGTTTCTGCTGTGATTTCTCCATGGCGATTAAACGGACAAACTAATTGGCAATCATCACAGCCATAAATTCTATTGCCGATGGCTGTACGATATTGTTCGGGAATGATACCGTCAAATTCGATAGTGAGATAAGAAATACAACGCCGCGCATCAACCACTCCTGCTTCTATAATGGCACCTGTTGGACAACTGGTCATGCAAGCGACGCATTTACCACATTGATTACTTACTGGCTCATCAATGGGCAATGGCAGATCAATTAATAGCTCACCTAAAAAGAACCATGAACCTGATTGGTCGTTAAGAATGAGAGAATGTTTTCCTGTCCAACCTAATCCTGCTTTTTCTGCTAATGGGCGCTCGAGCACTGGTGCTGAATCGACAAACGGTCGACAACCAAACTCACCAACAACAGCTTCAATACGCTGGCCTAGTTGCTTTAGACGGTTGCGGATCAGTTTGTGATAATCTCGTCCAAGCGAATAGCGGCTAATATAGGCCTTTGATGGTTGTTTTAAGGTTTGAGCAAAACCTGCTTGTGGTGGTAAATAATTCATTCTGACACTGATTACGCGGACGGTACCTGGTAATAATTCATATGGTCGGGCTCGCATCATACCGTGGCGTGCCATCCAGTCCATATCACCATGATAGCCAGCATCCAGCCATCGCTGTAATTGGATTTCATGTTGTGACAAATCGACATCACTGATCCCTAGCGCTTGAAAGCCGAGCTCTTGTCCCCAAACTTTAATTTGTAGGGCGAGTTGTTGATAATCGATAGTCATAGCGTCAGTCTTATAGGCGGTAAAAATCAGGGAACGGATTCTAACACATTCTTATTTTAGAAAAGTAATTAGTGGGTGTTGATGGTTGATTGTATCTCAAGTGATATCTGAAGCGATAAACTCACTGTTGGCACAATGACGGTTGTTATAAGCTGACAATGTATTGTCAATGATAGCCATAAGAACTGAGATAATAATGCGACTCACTAAACTGCACCATTGCTGAATATATAGTCAACATAAATT
Source organism: uncultured Photobacterium sp. (assembly GCA_947039005.1). Taxonomy (GTDB): domain Bacteria; phylum Pseudomonadota; class Gammaproteobacteria; order Enterobacterales; family Vibrionaceae; genus Photobacterium. Next base: position 2,152 of record CAMQXY010000030.1, read on the forward strand.
GAATGGTATTACGCTATTGCGGTAACATGCCGTTCCTATCTGATGCTGAGATTATGATCTCATACAATGATCGTAAAGTAGCAGATTTATGTGCGCAAAGCGGCGAGCGTGGTATGCTGGCAGCTGATCCTTTTCCATTTATTCGTCAATTATTCAATCCAAGATAAAATATAATGCAAACATTTGAAACTTCTCTTGCTGATGAGCAGGCAACGGTAGATTTTGGCCTTAAATTGGCTAAAGCCTGCACACAACAAACAACAATATATCTCCATGGTGATTTAGGTGCGGGTAAAACGACATTCAGTCGTGGATTTATCCGTGCGCTTGGCCATCAAGGAAATGTAAAAAGTCCAACTTATACATTGGTTGAACCGTATGATCTTGCGCCTTGGCAAGTTTATCATTTTGATTTATACCGTCTTGCAGATCCAGAAGAATTAGAATTTATGGGGATCCGTGATTACTTTACCAATGATGCTATTTGTTTAGTGGAGTGGCCAGAAAAAGGCATCGGTATGTTGCCCGCACCTGATCTTGAATTGGAATTGCGTTATGACGGTGATCACAGAACAGCATTGGTAACGTCGAATACGGATTATGGTTCAACGTTGATCAACCACTTACAATTAGGTTAATTAGAAATGGCGTTACGGACGTATGCAAATCTTCTAATTTTGGGAGTGGGATTAGTTAGTTCTACCGCTTTTGCAAATGAACTAAAGGGAGTACGGGTGTGGCCGGCTCCAGATGAAACACGAGTCGTGTTAGATATGCAAGGCCAAGCGGATTATTCGCAGTTTATGCTATCAAATCCATCACGGTTAGTGGTTGATTTAAATAAGACTTCACTGAAAACAAAACTGCCTATCACAGTGGCAAATAGTGATATTTTAACCACGGTTCGTAGCAGTAATGCACCAGAAAAAGGCACTACGCGATTAGTGTTTGAGCTTAAACGTACCACCCAACCTAAAATTTTCTCGTTATCACCGACACCTGATGGCAGTTATGGCTATCGGTTAGTGATGGACTTACCTAATGGTTCTGGCGTTGGTGCTGTTGATAAAGAAGAGCAAGCAGAAGAAACTGCAACTGAAAATAATTTAGCCAAGTTACCTTCAGGAACGGCTGATATTGTGGTCGCTGTCGATGCTGGTCATGGCGGTGATGATCCAGGCTCTATTGGTCCAACACATAAATATGAAAAGAACGTGACTTTGGCCGTTGCGCGTAAATTAGCAGCAAAAATCAATGCCACAACCGGTATGCGTGCGGTCATGACTCGTCGTGGTGACTATTATGTAGGATTAAGTAAACGTTCAGAGATTGCCCGTAAAAATAAAGCGTTATTATTGGTTTCTATTCACGCAGATGGCTTTAGTTCACCTAAACCTCGTGGTGCATCGGTATGGGTATTAAACACCCGTCGTGCTAATACTGAGATTGGTCGTTGGTTAGAGCAAAGCGAGAAACAATCAGAATTGCTGGGTGGTGGTGATGTATTATCAAGCAATCCTAAAGATAAATATTTAGGTCGTGCGGTACTCGATCTCCAATTTAGTTATTCGCAGAAAGAAGGCTACGATGTCGCTAAACGCGTTTTAGCAAATTTGCGTCATATTGCGCGTTTGCATAAAACGGTACCGCAATATGCAAGTCTAGCTGTCTTGAAGTCACCGGATATTCCATCATTATTGGTTGAAACGGGGTTTATTACAAACCCAATTGAAGAGCGCGAATTAACCTCTAACGCCCATCAAAATCAACTTGCTAATGCGGTTTATGAAGGGATTTTACAATACTTTACCGCGCATCCACCTGAAGGCACGTTGTTTGCTTCGCGCTTAAAAGCTGGAGGCATGAAACATAAAATCACATCAGGCCAAACATTAAGTGGTATTGCTGCGAAATATGGTTCATCAATGGCGGCGATTAAAGCGGCTAATAACTTGAAATCAAATTCAGTGAATATTGGTCAAGTTCTTATGATTCCTGGTTCTGGTATTACTACCGCGACGACTACAGCTGTTGTAAAAACGACAGCAGCTAAAGTGGTAACTAACCATGCTCCAGCCACTCGTATTGTGTGGCATACCGTGACGCGTGGTGAGTATCTTGGCAAAATTGCAGCTAAATATGGGGTATCCATGAGCAGCATTCGTCAAACGAGCCATTTAAAATCAGATAACGTCATGGTCGGACAGAAACTAAAAATTGCTGTTGCAGCGACGAAAGTAGAACGTCATAAAGTACGTCGTGGTGAGTTTCTAAGTAAGATTGCGGCAAAATATGGGGTATCTGTAGCAACTATTCGTGATGCGAATAAGCTACGTTCTGATAAACTAGCAGTAGGACAGACGCTAATCATTCCAAGAAGTTAATTATGCCGATTCAGATTTTACCCGCTCGGCTGGCTAACCAGATTGCAGCGGGTGAAGTTGTTGAACGCCCCGCATCGGTAGTCAAAGAGCTTGTTGAAAATAGTATAGATGCTGGTGCCACTCGAATTGATATCGATATCGAAAAGGGTGGCAGTCGGCTGATTCGTATTCGTGATAACGGTAAAGGCATTGCTAAGGATGAACTTGGTTTAGCCCTGAGCCGTCATGCGACCTCAAAAATAGCCTCATTAGATGATCTTGAAGCCATTGTGAGCTTAGGCTTTCGTGGCGAAGCCCTCGCGAGTATCAGTTCAGTTTCACGGTTAACCTTAACCTCCCGCATCGAAGATCAAGCAGAAGCATGGTCAGCTTATGCTGAAGGTCGCGATATGGACGTTCAGTTAAAGCCTGCTGCTCATCCCGTCGGCACTACCCTGGAAGTATTGGATTTATTTTTTAATACTCCTGCGCGACGTAAATTCTTACGTACGGAAAAAACTGAATTTACTCATATTGATGAATTGATCAAACGTATAGCTTTAAGTCGCTTTGATGTCGCGATTACACTGCGTCATAACGGTAAACTGGTACGTCAATATCGTATTGCTGATAATTCATTACAACAAGAACGTCGTTTAGCGACGGCTTGTGGTCCTTCCTTTTTACAACATGCATTAGTGGTTGAATTAGCGCATGGCGATTTAAAATTATCGGGTTGGATTTGTGGTCCGCAAGGGGCACGTAGCCAAAATGATATTCAATATTGCTACGTGAATGGCCGCATGATGAAAGATAAATTGATCAATCATGCGATTCGACAAGCGTATGAATCAAGCTTACGATCCGATCAGTATGCTGCTTATGTGCTGTATATCGAAGTAGATCCACATCAAGTCGATGTTAATGTTCATCCGGCTAAACATGAAGTTAGGTTTCATCAAGCTCGATTAGTACATGATTTTATTTATCAAACACTGCAAGGTGCATTACAGCAAGCCGCAGATGTTGATGATGCGCATCAGTATCAAGCACCAGTGAGAGCCAGTGCCCATGCACATACAGAGGTCACTGCCGATCCTATTGATCGCGCATCACAGACCATCGCCTCGATGCCTGATTATCCCAATAAAGCCACGCCAGATAGTTGGTTAGTGACCACTGAGCCATCTACTGTACCCGCCGCCATGACATTATCTTCAGGCGTAGATTCAGATCCCGTTTCTAATGATAAAAAAACTTTATTAGTAAATTCAGTTAGTAAAGATAGTCAACAAAGCTATAGTCAAAAGAGTAGTCCACGATTATCGTCACCGGTCGCCGCATCTGAGCGTCAACATGGTTCAGCATCGACCCTAACAGGTAAGGCGTCATCTCATTATTATGGGGAACAGGGACCAACAGCTGCTGAGCGTAAAGTCTATCAGCAGCTAATAGCTCCTGATAATTCAGGATCGGTGCCATCGACGGCTGTTCCAGTGTTATTAAATGCAAATGTGACCCAGATAGCTGAGCCGCGACGTGAATGGCCGTTATCAAGGCAGTCAATAGCGACAACGAGTAAGCGCTCTCACAGTAACAATGTGGGGTTAGGAAAAGCATTGGTTGTTGTTGATGAGCAGTTTTTATTGTTAAGTCAACAACATGATGTGGTGTTATTGCATTTACCTGTCGCTGAAAATTTGCGCCATGTAGGTCAGTTACAGTTAGCGAAAACGGAAGGTTTAAAGCCTCAGCCATTATTGATCCCAGTAGCAGTGCCAATTGAGGTTAAATTAATTCAGTGTGCTGAGCAACATGGGCAACTATTAAAGCAATTAGGGATTCAACTAAAAGCTAAAGGACGCAATAGCATCATTATTTTGGCAGTTTGTATGCCATTAAGGCAGCAAAACTTACAACAGTTAATCCCAAATTTGTTAACCTATCTTCATTCCGTGAGTGATGATCCAGATGCTCAAGGATGGGATAACCTTTTATTCTGGCTCGCTAAACAATGCCATACACCAGTAACAAGCTACACCTTGGCACAAGCGATTCAGTTAATTACCGAATTAGAGCAGCTATGGGGGGAACAATTGACGATGTTTAATAGCCAACTCGTTCGCCCTGTTGATATGCAAGCAGCGATAGAAGCATTTAAGTAATTTATGACTAAGCCACAAGTTATGACTAAGCCACAACCACAAGCTATTTTTTTAATGGGTCCGACAGCGTCAGGTAAAACCGATTTGGCGATTCGTTTACGGGAACAGTTACCGGTTGAGTTGATAAGTGTTGATTCAGCCCTTATTTATAAAGGGATGGATATCGGCACCGCAAAACCCGATGCGCATGAATTGGCACTCGCGCCGCACCGTTTAATAGATATTCGTGATCCAGTGCAAAGTTATTCAGCTGCAGACTTTCGTTCGGATGCACTAAAAGAAATGGCTGATATAGTGGCTGCAGGGCGGATTCCTTTGTTGGTCGGTGGTACTATGTTGTACTACAAGGCATTATTGGAAGGTTTATCGCCATTACCCGCAGCAGATAATGCTGTTCGCGCGGGTATAGAACGAGATGCTGAAGCTCGAGGTTGGCAAGCACTGCATGATGAATTAGTGCAGATTGATCCTGTTGCTGGTGCGAGGATCCATCCAAACGATCCGCAGCGATTATCTCGTGCATTAGAAGTTTTTCGTATTTCAGGAAAAACCTTAACTGAGTTAACAAAGACTCAAGGTGAATCGTTACCTTATAAGGTTCACCAATTTGCAATTACGCCCACGGATAGGGCTGTACTGCATCATCGAATTGAACTTAGGTTCAAAAAAATGATCGAGGCAGGGTTTGAGCAGGAAGTACGGGCATTATATGACCGTGGTGATCTTCATTTAGAACTTCCTTCTATGCGCTGTGTCGGTTATCGACAGATGTGGGAATATTTGGACGGGAAACATGACATAGATGAAGCGGTTTTCCGTGGTATCTGTGCTACCCGTCAATTGGCAAAGCGTCAAATCACTTGGCTTCGTGGCTGGAAAGATTTGACTTGGTTGGATAGTAGTGATGTTGATAGCGCGTTACAAACCGTCACAAACTCAGTTAGATGTGATGTTTAATTAACGTGTATACTCTGAACTGCTTTGCGTATTTTTAGTTTTTGTTCGTTGCTAATACAACTACAAACAAATAAGGAAAAGAAATAATGGCTAAGGGGCAATCTCTGCAAGACCCGTTTTTGAATGCGCTGCGTCGTGAAAGAATCCCGGTCTCTATTTACTTGGTAAACGGTATCAAACTACAAGGCCAAATTGAATCGTTTGATCAATTTGTCATTCTACTTAAAAACACCGTCAACCAGATGGTTTATAAGCATGCTATTTCTACTGTTGTACCTGCTCGTCCGGTGAATCATCACCATGTGGGTGATCGTCCAGCAGGCAGTGACCGTCCAGAAAAAACAGAAGAGTAATATTATTTTCAAATAAGGAGTCGATTACTTGTTTGACCGTTATGAAGCTGGTGAACAGGCTATTCTTGTACATATAAACTTCACTCAAGATGAGGAATGGGAAGATCTTAGCGAACTTGAAATGCTGGTATCTTCTGCTGGGGTTAACGCGTTACACGTGGTTACGGGTAGCCGTAAAACGCCACTTCCTAAATATTATGTGGGTGAAGGTAAGGCACAAGAAATAGCCGATGCAGTAAAAACTGTTAATGCAGATATTATTATTTTCAATCACTCATTGTCACCTGCACAAGAACGAAACTTAGAGCAGCTTTGTCAATGTCGAGTGATTGATCGTACCGGGTTAATTCTCGATATATTTGCTCAACGTGCACGTACCCATGAAGGTAAGTTGCAAGTTGAATTAGCACAATTACGTCATTTATCAACCCGATTAATTCGTGGTTGGACTCACCTTGAGCGACAAAAAGGCGGCATTGGTCTTCGCGGACCAGGTGAAACTCAGTTAGAAACCGATCGACGTTTATTACGAGAACGTATTAAAACAATTTTGCGTCGTTTAGATAAAGTTGCTAAACAACGTGATCAAGGACGTCGAGCGCGAAACCGAGCAGAAATCCCAACTGTTTCATTGGTTGGGTATACCAATGCGGGTAAATCAACATTATTCAATCGTATTACTGATGCTGGGGTGTATGCAGCCGATCAGCTGTTTGCTACCTTAGATCCAACATTACGTAAGATTGAAGTTGCAGATGTCGGTGCAGCGATACTTGCAGATACTGTTGGTTTTATTCGACATTTACCCCACGATTTAGTGGCTGCGTTTAAAGCAACATTAAAAGAAACGCAAGAAGCAGATCTATTGCTTCATGTGGTTGATGCCAGTGATGATCGTTTTCGTGAGAACATTGAGGCGGTAGATACCGTACTTGATGAAATCGATGCCGGCGACGTTCCTGTTTTACTTGTTATGAATAAAATTGATAACTTGGATAATGCACAACCACGAATTGAGCGTGACGAAGAGGGTTTACCTCGACGAGTTTGGGTATCAGCCATGGAAGGGCAAGGCATTGACTTGTTATTCCAAGCCTTAACAGAACGTCTTGCAGGAACAATGATAAAACACAGCTTACGTTTACCGCCTGAAAGTATTGGACGGTTACGAAGTCAATTTTATCAGATGGGATGTATTCTGCGAGAGGAGTATGAATCAGATGGCTGTTTAATGATTGATATTCGCTTACCGATGGCAGAATGGTCGCGGTTACAAAAAAGAGAAAGTACTTCGTTAGATGACTACATCGTTGCTTAATGGATTGCTGAGTAATAAAAACTGTCGTCATATCACATTGATGGAGTTCTATAATGGCGTGGAATGAGCCTGGTAACAACGGCGGCCGTGATGATAAAGACCCTTGGGGTAATAAAAATCATGGTGGACGTGAACAAGGACCACCAGATCTGGATGAGGTTTTCTCAAAACTAAGTCGTAAGGTTGGTGGTGTGTTTGGTAATAAAAAAGGACCAACAGGCAGCGGTAGCGCTGTAGGTTTGGGTGCTGTTGCAGTTTTAGCTGTGGCTGTCTGGGGATTTTCAGGCTTTTACACTGTAAGTGAAGCAGAACAAGGTGTTGTGCTGCGCTTCGGTAAGTTTGATCAAATCGTCAAGCCTGGCTTGAATTGGAAGCCGACTTTTATTGATGAAGTCATCCCTGTCAACGTACAAGCAATTCGTTCGCTACGAGCTTCTGGCTTAATGCTAACTAAAGACGAAAATGTATTGAAAGTTGAGATGGATGTTCAGTATCGTGTTGATAATGCTGAGAAGTATCTGTTCAGTGTGACCAATGCTGATGATAGTTTGCGTCAAGCAACAGATTCTGCTCTGCGTGCGGTTATCGGTGATTCAACCATGGATCAAGCGTTAACGACAGGCCGTCAGACTATTCGTACGAATACTCAAGCTGCAATTAATAAAATTATCGCGAAATATGACATGGGTATCCGTGTTGTGGACGTTAACTTCCAAAGTGCCCGTCCGCCAGAAGCGGTTAAAGACGCTTTTGATGATGCTATTGCAGCACGTGAAGATGAAGAACGTTATGTGCGTGAAGCAGAAGCTTACAGTAATGACATTTTGCCTAAAGCAACCGGTCGTGCTGAGCGTCTGAAGAACGAAGCAGAAGGTTATTCTGAGCGTGTTATTAATGGTGCACTCGGTGATGTTGCGCAGTTTGATAAGCTGTTGCCACAATATGAAGTCGCTAAGAAAGTAACCCGTGAGCGTATGTATCTTGATACGATGGAACGTGTATACAGCAATACTAGTAAGGTGTTAATTGATACTAAATCTGGTGGTAATAACGTAATGTATTTACCGCTTGAGAAGTTAATGAATCAATCAAATAACCAAGCTAAGAAACCAGTAGATTCTGGTCGACTAAGTGGTATTGAATTGGAAAAAGTGGAAACACCAACTCCAGTTACTCCAGCACCTCGCGCTGATACTGGCCGTCAAGGGAGATATTAATTATGCGTAAGTTAATCATCCCAGTAGTTGTGATTTTTATTGCACTATTATTGATGTCTATGTTTGTAGTGAAAGAGGGTGAGCGTGGTATCGTTGTACGTTTCGGTCGTATCATAAAAGATAATAATACCGAAATTGCACGTATTTACGAGCCAGGTTTACACTTTAAAGTGCCAGTGTTTGATCGTGTGCATGATCTTGATGCGCGTATTCAAACCATGGATGACCAAGCTGATCGTTTCCTAACGGCTGAGAAAAAAGACGTTATCATTGATACCTACGTAAAGTGGCGTATTAAAGATTTCGGCAAATATTACTTAGCAACAGGTGGCGGTAATACATCAACAGCTGAATCATTGCTAAAGCGTAAAGTGGTTGATAGTTTACGTGCCGAAATTGGTGCGAAAGAGATCAAACAAATCGTGTCTGGAGAAGACAGCGCTTCAACATCAACAACACCGTCTGATATTGCACAAACTAAAGCGGCTAAAGCTGCTCTAGCAGTGATTGAAGATGTAGTACCGGTGAAGAAAGTTGAAGGTCAACGTGATCAAATCATGGCTGATGTACTTGAAGAAACGCGCGAAAGTGCGAAAGACTTAGGTATTGAAGTAGTTGATTTCCGTATTAAGAAAATCAACTTACCTGATGAAATCAGTGAGTCTATCTACCGTCGTATGCGTGCTGAGCGTGAGTCAGTGGCACGTAGCTACCGTTCTCAAGGCCGTCAACGTGCTGAAGAGCTTCGTGCTCGTTCAGAACTTGAAGTGGCAACAGTTTTAGCTGAGGCGAAGCGTAAAGCACAAGTTGTACGTGGTGATGCAGACGCAAAAGCGGCTGAGATTTATGCCAAAGCGTATAATCAAGACCCTGAGTTCTACAGCTTCTGGCGTTCTCTGAAAGCGTATGAAAAGAGCTTTAATTCGAAAAATGACATTCTTGTTATTGATCCGAATAATGAGTTCTTTAAATATATGAACCATTCAGAGCTATCTGCAAAGTAAGCTCGCTTTACTAACAGCGCAATCGTTATAATAAAAGACAAGGCCTTGGCCTTGTCTTTTTTTTTGGATAAAAAACATGATGAATACAATTTTATTAGCTGTTGGTTTAGTGTTAATTTTCGAAGGGTTAGGGCCATTATTCATGCCTCAAAGATGGCGTGATATGGTCGGGCAATTAAGTCAGCAAGATGATAATTTTTTGCGGCGTATTGGCGGCTGTTTGGTGGTCGCGGGATGTGTCATTGCTTATATGATGTATTTGAAAATATAAGAAAACGCTCATTAAGATAAGATTAGCGTAGCTAAAATGACTGCAAGTGGGGTATTAAGGTGCTAGAATCCTTTTTTAACTACTGATAGATGAAGAAAGATGGCAAATAATGTAGTCGTTCTTGGCACCCAATGGGGTGACGAAGGTAAAGGTAAGATCGTTGACCTCCTGACCGAAGATGCAAAATATGTGGTTCGCTACCAAGGTGGACACAACGCCGGTCACACCCTAGTTATTGATGGTGAGAAAACAGTTCTTCACCTGATCCCATCAGGTATCCTACGTGACAATGTTAAATGCATCATCGGTAACGGTGTTGTACTTTCTCCTGATGCACTAATGAATGAGATGGGTCCACTAGAAGCACGTGGTATTCCTGTTCGTGAGCGTTTGTTCCTGTCAGAAGCTTGTCCGCTAATTCTTCCTTACCATATTGCACTTGACCAAGCGCGTGAAATTGCACGTGGTAATAAAGCAATTGGTACAACAGGTCGTGGTATCGGTCCTGCTTACGAAGATAAAGTTGCTCGTCGTGGTCTTCGTGTTGGTGATCTATTTAACACAGAAACATTTGCAGAAAAGCTTAAAGAAGTTATGGCTTACCATAACTTCCAGCTTGAGCATTACTACAATGCAGAGCCTGTAAGCTATGAAGAAGTACTAGAAAAAGTACTTTCTCAAGCTGATCTATTAACATCAATGGTTATTGACGTAACCAAAGAACTTGATGATGCGCGTCTACGTGGCGACAAGATCATGTTTGAAGGTGCGCAAGGTACATTACTTGATATCGACCACGGTACTTACCCATACGTAACGTCGTCAACGACGACTGCCGGCGGTGTTGCTGCAGGTTCTGGTTTTGGTCCGCGTTACTTAGGTTACATTCTTGGTATTGCAAAAGCATACTGTACTCGTGTTGGTGCAGGTCCTTTCCCAACTGAGCTATATGATGGCTTAGAAAAGCAAGATCCAGTAGGTAAGCACCTAGGCACTGTTGGTAACGAGTTTGGCGCAACGACAGGTCGTCTACGCCGCACTGGTTGGTTCGATGCTGTTGCTATGCGTCGTGCGGTACAAATCAACTCTATCTCTGGTTTCTGTCTAACTAAACTAGACGTACTAGATGGTCTTAAAGAGCTGAAAATCTGTACTGGTTACAAAACTAAGTCTGGTGAGATTCTAGAAGTTTCTCCAATGGCAGCTGATGCGTACGAAGATCTAGAGCTAATCTACGAAACAATGCCTGGTTGGAGCGAAACAACATTTGGTGCTAAAACACTGGATGCGTTACCACAAGCAGCACTTGATTACATTGCCCGTATCGAAGAGCTAACAGGTGTGCCAATTGATATTATTTCAACTGGCCCTGATCGTAACGAAACGATCATTAAAGTACATCCATACGGTGAGTAATCACTAGCGGTTGCTTTAAGCAGAAAAACCAGCTTTCGAGCTGGTTTTTTTATAATTTAAATTTAACCATATCAAATCATAAAGCCCTGATGTATTCATTGTGAACTAAAGGTTTTTCCTGTTGTGTCGATACAAAGTGTATTCGACGTTTAGAGGAATAGACATGAAACGTTTGTTGATAATCGTTGCTGCTTGGTTGGTGACACCTGTGTATGCCGTTCCCGCTGTTGGTGAAGCTGTGCCCGTTTATACTGAGGATCAGTTGAGTGCATGGTTTGTTACCAATCAGCACTTAGCCCAAGTAAAAGCAGATGGTTGTCAATTAGTACAAGATATTCAAGCGCGTGCTGAACAAATTGAATCACCAACCTATCAATTTCTTTACGGTGATATGTTGGCGTGGGGGGTATGTGTAGCCAAAGATGTTGAACTCGGTATTTATTATATGCGTGCCGCCGCTCAACAAGGTGTACCGGTCGCATTAGAACAACTGGGACGTTATTACGCTCAGGGTATGATTCTGCAACAAGATAAACAACGCGCTATTCCTTATTTACGTGAAGCTGCCGCCTTGGGTAATACTCGGGCTCGGATTCAATTAGCACAATTATTGATAGCTGATTACGGCAGTCCCTTAGATTTCGAAGATGCGTATCGATGGTTATATCAAACCGTGACCACTGACAAACGCCAACATCAACAGTTGCGCCAGTTACGTTATCAGTTAGAGCAAAAAATGCCGGCTAACATTATTGCCCGAGCTAAACGGCGTTCATCGTTTTGGTAACAATAGTTATTCATGGCAATCAAAACAGCACCTAATGAGGTGCTGTTTTGATTATGGATTGACTCTGGCGTTGTCAGCTAAAGACGTTACAGTACCTTGTGTGGTCCAAAGCATTCGTAATGAATACGATCAGTGGTGACACCCAATTCAATTAACTGCTTGGCGATAAATTGCATAAAACCCATTGGACCACAGCAGTAAAAATGCATGCTTGGATCTGATAGTTGAGTTGAAATTTTATCGAGTTCAATCAAACCTTGGTAGTCGTAGTCTTCTGCTGGACAATCGGTTGCGGTCGGGGCGTTATACCATGTGACGGCTGTGATGTGCTGATGTTGGTTCGTCAGTGCTTTAACATGATCTTTATAAGCATGTTGCTGACCATTTTCTGTGGCATGTAACCAGTTTACTGATGCTTGATGTTGAGTTAGTGTTTCAAGCATCGCTAGCATCGGAGTTAAACCCACCCCTGCTGAAATTAACGTCACTGGCGTTTGTGGCGTAATATCTAAGAAAAAATCACCCGCGGGAGCCACTAGTTTAACTTTATCGCCAATATTGATTTTATCGTGAAGGTAATTTGATACCTTACCTTGCGACTCGCGCTTAACTGAAATGCGGTAATAACTGTTATTGGGTGCTGACGATAAACTGTATTGACGGATCTCTTGGTTTACCAATTCGTCGGCATTGATATAAATTCCTAAATATTGCCCTGGTTTGTAGGTGGCTACTTGACCGCCATCAGTAGGTGTAAATGTAAAGCTAGTGATCAATTCACTATCGCATTGTTTGTTGGTAACGGTAAATTCACGTGTTCCACGCCAGCCACCGTCTTTATTATTGCTCTCTTGGTAAATTTCTTCTTCACGGCTAATGAAAATATGAGCTAACACACCATAAGCTTCTGCCCATGCATCTAAGACTTCTTGACCGGGTGCTAATAATTCATCAATGGTCGCTAACAGATGATGACCCACTATTTGATATTGATCGGCTGTAATTAAAAAACTGGTGTGCTTTTGGGCTATTTTTTCTACTGCAGGTAATAATACCGCTAAATTATCAATGTTATTAGCGTAAGCACAAACAGCATTAAATAACGCTTTTTGTTGGCTTGATGGCGTGTTTTCATCTGAGCTTTGTTGATTACTCATGTTAAAAACATCTTTAAGTTCAGGGTTGTGTTGAAACATGCGTTGATAAAAATGTTGGGTTACTGCAGGACCAGCAGCGGCAATAACAGGAGCGGTCGATTTTACAATATCAATGGTTTTTTGAGTGAGCATTACTTTCTCTTTATAAGTTGCATTTATAATATATGTTATAAGTTGTATCTGATCTGTATCTTTTAGTCAAGAACAAGATTAAAATAGCAACAGGAGGAGTGAATGTGCAGTTAACCAGTTTTACCGATTATGGCTTACGAGCCTTGATATACCTTGCGAGCTTGCCTGAAGGTGAGTTAACAAGTATCACAAAAGTAACCGACACCTATGCTGTGTCGCGTAATCATATGGTCAAAATTATTAATAAATTAGGCCAATTAGGTTATGTAGAAACTGTACGCGGAAAAAATGGTGGTATTCGCTTAGGAATGCCTGCGGGGAATATTGTATTAGGGCATGTGGTAAGGGCGATTGAACCGTTACAAATCGTCAATTGTGCGCCTGATTTTTGTAATATTACTCCTGCATGTCAGCTCAAGGGGATCCTTGCTGATGCGCGTAATGCTTTTTTAAATGAGCTAGATAAGTACACATTATTGACTTTGGTAGATAATAATCCACCATTGCGTGTCTTATTGGGGTTGCCTGCAGAACACTAAGATCATCCAAATATAATGATCTAGCATCACACTACTCCCTATTATTTAGTGGAATAGGTAGTTATGAAATTACCTGTTCCCATCTGTTCACCTAAGAGCTGAGTATACTTAAAGTATGGCTGGCCAACAGGAACTGTTTATGTCTAAAGGTACTACCGATTTACCGGTTGATCCTTTTCGCGAACGCGAAGCATCTAATTACGAAAATCCTATTCCAAGCCGTGAACTACTACTAGAAGTAATTCGTGGTTTTAGTACACCCGTTAGCCGCGACCAGTTATTTGCTGCGTTAAAGCTTGAGGGTGATGATCAATATGAAGGCCTGCGTCGTCGCTTACGTGCGATGGAGCGTGATGGTCAATTAATTTTTACTCGCCGCCAATGTTATGCACTGCCTGAGCGTTTAGATTTAATCAAAGGGTACGTTATCGGCCACCGTGATGGTTTTGGCTTCTTACGTCCTGAAGGTACTTACAGTAAAGACACTGATTTATTGTTACCAGCCCATCAAATGCGCAGTGTGATCCATGGCGATTACATTTTAGCGCAAGCTGATGGCGAAGATAAACGTGGTCGTCGTGAAGGCCGTGTTGTACGTGTATTAACTGAATCACCAAACCAAATTGTCGGTCGTTTCTTCCTTGAAGACGGCATGGGTTATGTGGTGCCTGATGATTCTCGTATTGCACAAGATATCATTATTCCGCAAGACGTCCGTCAAGGTGCTCGCATGGGTAATGTGGTTGTGGTTGAGATCAATCAACGTGCAACCCGTCAGCACAATGCAGTGGGTCGTGTGGTTGAAGTACTGGGTGAGAACATGGCACCGGGTATGGAAATTGAAATCGCCCTGCGTACTCATGATATTCCACATGTGTGGCCATCAGAAGTCGACAATCAAATTAAGCATCTGACTGAAGAAGTACCAGAAGACGCTAAATTGGGTCGTGTTGATTTACGTCAATTGCCGTTAGTAACCATTGATGGTGAAGATGCACGTGACTTTGATGATGCGGTTCACTGTCAGCGTAATCCTGATGGTGGCTGGCGTTTATGGGTGGCAATTGCCGATGTAAGTTATTACGTGCGTTCTAAATCAGCGCTGGATAACGAAGCCCTAAAACGTGGTAACTCGGTTTACTTCCCAGCTCAAGTTATTCCAATGCTGCCAGAAGTGCTTTCAAATGGTCTATGTTCACTTAACCCGCAAGTCGATCGCTTGTGTATGGTGTGTGAAATGACCGTTTCTGAGGGCGGTAAGCTTACTGGTTATAAGCACTATGAAGCGGTGATGAATTCACATGCGCGTTTAACTTACACTAAAGTAAGTAACATGCTTGATGGTGATGAAGAACTTCGTCAACGTTACCAGCCATTAGTGCCGCACCTTGAAGAACTTTACAGCATGTTTAAAGCGCTGAAAGTTGCTCGTGAAGCGCGTGGTGCGATTGAATTTGAAACCATTGAAACCAAGTTTGTTTTCAATGCTGATCGTAAGATCGAGAACATCGTACCGTTAGTACGTAATGAAGCGCATAAAATCATCGAAGAATGTATGATTTTAGCCAATATCGCCTCAGCACAATTTGTTGAAAGTGCCAAAGAGCCTGCGTTATACCGTGTTCACGACACCCCAGGTGAAGAACGTCTGCAAGGTTTCCGTGATTTCTTGGGCGAGCTAAGTTTAGAACTTGGTGGTGGTTTAGAGCCAAGTCCAAAAGATTACGCAGCATTAGCGAATTTAATTAAAGATCGTAATGATCGTGAATTAATTCAAACCATGCTACTGCGCTCAATGAAGCAAGCGATTTATCAAGCGGATAATATTGGTCACTTTGGTTTAGCACTGAGCCAGTATGCTCACTTTACCTCGCCAATCCGTCGTTACCCTGACTTAACCTTGCACCGTGCGATTAAATACTTAATTGCTAAACAAGCGGGTAACACTAAAAACGATACGTTAACTGGCGGTCATCATTATTCATTTGAGGAAATTGATGCTATCGGTGAGCAGTGTTCAACCACTGAACGTCGTGCTGATGACGCGACCCGTGATGTGTCTGATTGGCTCAAGTGTGAGTACATGCAAGATCATCTTGGTGATGAGTTTGAAGGTGTTATCGCTAACGTGACTGGCTTTGGTTTCTTTGTACGACTCAATGAACTCAACATTGACGGTTTAGTGCATATTTCAAACCTTGCTAATGATTACTACCAATTTGATCCTGTGGGTCAACGCTTAGTCGGTGAAAGCTCGGGCGTGATTTATCGTTTAGGCGATACCGTTCACGTTAAAGTAGCGGCTATTAACTTAAATGATCGTCAATTAGATTTTGATATCGTTGGTGCTGAGCGTAAACAACGCGGTGCAGGTAAAACAGCAAAAGGGCGTGAGAAAAAACAACGCATGCGTAAAGCTGATGGCTTAAAGCGTCAAGGCATGCCTGCGTTTAAAGTTGAAAATGGCGAAGCGGTCGCTGATGAATCACGTTCTAAAAATAAACGTGAGCGTTCTTCGGTACGTAAAAATTTAAAAGAAGGCGCGATTCCACAAGCTGACGCTAAAAAGAAAAAGCCAAGAAATAAAAAACCACGTAAGTTATCGGATGAAAAGCCGCTGACTGATCCTAAAAAGAAACCCAAAGTTCGCAAGAAGAAAAAGCAACGTGCGGGTAAATCAGAACGCGCAGCAAAGAAGAGTTAATCCATGAGTAATGATATGATTTTTGGCATCCATGCCGTTAAAGCTGTACTTGCATCTGATCCGGTGCGCTTTATTGAAGTATTCGTACTGAAAGGGCGTGAAGATGATCGTTTGCTGCCGTTAATTACTGAGTTACAAGAATTAGGCATCACGATCCAAGAAGCGGGCCGTAAAGCATTAGATGACAAAGTTGATGGTGCTTCTCATCAGGGTATTATTGCGCGCGTGCGTCCTGGTAAGCAATATAACGAAAACAACCTTGATGATTTATTGGCTACGCAAGAAAATCCATTACTGCTTATTCTTGATGGTGTGACTGATCCGCATAATCTAGGTGCATGTTTACGTAACGCCGATGCGGCGGGTGCGGTAGCGGTTATTGTACCTAAAGATCGTTCAGCACAGCTAAATGCAACCGCAAGTAAAGTGGCTTGTGGTGCAGCTGAGATTATGCCATTAGTTCGCGTAACTAACTTGGCGCGTACTATGCGTGCGCTGCAAGATAAAGGCGTATGGATTGTGGGTACTGCTGGTGAAGCAACGCACGATATCTATCACAGCAAACTAACAGGGCCATTGGCGATTGTTATGGGTGCTGAAGGTGAAGGTATGCGTCGCTTAACGCGTGAAACCTGTGATGATTTGATTAAGATCCCAATGGCGGGTTCAGTATCAAGTTTGAACGTATCGGTTGCGACCGGTATTTGTTTATTTGAAGCGGTACGTCAACGCGGATAATGCGTGATTAACGTCAAATAACTGCATAATTATTTAAACCCGCCTAGTTGTGACTAGGCGGGTTTTTTATTATCAAGCGGTATAAAATTTGTACAGTGGTAATAACAATTATTGCGTTGTGAGCATGATAAGCTGAGGTTAAGGTTCATTTCATTGAAAAGCGGTTGCTGGCGATAAAATAAGCTTGCCTAGATTGATCATTCTCTGTACTATCCGTCATCCAAATTCTCGGTTCTTTTTTTAGTTCCTTGCTTCCTCAGGTTAACCGAGCCGACAAGGGAAGCTGAATAATCCGTAAGGAGCAACCTATGCGTCATTACGAAATCGTATTCATGGTGCACCCTGATCAAAGCGAGCAAGTTGCTGGCATGATCGAGCGTTACACTGCTGCTATCAAAGATTCTGGTGGTCAAATTCACCGTCTAGAAGATTGGGGCCGCCGTCAAATGGCTTACCCAATCAACAAACTGCACAAAGCACACTATGTTCTTATGAACATTGAAGCTGAGCAGGCTGTTATTGACGAGCTTGAGTCAAACTTCCGCTTCAACGACGCAGTGATCCGTAACATGATCATGCGTACTAAAAACGCTGTAACTGAGCCATCTCCTATGATGAAGGCTAAAGAAGAGCGTTTTACTAAGCGTGACGATCGTGCTGAAGCACAATCTGAAGGCGAAGCAGCTGCTGAGTAATTTGCTAAATGACTAATCGTCTGGTGTTGACTGGTACTATTGCCAAGCATCCCAAACGAAGCCAATCCCCGGCAGGCATACCTCATTGTCACTTTGTGCTTGAGCATCGTTCTGTGCAGCGGGAAGCTGACTTACCACGTCAAATATATTGTTATATTAACGTGGTAATCAGCGGTAAAGGTCAACAAGTTCTCACTCAAGATTTAGTTGTCGGAAGCAATATTAAGGTGGAGGGATTTATCTCTTACCAAACCGGCCGTAATGGTATCGGGAAATTAGTTTTGCATGCCGATCACATTGACTTAATTTAGATCAGGAGATAGCCCATGGCTCGTTTCTTCCGTCGTCGTAAATTCTGCCGTTTTACAGCAGAAGGCGTACTAGAGATTGACTACAAAGACGTAGCAACTCTGAAAAACTACATCACTGAAGCTGGTAAAATTGTACCTAGCCGTATCACTGGTACTCGCGCTAAATACCAGCGTCAGCTAGCTCGCGCTATCAAGCGTTCTCGTTACCTAGCACTTCTACCGTACACAGATAAGCATCTGTAAGCGGTAGTCGTTTTTAGAACTTTATAGAGGACAAGATAATGCAAGTTATTCTACTTGATAAAATCGCAAACCTAGGTAGCCTTGGCGACCAGGTTAACGTTAAAGCGGGCTATGCTCGTAACTTCCTTATCCCACAAGCTAAGGCAGTTATGGCGACTAAAGCGAACGTTGAAATGTTCGACGCACGTCGTGCAGAGCTAGAAGCTAAAGTTGCTGAGCAACACGCTGCTGCTCAAGCACGTGCTGAAGCACTAAACACGCTTGAAGGTGTAGTTATTGCATCTAAAGCTGGTGACGAAGGTAAACTATTCGGCTCAATCGGTACTCGTGACATCGCTGAAGCAGTTTCTGCTGCAGGCGTTGCACTTGTTAAGAGTGAAGTACGTCTACCTGAAGGCGCACTACGTGCAATCGGCGAATTTGAAGTTAGCGTTCAGCTAAGTTCAGACGTATTCGCAACTGTTAAACTAAACGTTGTTGCTGCTCAGTAATCGCTTTTAGCTTTAATAGCAAAAAACCAGCCTTCGGGCTGGTTTTTTTATGTCTATTATTTAGGGAATCGTTAGCTATAGCGTGTAAATGAGCGATATGGTAGTTGTAGTATCAGAATTTTTCATACCTTCTGGTACCCAAGAATAAGCCGTTTGGGTGTAGCCTATATTTAAAGCGATATTATCAGTGATGTCATTGGTGGCATTTAATGAACTTTCTAAGGTGGTATTACTTTGACCCGACACAACATTAAATTTGGCACTTAGTGTCAGTGTTTTTAATGGCTTCCATTGAATGTCGATCGTGCTTTGCAGTACCATTTCATTAACGACTTCTTGTTTAACAATGCTGTCGTTTTTTATTTCATCGAGATTTGGATCTTGATGGCGAAAGCCGGGACCAATATCCACCAATGTTTGAAAGGTTTCATAACTAAATAAACGGTAACCGATACCGGTTGATACTATCGAATCTGCATAATAAGGCCCGTAGCGGTCATCAATATAACTGCCATTGCCATAAAAATAATAGCCATCGCGGATCATACGCTTCGACTTTAAGCTCATCGACATTTTACGTTTGTCTTCTTGACCATCTTTTTTTGCCATAATGAACTTGGCATCGGCGTTGGTTTGATAGCGGCCTTTGGTATAGGTTAGCGCAACATTGCCATTGAAGGTTTGGGAGTCAGAGTTCCCCGATAATGCTTGATAACCTAAACCAATGGTACTGGTTAGTGGTGAGGGTTCACTCGGTGCTTTAGGTGTTTCTTCGCTGGCATTAGCTGCGGTAGTGGCAAGCAAAAGTAATGTGAGTATATATCTTGCCAAAAGTCCTCCGCTGGCAGGGTGATTTGAAGATAGAAATTTTGATCGTCGCATTCTAGCGTAAATTTGTCAGCTTTTGGTTAGGAATCGCGGTCATACTTTTCGTCAACCTAAAAAGGTGGATAATTGTTACTGCGGGAAGTGATTAATCGCGATGGTTTATAGCTACGCAGAAGGAGGGGATAGGTTATACTGTCGAGCTTCGTTCTTGGTTTTGGTAAATGCACAATTGCTATGACAGATAATCGTAAATCGAAACAATTAAAAGATAATCAAATGGACGCCATTAAGATGCCACCGCATTCGCTTGAGGCTGAGCAATCAGTACTTGGCGGGTTAATGTTGGATAATGAGCGTTGGGATACTGTTGCTGAGAAAGTGGTTGCAAAAGACTTCTACAGCCGTCCTCATCGGATTATTTTTGAGGCAACCGCAGCCTTATTGGAAGGTGGACAGCCACTTGATTTGATCACGCTGTCTGAACATCTTGAGCGGTCGGATAAACTTGATGATGTTGGCGGTTTTGCTTACCTTGCTGAATTGGCTAAAAACACCCCGTCAGCGGCTAATATCTTAGCGTATGCTGATATTGTCCGTGAACGTGCTTTGATCCGTGACATGATTGGTGTTGCCAATGAAATAGCAGATGCCGGTTATGATCCTCAAGGGCGTACCAGTGAAGATTTGCTGGATATGGCGGAGAGTAAAGTTTTTGCTATTGCTGAACAACGCACTAACGATAAAGAAGGTCCCCAAAATGTCGATACCATTTTAGAGCGTACGCTTGAACGTATCGAGTTGCTTTATCAATCACCGCAAGATGGTGTGACTGGGGTTTCAACTGGCTTTACAGATCTGAATAAGAAAACGGCAGGTCTGCAAGGATCTGACTTAATTATTGTTGCTGCGCGTCCATCGATGGGTAAAACCACCTTTGCGATGAACTTATGTGAAAATGCCGCGATGGATCAAGAAAAGCCGGTGCTGATTTTCTCATTAGAGATGCCCGCTGAACAAATCATGATGCGTATGTTGGCATCATTATCGCGTGTTGATCAAACCAAGATCCGTACTGGACAATTGGACGATGAAGATTGGGCGCGAATATCATCAACCATGGGCATTCTGATGCAAAAGAAGAATATGTTCATTGATGATAGTTCGGGTCTAACACCTACCGAGGTTCGCTCTCGTGCGCGTCGTATTGCGCGTGACCATGGTGGTCTTAGTATGATCATGATCGACTACTTACAGTTGATGCGTGTTCCAGGCTTACAAGAAAACCGTACTTTAGAGATCGCTGAGATCTCACGCTCGCTAAAAGCATTAGCGAAAGAATTGAATGTGCCCGTTGTTGCCCTTTCCCAGCTTAACCGCTCATTGGAGCAACGAGCAGATAAACGTCCTGTTAACTCTGATTTGCGTGAATCTGGCGCCATCGAGCAGGATGCTGACTTAATCATGTTTATATACCGTGATGAGGTTTATCACGAAGACAGTGCCCTTAAAGGGATCGCTGAAATCATCTTAGGTAAACAACGTAATGGTCCGATTGGTACTGTACGTTTAACGTTCCAAGGCCAGTTCTCTCGCTTTGATAACTATGCTGGCCCTGCTTTTGATGAAGAGTAAGCCTTAAAAATTATTTAGGATATTGGATGAAAGCTGCAACTGCACATATTGATACCCAAGCTTTGGCACATAATCTGAGTCAAATCCGCCTGCAGGCACCAAACAGTAAAATTTTGGCGGTGGTTAAAGCCAATGCATACGGACATGGGTTGTTAGATGTGGCAAAGAGCCTTACCAATGTTGATGCTTATGGTGTGGCACGCATAGAAGAAGCGTTAATGCTGCGTGCGGGCGGGGTGGTAAAACCGATCTTATTATTGGAAGGTTTTTATGCGCCCACTGACTTGCCAGTATTAGTGACCAATAATATTCATACCGTGGTGCATTCAATTGAACAACTTGAAGCGCTTGAGCAAGCAGAGCTAGATGCGCCTGTACGGGTATGGGTTAAAATAGATACTGGTATGCATCGTCTTGGATTACGTCCAGAACAAGTGCCACAATTTATGCAACGGTTACATGACTGCGATAATGTTGCTAAGCCATTACGCTTTAT
The DNA here is from genome assembly GCA_947039005.1 of uncultured Photobacterium sp. Classification (GTDB taxonomy): domain Bacteria; phylum Pseudomonadota; class Gammaproteobacteria; order Enterobacterales; family Vibrionaceae; genus Photobacterium. The sequence goes on from CAMQXY010000030.1 coordinate 23,969, forward strand.
TAGTCATTTTGGTAATGCTGATGATCTAAGTAGTGATATTACCGTCAAGCAAATAGAGTGCTTCTCAACCTTAACTAAACCTTATGAAGGTGAGCGTTCACTTGCAGCTTCTGCCGGGGTTTTAGCATGGCCTGATAGTCACTTTGAGTGGATCCGTCCAGGTATTATCATGTATGGCGTGTCACCATTTGATGAATTAGATCGGATGGCATCAAACTATAACTTACAACCAGTGATGACGTTAACCTCAAGCTTAATTGCGGTACGTGACGTTAAACAAGGTGAAAAAGTCGGTTATGGTGGTATCTGGACCAGTGAGCGTGATACTAAAGTGGGTGTAATCGCTATTGGTTATGGTGATGGCTACCCACGTTGTGCGCCAAACGGAACCCCGGTTGTGGTTAATGGTCGTATTGTACCAACTGCAGGTCGGGTTTCGATGGATATGCTAACAGTTGATCTTGGACCTGATGCGACTGATAAAGTCGGCGATGAGGCCATTTTGTGGGGCAAAGGTTTACCTGCGGAAGTGGTCGCGCAATATACCGGCGTGATCGCTTATGAATTAATGACCAAGTTGACACCTCGCGTGGCGATGACCTATTCATAATCGATGTCATAACTGATAACCATAATAGCCGCGATATGAAGTCGCGGCTTTTTTTGATTGTTAGCTATTATTCACCCTGCACAGTAATAATGATCCGTCGTGAACCACCATGATCACGATGTTCACCTAAGTAAATTCCCTGCCATATACCTAAAGCAAGCTCACCATCAGTGATTGGAATACTAATACTATTACCGAGTAATGATGTTTTAATATGAGCTGGCATATCATCATCACCTTCATAAGTATGTTTGTAGAAAGCAGCGCACTCGGGAACGTTATGATTGAAATGTGCCTCCATATCATCACGAACGGTTGGATCGGCATTTTCATTAATGGTTAAGCTGGCTGATGTATGTTGAATAAAGCAATGCACGAGCCCGATCTTTAATGATTTAATTATTGCTAAATGTTGCTCTATCTCGGTGGTTATTAGATGAAAACCACGTACTCTCGGGGTAAGATAAATCGTCTTTTGATACCACATAGCTATTTACCTATCGGTGAAACCTTTTAGTTTAATTAGTGATTACCATTATCATCTTGAATATAAATACAGGTATGATAGACCATACTTCCGTGACCTGACGTAATGATTATAATACGATGTTAACGTCATAATTGGTTGTAACAGATAGTATTATTATTAGAGATCTAGCACTCTAGGTTCAATAGCATAGATCGAGGATCTTTCGAAGGCGATTTGATTCGAGGGATGAACATAACAACATTGGGAACATTATTATGTTAAAGAACATTAATCCAACGCAAACGAAAGCATGGCAAGCACTGACTGCCCATTTTGAGCAAGCTCAAGATTTCAAATTAAGCGATTTATTTGCTAATGATAGCGAGCGTTTTGCCAAATTTTCTGCTCAGTTTGGTTCTGATATTTTATTGGATTATTCCAAGAACCTGATCACAGAAGAAACTTTGACTAAGTTGTTTGCATTAGCGAAAGAAACTGAGCTAGAAGCGGCTATTGCGGATATGTTCAACGGTGAGAAAATTAACCGTACTGAAGATCGTGCTGTACTACATGTTGCGTTACGTAACCGTAGCAATACGCCAATCATTGTTGATGGCGAAGATGTTATGCCAGCGGTTAATGCAGTATTAGCTAAGATGGAAAGCTTCACTAATCGTATTGTAAGTGGTGAGTGGAAAGGTTACACCGGTAAAGAAATCACCGATGTAGTTAACATCGGTATTGGTGGTTCAGACCTTGGCCCTTACATGGTGTCAGAGGCATTAGCGGCGTACAAAACCCGTCTAAACATGCACTTTGTCTCTAACGTTGATGCGACTCATATTGTTGAGACCTTAAAAGATTTAAACCCTGAAACAACATTATTCTTAATCGCATCAAAAACATTTACTACCCAAGAAACCATGACAAACGCATTGTCTGCGCGTGATTGGTTCTTAGCCATGGCGGAAGATAAAGCCCACGTTGCTAAACACTTCGCAGCACTTTCTACTAATGCGGAATCTGTGGCTGAATTTGGTATCGATACCGATAACATGTTTGAGTTCTGGGATTGGGTTGGTGGTCGTTATTCACTATGGTCAGCGATTGGTCTTTCGATTAGCTTGGCGGTAGGTTTTGATAACTTTGTTAAGTTATTGGAAGGTGGTCATGCAATGGATAACCATTTTGCAACCGCGCCACTAGAGCAAAAATTACCAGTAATTCTAGCGTTAATTGGTATTTGGTATAACAACTTCCACGGCGCTGAAACTGAAGCGATCCTACCTTACGATCAATACATGCATCGTTTCCCTGCTTACTTCCAACAAGGTAACATGGAATCAAATGGTAAGTATGTTGATCGTGGTGGTAAGCCCGTTGATTACCAAACAGGTCCTATCATTTGGGGTGAGCCAGGAACGAACGGTCAACATGCGTTTTACCAACTTATTCACCAAGGCACGAAGTTGATCCCATGTGACTTTATTGCACCTGCTATTAGCCACAATCCATTAGGTGATCATCATCCTAAACTAATGGCTAACTTCTTCGCCCAAACTGAAGCATTAGCATTTGGTAAGAGCCGCGAGACAGTAGAAGCTGAGTTTGTTGCTGCGGGTAAATCACAAGCAGAAATTGATGAGCTAGCTGAATTTAAAGTGTTTGAAGGTAATCGTCCAACGAACTCGATTCTACTTAAAGAAATCACCCCATACACGTTAGGCGCATTGATTGCGTTGTATGAACATAAAATCTTTACCCAAGGTGTTATTTGGAACATCTTCAGTTTTGACCAGTGGGGCGTAGAATTGGGTAAGCAACTTGCCAACCAAATTTTACCAGAGCTAAACAGTACTGATGGTGTTGTGAGCCATGATAGCTCAACCAATGGTTTGATTAATGCATTCAAACAATGGCGTGCATAATGCCGAGTATTGGTTAGCGATGGTTAACCAATAAAATAAAACGCCGCTATCGTGATGATAGCGGCGTTTTTTATTTTTGGCAGTAGCGAATTATAATGTAATAACATCGCTAGCTTGGGGGCCTTTCTGACCATCAGTGACGATAAACTCTACGCTTTGACCTTCACGTAATGTTTTGCGTCCTTGTGCTTGAATAGCACTGAAGTGCACAAACACATCTTTACCATCGGCTGCAGAAATAAAACCAAAGCCTTTATCATCGTTGAACCACTTTACGGTTCCAGTCAGTTTACTCATGTACGTCTTTCCCTTATAGACTAATAGTAGTGGTCATAATCAATAGGTAACCAGATGCTTATGACGGGTTTAGTCTAGATCGAATTCATAATAATGAGTAGTTTTTTATTGTACTTTTATGTCTTAGCTAACGTTAATTAAAATAGCGCTTAGTTGTATTAATATCGATTGGATATATCAAGCGATGCTATCACCGATAGTGATAGCATTAACGTAGAATTAAGCGTTTTTAATTTGTTGGCATTTATGGCAAATACCATGGCTTTCAACCACGTGGTGCTTGATCATAAAGCCATACTGTTCTGATTTTATACGTAACAGTTTTGCCAGTTCATCATCATGGATTTCTTCAACAAACCCACATTCATCACAAATTAATAATTGCGAACAATGATCAGCATGACCAAGCACACAACAAGCAATATAACTGTTGGTCGATTCGACTTTGTGAACAAACCCTTGTGCGAGTAGAAAATCCAATGCACGGTAAACCGTGGGTGGTTTAGCTTGGGGTTCTGATACTTTGAGTAAATCGAGTAACTCATAAGCACTAATAGAACTATGATGATTAATGATCAGTGCCAGTACTTTTAATCGCTGGGGTGTCATTCTTACCCCACGTTGCTCACAGAGCTGTTGTGCTTTAGCTAGCAGTTGAGTTTGAACCGTCATAGAGCCTCAAAAAAACGTCATTAAGATCTTATTTTATCACAGCTGTTTAAAAACATACTCACACTTAGCAAGGAACGGTGATAAGGAAAGGGATTCCGTGTAAATGATCACGTTATAGGAGGCTAGAAAAAATAGGATGTCGCAAAATGGATGCATCGTAGGTTGATCTTCATTTTATTTGAGTGATATAGCCATAAAATGAAGGATTAATGGCATATAAAAACCCTCTGAATATGATCCGTATAATGCATTATAAAAACTAATCCCAAGGTTGTTTTTTTTTCATTTCTCAAGTGACGTAAAATACCTATAATGACGCCCAACATAACGTGACCGATGCCTTAACTATTTCATTAATTAGGCTATGGTTATACATAAAAAGCTTAATTTTTGAAGGTAAAATCAATGTCCGGTATCATTAATAAAATTGTTGCACTTTACACGCCAGTATTCTCTACAATGTACAAAAGCGGCAACATGACTAAGTAAAATCTGTAGCAAGGTCAATCATCGACCGATAGCTAAAAGAATTTAGAGAAAGGTCTTGAGCATATATTGTTCAAGGCCTTTTTTGTTACCCATATTTTACAATGAGAAGTTAAAACATGAATAATTTTATATTGAGCAGATAAGTGGATGTTAAGAGCCAATGTAATGATCATTGTTCTGGTAAGTTAACCTATCGTTATTTAGATCAAAATTATAAAAAAGCCAATACTGGCGTAAAAGCGACAGAGTAAGTTGTGTGGTCTGTTGATTATGAACACTAAGATCAAAGTAAATAATATTTTTTGCGTTCGAGATTCTTTCCGTGAGTTTCGAGCGCTTTTTTGGTTTTGGGTAACCATGGTGACAATGACTATTTTAAGGTAGAATCCGCGCCTCAAATTATTTTTAAGGGACAGATTAAGGGACAGTTCGTGTCCCCTAATCTGTCCCTCATCTGTCCCTTCTTGTCAAAATAAGCCAAAATCGGATGAAATATGTTGCAATGCCCTTGTGTGGTATTTGCTGTAAACAATTGATACCAAAGGAATATTGCAATATGTACCCTTCTACCCGTTTCTCTGTCGCCCCCATGCTGGATTGGACTGACCGTCATTGCCGTTATTTCCATCGTTTAATGAGTAAAGAAGCATTGTTGTATACCGAAATGGTAACGACTGGCGCAATTATTCACGGCAAAGGTGATTTCTTAGCATATAACGAAGAAGAGCACCCATTAGCATTACAGCTGGGGGGCTCAAATCCAGTTGATCTTGCGCGTTGTGCTAAGTTAGCTGCTGAGCGTGGTTATGATGAGATTAATTTAAACGTGGGGTGTCCATCAGATCGCGTCCAAAATGGTAAGTTTGGTGCTTGCTTAATGGGTGAAGCTGAGCTGGTGGCACAATGTGTAGCGGCAATGCGTGAAGTTGCTGATATTCCGGTTACCGTTAAAACGCGTATTGGTATTGATGAACAAGATTCGTATGAATTTTTAACCCACTTTGTTGATACCGTATCAACAAAAGGTGGTTGTGATAATTTTATTATTCACGCCCGTAAAGCATGGCTAAAAGGCTTGAGCCCGAAAGAAAACCGTGAAATTCCACCGTTGGATTACCCACGCGTATACCAATTAAAGCAAGATTTTCCTCAGTTAACCATGGCGATCAATGGTGGCATTAAAACCTTTGAAGAAATGGAACAACATCTGCAACATTTAGATGGTGTAATGGTGGGTCGTGAAGCTTACCAAAGCCCATATTTAATGGCAGAAGTCGATCAACGTTTATTTGGTAGTGATCGTCCGATTATGAAACGTCGTGAAGTCGTTGAGGCAATGTATCCATATATTGAGCGTCAGTTAGCTAACGGATCATACTTAGGCCATATTACACGTCATATGTTGGGTTTATTCCAAAGTATGCCTGGTGCACGTCAATGGCGTCGTTATATCAGTGAAAATGCCCATAAACCGGGTGCTGGAATTGAAGTTGTGCAACAAGCATTAGCTAAAATTCCTGCCGAGTTGGATGTATAACAAGATTGCTAATTTAATTGATTGATGTGGTGAATTTTACTGAGTGTTAGGTGAAATTAACCAATAAATAGTAAACGCCAATTCTTTATTGAGTTGGCTTTTTTTATGCCTATGAAAAATAAAACAAAATAATTAACTTAGAGTTGGCGTGAATTGTGCAGTATTGTAGGTGATAATAAATTTGATACTGCGGCTTCATGTGGATGGTGCAGTAAGATAAAAGGATAATCTATGTTTGAGTTTCTGTTTTTAGTCGCTTTTACATTGGTGCTGATATTTACTGGCGTCAGTCTGATTGGAGTATTGATCGCGGTTGCCGCGGGATTTGCGGTAATGGCTGTTGTTGGGATGTTGGGATTGGTATTTAAATTATTACCGTGGATCATTGTTATAGCATTAGGTATTTGGTTCTTCCGTGAGCGTAATGCAGATAAACAGCATCAAGAGCGGATGTCTCGTCATCGTCGCGATTAACTGCGATTGATTGCGATTGATTGCGATTGATTGCAGAGTTTTTATACGGCATCTGATATAATTTTGTGTGATCAATTACATAAAATGATAAAGAGCGGAGACTCGGCATGAAAAAAGTGGTGCTTTCAGTTGCAGCAGCAATGACGCTAGCGGCAGCTCTTCCTGCCCAGGCTGATACCTTATTAGGTATTAAAGTGGGTGCGGATGCATGGTTTACAAATGCAAAGGTAGACAATCATAAAAGTGATGATGTTTCTCAATCTTACTACGCATCATTTGAGCATTTTATACCGTTAGTACCAAATGTAATGGTACGTTATAACAATGTAAATACGGGTGATGTGGAGTTTGGGCAAAGTGACTTTACAGCCTACTATGAAATTCTTGATAATGATTTAGTGTCATTAGATCTTGGTGTGACCATGACTAAATTTGGCGCAGTTAGCATCCATCAAGGTGATAGTTTTAATGATTGGCAACCAACTATTTATGGTAGTGCTGAACTGGGTATTCCAGCAACACCACTAACCGTTTTTGCTCAAGCAAATGCGGGTAAATATGATGGTACACGTTTGTTTGATGGTCAAGCGGGTGTGAAATACACATTAGGTTTGGCTTTAGCTGATCTTAATTTACGTGCGGGTTACCGTATGATGGATTACGACTTCAAAAAATCAACGACAGGTGATGTTGAACTGAATGGTTGGTTTGCTGGTGTAGAAGTTGATTTTTAATTAACCTTTAGCCGTATTCTGTGATCCAGTTATAAAACCACGATTATTTCGTGGTTTTTTTATTGGCGAAAATTGAGTTTGTGTACCATTTTTAAAGGTAATCAAACTGATTGTGTTAATGATGCACAATGTCAGAATTCGGGGGAGTAAGTGATGACGTTAACTGAATTGAAACACCTATATGCTCACCAAGATCTTGTTGAAGCCGTGATCGAACCATCGATTAATAGCGGTTATATTGTTGAATTTCGTCATCGTCGTGGTGGCTTAGTCCCATTAACTGATATTGGTGGTAGTGAGCAGTGCTATGGTGATGTTGACAGTGCCACTCAACAAGCATTTGAAGTTGGTTTTCAACAGGTTAGAATTGCTGACGAATATTAAATCCTACTTATTTCCTCTGATCTAAAAACCAAATAGCGTTGTCGTTATTTGGTTTTTTTGTACGATTAACCTTTCAAATGGTTATAAAACATTCTTATCTATTCTTTCTTGTTATTAGCTTAAATGGCTACTCTAACGTAAAGCAATGAATAGGGATCGTCGTGCTATGTCAATCAATCAACTATCAGCTTTAGCTAGCCCGCTTAATGATCAACAAATAGATCAACTCAAGTTAGCTGCAGCGGAATCATCACCACAACAACTGGCTTGGATCAGTGGCTATTTTTGGGGGTTGAGCCAATCTCAATCACCAACAACGGCATCAGCCCCTACGTCAAATGTACTGACCGCGGCAAAACCTGCGGGTAAATTGACCATTATTTATGCTTCACAAACAGGTAACGCAAAAGGGGTTGCTGAGGCATTACAACAACAAGCTCAAGCGCAAGATATTGCGGTTAATCTGGTTTCTGCTGGTGACTTTAAAGGTAAAAATCTCAGTAAAGAAACTCATGTCATCATTGTCGCTTCAACACATGGAGAAGGTGAAGCCCCCGATGATGCGATTGAATTACACCAGTTTTTACAGTCAAAGAAAGCCCCTCAATTATCGAATTTACACTATGCCGTGATTGGGTTGGGGGATTCTAGTTATGAGTTTTTTTGTCAAACCGCAAAAGATTTTGATCGCTACTTAACAAAATTGGGCGCGAAACCGATGCTTGATCGTCTTGATTGTGATGTTGATTATGATGTCGCTGCAGCTGAATGGCAGCTACAAGTCTTAGCAAAAACTCAGCAGACGTTATCAACGGGTGAAGCTGAAGTAGTGCAGTTACCTGTGGGGCAACATCAAGTAGCTGCCACGGTTTATAATAAACAGCATCCTTTTAGTGCCAGTTTATCGGTTAGTCAAAAAATTACTGGTCGTGGTTCCGATAAAGATGTGCGCCATATTGAAATTGATTTAGAAGATTCAGGGTTAACGTATCAACCAGGTGATGCGTTGGGAGTGTGGTATGACAATGATCCGCAATTAGTCGATGCCATATTAGCGAAACTTAGCTTAGATGCTGAGATCTCGGTTGAAGTCGATGGCACAGCTTTAAGCTTACGTGATGCTTTAATCAGTAAATACGAAATTAC
>CAMQXY010000031.1 GCA_947039005.1 uncultured Photobacterium sp.
ACTTGAACTTGAACTTGAACTTGAACTTGAACTTGAACCTCTAACGAATATTCAATCCCGCCAGATTATGCCAGTAGCCATTACATTGATGACCATCAGTAAGAGGATGGTGCATATTGCCTTGTTCATTAGCACGGAAGTCGTCAATTAAAGTCAGCGTATCAAGACCCATCGGGCTTAATCGAACCACATCGACCATATCTTTCATGCCTTTCAAATCATTGATCAAGTTATAACAGTAACCTGATTGAGTTTGAATGCCATTAAGGGTGAAGATTTTTTGATCTTCCTGACTATTAACCGTGATCCCTTGTGGATACTTAATACAACAAGTCTCACAGTCATCTTTGGCTTTATTTTCAGCGCGAGCCGTAAAACAACGGGCTGAATAAGCGAGAGGTAGATAGCCATAGCTAAAGACTTCAGTTTCGAACTGTTGGCGGATCCCTAAGGTTTCACATTCGGTGAGAGTGTTCGCTAACCAATCACGAGACAGTTCGACCGGCATACACCAGCGGGTCATGCCTTGTTTAACAAATATCTTTAAAGTTTGCGCGTTATAGCAATTAACCGCTGGGCCAACCACAAACGGTACTTTACTTTGAGAGGCCAGTTGAATGGCAGATACATCGTTAGCTTCAACAATAAAGTCGCCATTATCGATATATTTTTTCATGATGTTAACTTCGCTAGGGGCTTCTAGCAATGCCATGGTTGATAACACTACTTGCTTACCATTAGCAGCAAGCTCTTTAGCAATATCAATCCATTGGGCGGTTTTAAGTGCTCGACGTTTAGAACACACCGTTTCCCCTAAATAAATAATATCAACATTGCTATGCTTGGCTTGTTGATAGAAGGTTTCAACATCATGCTGAGGCCAAAAATACAATAATGGTCCAAGTGAATATTTCATTGATTATCCCTTATTGCCATTTACGGTGGTATGCACCTAACGTTGTTTGCTTGCCTTCAGATAGATTCCCTAGACAGGCATTCCATGCTGGATTGACACTGTAGCCTTCAGGATTCGCTAAGTAATGGTCAATGGCAGCGCGCCAAGTACGGGTTACTTGTTCAACATAGGCTGGGCTGCGTTGACGGCCTTCAATTTTCACTGAGGCAATATTAGCTTTAAACAGTTCGGGTAAAATTGCTAGTGTATTAAGACTAGTCGGTTCTTCAAGCGCATGATAGCGTTTGTTCTCACCGTCGATATTAATATCAAAACGACCTTTGCACAGCGTTGGATAGCCTGCGTTTTCACCTTGAGCATAGCGATCTATCAGCACTTCATTTAAGCGTGATTCTAGCCCTTGTGGCGTTTCTTGCCAGCGAACATATTTTGCGGGAGAACATGCACCGACGGTGTTGGGTGATTCACCTGTCATGTAAGAAGATAAATAACAGCGTCCTTCAGACATAATGCACAAGCTACCAAAAGCAAAAACTTCTAGTTGCATATCGGTATTACGTGCTAGCTGCTTTACTTGGTGTATCGACAGTACGCGCGGTAATACCACGCGTTTAATATTGAAGTTTTGTTGATAAAATTCAATCGCAGCAGTGTTGGTTGCTGATGCCTGCACCGAGAGATGCAATTCTAAATCAGGGTAAGTGGTGGCTGCATATTCAAGCACACCGATATCAGCCACAATCAGAGCATCCACGCCCATAGCTGCTGCATTATCGACGGCTTTGGTCCAACGATTAAAACCATCAGGATGGGCAAAAGTGTTTAAAGCAACATGCAATTTACGATCATGATCTTTTACATATTGCACTGCTTTTTCAAGTTTGCGCTCTGTGAAGTTTAAACCCGCAAAGTGGCGAGCGTTAGTATCGTCTTTAAAACCGATATAAACCGCATCTGCACCATTATCAATAGCAGTTTTTAATGCTGGTAAGTTGCCAGCTGGGCAAAGAAGCTCCATGTACTTTATTATCCAATCTTTGCATAAAAGCGATGCCATTATAGTAAAAGTGTTTATATTGACGGACTTTGATGTTAGGCAGGTTTTATTGATATTAAACAATAAATTTGTTACTAAATAATAGTGTTTTTAGATTGATATCAACCGGTAAGATAAATTTTTTCTTTTAATAATAGTGCTTCTAATTCATGTTTTGGCATCGGGCGATGAAAATGAAATCCTTGAATATAATCACAATTAAGGTTTGACAGTAATGTAGCTTGTTGGTGGTTTTCAATGCCTTCGGCAACGACACTCATATTGAGGGATTTCCCTAGGTTAATAATATTTTCGATCAAGATAATTTGTTTCGGAATGGTATCAATATCTTTAATAAAAGCGCGATCAATTTTGAGTTCGTCAAGTGGAAAACGGGCTAAATAAGACAGCGATGAATAGCCTGTACCAAAATCATCAATAGATAATGCAAATCCTTGTTTTTTTATCGCGTTGAGCATTTGGATAGTATGTTCGCCATCACTCATTACGGTGCTTTCGGTAAGCTCAAAGGTGAAATCATCAGCATTAATACCTGTTGATTGTCGTAATTTATCGACAAAATTAATCAATGTAGGATTTTCAAATTGTAGTGATGATAAGTTAATCGCTACTCGACCTTTTAATAGCTGCTGTTTTTTCCACTGATTCACGGTGGTAAACACTTCACGCATAACGACATGGCCTAGCTGTTCAATCAGTCCTGATCGCTCTGCAACGGGAATAAATTGTGCCGGGCTAATGTAACCTTCAACCGGATGCTTCCAACGGACTAATGCTTCTGCGCCGTCAATTTCAAAATTTTTAGCGTTAACTTTGGGTTGATACCAGACTTCTAAGCCATTATTTTGCAGTGCTTTTTGTAACTCAATTTCAAGCCATAATCGCATTCGTGCAGCTTTACTCATGGCCTCACTGAAAATGACCAGCCGATTACGGCCGCGGTTTTTAGCTTCATACATTGCAGTATCAGCATGTTGGAGCATCATCCGTGCATCATGGCCATTACCTGGTGATTTAACCATGCCGATTGAGCACGCGAGGTGTTTACTGAAATAACGCAGATCAAACGGCTGGTTAACTAAAGCAATGATCTGTTCGGCAATGATTTCACCGCTATTTTCATGTTCAGGGTGAGTCAGTAATACCGCAAATTCATCACCACTTAAATGACCAATAATGGCATTTTTGGGTAATAGCTGTTGCAGTCGCTGCGCAATTTCTTGGAGTACTTTATCGCCAATATGATGCCCCAATGAATCATTGATATTTTTAAAGTTATCAATATCGATATACAACATAAACAGCGGGGTATTGGTTAGCATCAGTTGATCGAGTTGACGACTAAAGCCATGACGATTATAGAGCCCAGTTAATGGATCAAGTTGGGTTAATTGCTCAATTTTATGCTGCTGATCATCGTTATTGGTGGCGGGAGTGAGCTTTATTAATAATGCTGCTTCACCCATCATGGTGATGGCGGTTGTTGTCAGTATTAATGGTGAGTTAGCGTTATGATTGCTTGAATAATAATGCTGATTACTATTATGAGATGATTGTGTCAGTGTTTTACTGTGGCATGGTTGTTTATTGTTATCGAGCAACACGTGATCAAGTGTTTGACCTAAAAGGGCACTTTTTGACGTCATACCTAATAGTTCAACGGCACGTTGATTAGCATTCATGATAATGTTTTTTTCAATCACAAAGATACCATCGGTGACGAGGTTTTGAAGTTGATTGAGTTGGTGTTCTGATTCTTGTAATGAATTACTCAGCACATGGCGTTCTGACGTATCGACAGAATGTAAAATAATGTGTTCAATCTGACCATGGTTATTGATTAACGGTGCCAAGCTGACGTGTAAATGGGTGTGGTGAGAAGTGTCATTAATAATAATTTCAGCTTCAATCACTTCGCCCTTAAAAGCACGTTCATAGTAAGGCTTTAAGCATTGGTAGTAGTGGTTGCCAAGGGTGTCGATATCATTACTGCCAATGAGTTGATGTTGTGGTTTACCACTGATATCACTATAACGATTATTAACACTATGGTAGCGGTGTTGGTCGTCAAGAATAGCGAATAGGAAAGGACTATTATTTGTTAAAAGTGGAAACCAATAGTCAAGTTGCTCTATCTGCATAAATGTCTGATCCTTGGCGGTATAGTTAAATATTAATGGTAAGATAATGTTAAATCATCGCTAGTGTAAATGTTAATGACTGTAAATATAATGTTTATTAATAAAATAATGATGGGTTTTATAAGAGCAGTTGCTTTTTTTTGACTCAAGGCATAAAACAAATCGTTAAGATTGCCATACAATTCATTTTTAGCGTTCGATTTTAAACAGGAATATAAATAGTGATTGCTCAACTTAGAAAACAATTGGTTCAACATGGTCCGGCACTATTACGTGTCCCTGTGAAATTGACGCCCTTTTCTATTCAGAAAAAGATCATGTTAGATAGCTTAGCGATGGTTTTCAAAGAAGCATTAGAAGATGGTGATTTTGAATTTCTTGAAGATCGTTGGTTAAAAGTTGAAGTCCGTGATTTAGGGTTACAATGGTTTATTAGTTATCAAGATCAAAAACTAATCGTTGCAGAGCAATGCGATCATCACGATGTAAGCTTTAGTGGTGAATGTAATGATTTAGTGTTAATTGCTGCACGTAAAGAAGATCCTGATACACTGTTTTTTCAACGTCGTCTTCGTATTGAAGGGGATACCGAATTGGGATTAGAAGTAAAGAATCTAATGGACAGTATTGATCTTGATTCTTTACCGACACCCGTAAAATTTGTGTTACAGCAATCAGCTGATTTTATTCATCAGGGAATGCAGACTAACGTGATTGAGAAAGAGGTTATACATGCTCATTAGATCTGAAGCGCCGGCTGATATTTTATTGATTGATAGATTATTAAAATCAGTGTTTGCAACGGACGCTGAAGCAAATTTGGTGATGCGGTTACGTGAAAATGGCTGTCGGACGTTATCATTGGTTGCTTGTACTGATGAAGGTGAAGTGATTGGACATGCTTTTTTTAGCCCAGTAACAGTGGCAGGACAAGAGACTAATTGGCAAGGACTTGCGCCATTATCTATCCGTGAAGATCACCGTCATCAAGGGGTTGGCTTAGCACTTTTAGAAGAAGCGCAAGCAACACTTGCTGATTTTGATTACCCTGCGGTTGTAGTTTTAGGTGATCCTGATTATTACCAACGTGCAGGTTACCAAGCAGCATTACAACATGGCTTAACATGCATTTGGCCCAATACAGAAGAAGCTTTTATGGTGTTAGAAATTGCGCCAGGAAGTGTAGAGCAGTATCAAGGATTAGTTGAATATTGCGAAGAGTTTAATGCATTAGCATAAGTGAATAACTCGCGTAACTATTGTAAATAAAAAGCCATGACCTTATTTTTAACGATAAAGTTTAACGACAAAGCGTTAAGAATGTTGTGGCTTTTTAATGTCTATTAATAATCTATTCATAGTTTAGTGCAATAAGGTTAATATTGAGAATTAAGAACTCTTTATTTGTCATTTAGCTTAACATTTAGTGGTGGTATTTTGTTGCTAAGAAAAAATCATTAAGGAATAGTATTCATGATCCCACGTAGCATTACCTCACCTAAAAAATTCATTATTGGCCAAAATCTGTTACCACAACTAGATGGTTTTATTAAAGATTTTGGTAATAATGCTTTATTGATTTGTGATGAATTTATTCTAAATAAAGTTAAAGCGGAAGCGTTACCTGTTTTACAGCAAGCGGGTATTACTGCTCATGCAGAACAATTTCAATATGAATGTACTGATACTGAAATTGGTCGTATCCATGAGATAGTAAAACATCACGGCGCAAACGTTGTAGTGGGTATTGGTGGTGGTAAAACCATGGATGTTGCCAAAGCGGTTGCACATTTTGCTCATATTCCGGTGATTATTTTCCCAACCATTGCTTCTACAGATGCACCTTGTACAGCATTGTCAGTGATTTACAAAGATGACGGTGAATTTGATCGTTACTTGTTCCTACCTCAAAACCCTGATGCGGTTATTGCTGATACTGGTATTATTGCCGCAGCGCCAACTAAGTTCTTTGCAGCGGGCGTTGGTGATGCATTAGCGACATTCTTTGAGGCACGTGCATGTTGTTATGCTGATGGTTTAAACCTCGTCCAAAAACGCGTATCGCGTACTGGTCTAGGGATGGCATTGATGTGCTATGAATTGATTGTTGAAAATATTGAAATGGCGATGGATGCAGCGCGTCGTCATGTGGTAACACCCGCATTAGAAGAAATGGTTGAAGCAACGATTTATTTAAGTGGTGTTGGTGCTGAATCAGGCGGTTTAGCGGCAGCGCATGCGATCAGTAACGGTATGTCATCATTACCACAATTACATCATATTCAACACGGTGAAAAAGTGGCTTTTGGTTTGTTAACCCAATTAGTGCTAGAAAAAGCCGATGCTGAAGAAATTGAAAATGTTATTTATGTAATGAAAACAGCAGGTTTACCATTAACACTTGCCGATTTTGGTATTGAAGAAATGGTAGAAGCTGATTGGCGTCAAGTGGCTGAAATTGCCTGTGCGAAAGGCGATACCATGTGTAATATGCCTGTTAAAGTAAATGCAGATCGTGTTTATCAAGCGATGGTAGCTGCTGATGCATTAGCCCAGCGTTACCATGATTAAGTTCTAATCTTGATGATTGACTAATTAAACAATGCCGACATTACGTCGGCATTGTTGTTTCTACATCGTGAAATACAGAGATTATAGTTTATGAGTACAAAGTGGCGTGGATTTGTTAGGATCAGTCTCCATTTATATTCCATAGCAGGTAGGGTATGAAGCAACGCGATATTCAGGTGTTACAGGAAATGGGGATCACCTATTGGCAAGTACGTAAGCCTGAGATCTTTCCTAATCAAGTGCTGCCTGTGATCAATCTGCCCACTGAGTGTAAGTTGCTTTTTATTACGGCTGAGGAATTGGATGAGCATGATGCTTGGTTGTTTGGGCGGATTTTATCGAGTATGAAATTAACCCCAGATCAAGCTTTATCATTGCCGCTATCGGCACTTGATCAAATCGCAGCGCATCAGTTAAGTTGGTGTTGGTTTGCGGGTTGCCAAGGGGTACACCCTACTGGTTGTCAGGTACTGAATTCGGCCTCATTAAAACTTATGCATAATGATCCTTCGTCTAAGAAGGCGTTATGGCAACAGATTTGTAGTTATGACTTATAAAATTATTCCATTAGAAACACACCATACCGATGATGTTTGGCGTATCGAACAAGCCGCGAATATGTTTCCGTGGGCAGAGTCGATGATTCGTAAAGAGCCTAACCGTATAGCCGCTAACTATGTGTTAATGGTTGATGAGCAAGTTGTGGGTTATTGCTTTGGTCAGTTAGTTGCGGGTGAAGGCACATTACTTAATATCGCGATTGATCCTACTCAGCAACGTAAGGGCTACGGTAAGTTATTACTCAATGGTTTTATTGATGCGCTAGAAGCGAAACAAGCGGAAGAAATTTGGCTTGAAGTGCGTGAAAGTAATCTCGGCGCTTATAAATTGTATGAAGCGACTGGGTTTAATGAAACCAATCGACGGGTTGGCTATTACCCTGCAGTTAATGGTCGTGAAGATGCATTGATCATGGCGTATATGTTTATGCCTTTTGGTTGATTTTACTGATCTTAAGTATAATAAAAAGGCCGCATTCATTTGATTGCGGCCTTTTTGTATTTAACTTTTTTTAGAACGAGATATCATAATCAGAACGTTTATTAGTGCTCACGCGTTGCGCGGAAATCACCTTCAGGGAAACGTTCTTTAGCAAGGTTAAGGTTAACCATTGTTGGTGCGATGTAAGATAAGTTATCACCGCCGTCTAATGCTAGATGTGCTTGGTTCTTACGTCTAAATTCTTCAAGCTTCTTCGCATCATCACATTCAACCCAACGTGCAGTTGCAACGTTAACGCCTTCATAAATCGCTTCAACGTTATATTCAGCTCGAAGACGGGCAACAACCACATCAAACTGAAGTACACCGACTGCACCTACGATCAGATCGTTGTTTTGCAGTGGACGGAATACCTGTACCGCGCCTTCTTCTGAAAGCTGCACTAAACCTTTTAGCAATTGCTTTTGCTTTAGTGGATCTTTTAGGCGAATACGACGGAATAGTTCAGGGGCGAAGTTTGGAATACCCGCAAACTTAAGGTTCTCACCTTGAGTAAAGGTATCACCAATTTGAATGGTGCCGTGGTTGTGTAAACCAATGATGTCGCCCGCATAAGCCACTTCGGTACGTGAACGGTCACCCGCCATAAAGGTTACTGCATCAGAAATACTGACACTTTTACCTGTACGAACATGGTTCATCTTCATACCTTGGTTGTAAGTTCCTGATACGATACGCATAAACGCAATACGGTCACGGTGCTTAGGATCCATGTTGGCTTGGATTTTAAACACAAAACCTGAGAACTTTTCTTCTGTTGCTTCAACTTCACGGGTATTTGCTTGACGAGGTAATGGTGCTGGAGCCCACTCAGTTAAGCCGTCAAGCATATGATCAACACCAAAGTTACCCAGTGCAGTACCAAAGAATACAGGTGTCAGTTCGCCCGCTAAGAATAGCTCGAGATCAAATTCATTTGATGCTCCGATAACAAGTTCTAATTCTTCACGTAGGTTTGCGGCTAAATCACTACCAATCGCGATATCAAGTTCAGGGTTATCTAACCCTTTAATAATACGCTTTTCTTGAATAGTGTGACCTTGACCTGTGCTGTAAAGTAGCGTTTCATCACGGTGAATATGGTAAACACCTTTGAATTCTTTACCACAACCGATAGGCCATGAAATTGGTGCACATGCCATACCCAGTTCAACTTCAACTTCATCAAGCAATTCCATTGGATCACGTGTTTCACGGTCCAATTTGTTCATGAAGGTAACGATAGGTGTGTCACGTAGACGAGTAACTTCCATTAACTTACGGGTACGATCTTCGACACCTTTAGCGGCATCGATAACCATTAGACAAGAGTCAACCGCTGTTAGGGTGCGGTAAGTATCTTCAGAGAAGTCTTCGTGTCCGGGAGTATCTAGCAGGTTAACCAAACAATTGTTGTAAGGGAACTGCATAACCGATGTGGTTACTGAGATACCACGTTCTTTTTCCATCTCCATCCAGTCAGATTTTGCATGCTGGTTAGAACCACGACCTTTTACTGTGCCAGCTTTTTGGATCGCGTTTCCGAACAACAATACTTTTTCAGTAATGGTGGTTTTACCCGCATCGGGGTGGGAGATAATAGCGAAAGTACGACGTTTAGATACTTCGCCCTGAAACTGTGTTTGCGACATTAGCATGTTCTTTTTGAATGGAGTGCATTGTCCGCTATTGTCGCTGATTTTAACTCTAGACTCAATCTAGCCGCAGTGAGAATTACCAACAAAGATAAAGAATGACGTGTTTGATTGTTAATTTGCGTAATAATAGCCACAGTAGCTGCCTTTATAGAGACCAATAGTATGTCTGCATTAATTAATGATTCAGTAATAATAGACAGTCATTGCCATTTTGATTTTGCGCCTTTTTCAGACAATCCGAATCAAGCATGGGTACAAGCACAGCAAGCGGGTGTTAAAGCCATTATTATTCCAACCGTTGGTCGCAGTAATTGGCACACAGTTGCTGAATTATGTCAGCAATTTTCAGGCTTATATTATGGGTTAGGTATTCATCCTTTTTTTAGTCACCAACATTCAGTGGATGCGGTGGCTGAATTAGCGCACCAGCTCACCAACGCGAAAAAGGCGAAGGATGATGATCGGTGTGTGGCGGTGGGAGAATGTGGATTAGATTTTGCGGTAGCTGATGTTAATCGAGACCAACAATTGCACTGGCTACAAGCACAACTTCAATTAGCCAATGAACATGATTTGCCCGTGATTTTACATTGCCGTAAAGCCTTTTCTGAATTAGTGCAATTACTGCGTCAACAACCACCCAAAATGGGAGGCGTTTATCATGGGTTTAGTGGCAGTTACCAACAGGCAACTCAGCTTATTGATCTCGGTATCAAAATTGGTGTTGGTGGCACGATTACCTATAGTCGAGCCCAAAAGACTCGCGCTACTATCGCTAAATTACCGCTATCTGCATTGCTATTAGAAACCGATGCCCCCGATATGCCAGTGTCAGGGTATCAAGGTCAACCGAATCGCCCTGAGCGTTTAGTCGATATTGTTACGGTATTGGCTGAGATCCGCGGGGAAGAATATGCACAAGTAGCACAAGCAACAACCTTAACAACGACTGAATTATTTCAAATAAAGCTGTGATTTTGCTGCCAAAGCCAAACGTTTGCGTTAATGGTGGACATTGGGATGTCGATGTTATGTGATGCGAGTCACAATAGCTGATTATGCTACATCAAATTTCCTTATAAATTGTGATCTTGGCATTACATCATCGGTAACTCCATGAGTATAATGCGCCGACTCTTTAAAGAGCCGAACTGTCAAGACGCCAAAACTTAACTATAGGATTCCATAAATCATGAGCCTGCTAATGAGCCTTGTTGGGATGGTGGTACTGCTATTACTTGCCGTACTTCTATCTGATAACCGTAAAGCGATCAATCTACGTACTGTTGGTGGCGCATTTGCTATCCAATTTCTATTAGGCGCATTTGTACTTTACGTACCAGTAGGCCGTGATGTGCTATATGGCATGTCTCAAGCAGTAGCTAACGTTATTGGTTATGGTAATGACGGTATTAACTTCTTGTTTGGTGGCTTAACATCAAACAAAATGTTTGAATTATTCGGTGGCGGTGGCTTTGTCTTCGCATTACGTGTATTGCCCGTTATCGTATTCTTCTCTGCACTTATTAGCGTGTTGTACTACATCGGCGTAATGCAGATTGTTATCAATGTTTTGGGTGGCGGTTTACGTAAAGTACTGGGTACTTCTCACGCAGAATCAATGTCTGCAACAGCGAATATTTTTGTTGGTCAAACGGAAGCACCATTGGTTATTCGTCCGTTCGTACCTAAGATGACTCAGTCTGAGTTGTTTGCAGTAATGTGTGGTGGTTTGGCGTCAGTAGCAGGTGGTGTACTTGCAGGTTACGCACAAATGGGTGTTCCTCTTGAGTACCTGATTGCCGCTTCATTTATGGCAGCCCCTGGTGGTCTACTGTTTGCTAAAATCATCAAGCCTGAAACTGAGCAGCCAATTGAGCAGATTGCGGGTAACGATGAAAATGAAAATGAAGAAAAACCAGCTAACATTATTGATGCAGCAGCAGCAGGTGCATCATCTGGTATGCAACTTGCGTTAAACGTAGGTGCAATGCTACTTGCGTTCATCGGTTTGATTGCATTAGTGAACGGTATGCTTGGTGGTATCGGCGGTTGGTTCGGTATGCCTCAGTTAACATTAGAATTAATTCTAGGTTACGTATTCTCTCCACTAGCATTCCTTATTGGTGTGCCATGGGGTGAAGCGCAAGTTGCTGGTTCATTCATTGGTCAAAAGATTGTTGTTAACGAATTTGTTGCTTACCTAAACTTTGCCCCTTACCTAAAAGATGTCGCTGATGGCGGTATGGTTGTAGCGCAAACTGGTGCTGAAATGTCTGATAAGACTAAAGCTATCATCTCATTCGCATTGTGTGGTTTCGCTAACCTATCTTCAGTGGCTATTCTACTGGGTGGTTTAGGTGGTCTAGCACCAACACGTCGTGCAGAAATCGCACGCTTTGGTATGAAGGCTGTTGCGGCAGGTACATTATCTAACTTAATGTCTGCAACCATTGCTGGTCTGTTTATTACACTAGCGTCATAGTTATAAACAAACGGTTACCCTAAATTAAGAAACGCCATGGCTTATGCTGTGGCGTTTTTTTTCGTTGAAACCTCATGGCATTTAAGTTTGGCTTAATGCAATAAAATCGATTGCGTTCCCCTTTCTGAATTTTCACTCTGTTATTATTCTCCGATAGAAACAGTACCGTGATAATGATTGAGAGCGTTATAACTGTTATTAGCATCATAAATTAAGAGTTATGCAAAAATGGGTTCTTTTTGTGATCAATTTGCATGTTTTTTGATGAGACTTTTGATTTCAGTAAACATATTATCCACCACGGGAAACACGAGTTTAATGGTCGAGTCGTGATTGAGTTGATATTATAAGGAAGTAAAACCCAAATAGGTTAAGGTGACTTAACCTAGTGCAGGGTAGCCTGCGCGGTGACAAGGATAGCGACCAGACGGTATTTATTTTCTTCTGGGTCTTCAAGGAATAAAGTCCGCTCATCTATGACAGCGATAATGAATGTCGTTGTACAGCAGTGATACAAATTGGATCCTGCTGAATTCATATCTAGTATTCGGTAGTAATATTAACACTACCGCTATAAAACATTACGACTGGAGATAGTCATGAGCGATTTAAAAGCTGCAGCATTACGTGCATTAAAATTAATGGATC
Organism: uncultured Photobacterium sp.; assembly: GCA_947039005.1. Taxonomy (GTDB): domain Bacteria; phylum Pseudomonadota; class Gammaproteobacteria; order Enterobacterales; family Vibrionaceae; genus Photobacterium. The sequence goes on from CAMQXY010000031.1 coordinate 12,518, forward strand.
TTACAACACTCAATGAAGACGACACTGATGCTAAAGTGATCGCACTGTGTAAGAACGCAAAAACAGCGGTTGGTAACACTGCAGCAGTATGTATCTACCCTCGTTTTATCCCAGTTGCTAAGAAGCAGTTACGTGAGCAAGGTACACCTGATGTACGTATTGCAACGGTAACTAACTTCCCTCACGGTAACGACGACATTGAGATCGCTGTTGCTGAAACGAAAGCGGCTGTTGCTTACGGCGCAGACGAAGTAGACGTAGTATTCCCATACCGCGCACTAATGGCTGGCAATGCAGAAGTAGGCTTTGAGCTTGTGAAGCAATGTAAAGCAGCGTGTGGCGATAACGTGTTACTTAAAGTTATCATCGAGACTGGCGAACTAAAGACAGAAGCTCTTATTAAGCAAGCGTCTGAAATTTGTATCAACGCTGGCGCTGACTTTATTAAAACATCTACAGGTAAAGTGCCTGTAAACGCAACGCCTGAATATGCTGAAATCATGCTTAATGTAATTAAAGACATGGGCGTAGCAAAAACAGTGGGCTTTAAGCCTGCTGGTGGCGTACGTACGGCTGAAGATGCTCAACAATACCTAGCAATGGCAAACACTATTCTTGGTGATGAGTGGGCTGATAGCCGTCATTACCGTTTTGGTGCATCAAGCCTACTTGCTAACTTACTTCACACATTAGGTGAAGGCGAGCAAGCTGCACAAGGCGGTTACTAAGCTTTTATTAATAAGGTGGTGTCATGCCACCTTATTATTTTTCAAAGTGAATTATTTTCAACGCTAATCATTATATATTAGCTGCAATTATCTATTTTATTTGACGTTACTTTCAATGGTGCATTGGCATCACGGAATGGATTCGCGTACGTGAATTTTAGCAATGTAATAGTTGGATTTTGCCAGCAGCTAGATTTTATAAATAAATAAGTAGTTAATTTTTCCTATTAAAAAACATATCAGTAAGAGGATCGTCATGTACTTACCTCAAGAAATTATTCGTAAAAAACGCGACAATATTGCATTAACTGCCGATGAAATTAATTTTTTCATTCAGGGTGTGGCTAAAAACACCGTCTCAGAAGGTCAAATCGCTGCTTTTGCTATGGCGGTCTATTTTAATGATATGACCATGGATGAGCGTGTCGCATTAACGTGTGCAATGCGTGATTCAGGGATGGTGATTGATTGGGGTTATATGGATTTTGATGGCCCAATTGTTGATAAACACTCAACCGGTGGTGTGGGTGATGTGACCTCTTTAATGCTGGGCGCAATGGTCGCGGCATGTGGTGGCTATGTACCAATGATCTCTGGTCGTGGTCTTGGTCATACTGGTGGTACGTTAGATAAACTGGAATCGATTCCAGGTTATAACATTACGCCAAGCAATGAAGTGTTCGGTAAAGTCACCAAAGAAGCGGGTGTGGCAATTATTGGTCAAACCGGTGATTTAGCCCCTGCGGATAAACGTGTTTACGCGACCCGTGATGTGACAGCGACAGTGGATAATATTTCATTGATCACTGCCTCTATTCTATCTAAGAAATTAGCGGCTGGTTTAGATTACTTAGTGATGGATGTCAAAGTAGGTTCTGGTGCATTTATGCCAACTTACGCCGCATCAGAAGAATTAGCTAAATCGATTGTTGCGGTTGCTAATGGCGCAGGGACGTGTACCTCAGCGTTATTAACAGATATGAATCAAGTGTTAGCATCTACTGCTGGTAATGCACTTGAAGTACGTGAAGCGGTACAGTTTTTAACAGGTGAATACCGTAATCCGCGTTTATATGAAGTTACTATGGCATTATGTGCTGAAATGTTAGTTATCAGTAAACTAGCATCAGATTTACTGCAAGCACGTGCGAAACTTCAAGCAGTGTTAGATAATGGTCAAGCAGCAGAGCGTTTTGGCAAAATGGTTGCGGGTCTTGGTGGTCCAACTGATTTTATCGATAATTATGATAACTATCTTGATAAAGCAGAAATCATTAAACCTGTATTTGCTGAAACAACCGGTTTTGCACATGCAATGGATACTCGTGGTTTAGGTATGGCTGTTGTTGGCATGGGCGGTGGTCGTCGTGTTGCGAGTGATAGCATTGATTATGCCGTTGGTTTATCAAATATGATCCGTCTTGGTGATGAAGTCTATGCTGATACACCATTAGCAATGGTCCACGCACGCACTGAAGCGCAATGGCAAGAAGCGGCTAAAGCGGTTCGTGCCAATATCAGTATTGCTGATACCACACCAGAACCGACCCCTGAAGTATACCGTCGCATTGGCGAACAAGACGTATAACGGAGCAACAATGAAACGTTCAATTATTTTAGTTTTAGATTCTTTTGGTATCGGCGCAACGGAAGATGCGGTTGATTTTGGTGATGTTGGTGCGAATACCTTCGGTCACATTGCCCAAGCGTGTGCACGTGGTGAAGCTAATAATGGTGATCGTAATGGCTCACTTCATTTGCCTAACCTGACTAAATTGGGTTTAGCAAAAGCGTGTGAAGAGTCATGTGGTAGTTTTCCTGAAGGTATGGATGCTGATGTTGAAATCGTAGGTGCTTATGGCCACGCGAAAGAAATTTCATCAGGAAAGGATACCCCTTCTGGTCACTGGGAAATCGCGGGTGTTCCTGTTTTATTTGATTGGGGTTACTTTAGTGATAAAACTAACAGCTTCCCTAAAGAGCTAACTGATCGCATTCTTGCGCGTGCAGGCTTAGACGGTTACTTAGGTAACTGCCATGCATCAGGTACACAAGTACTGGATGACTTGGGTGAAGAGCACATGCAAACAGGTAAACCAATTTTCTATACATCTGCTGACTCTGTATTCCAAATTGCATGTCATGAAGAGACTTACGGTCTTGATAAGTTAATGGAACTTTGTCATATCGTCCGTGAAGAGCTAGAAGATTATAATATTGGTCGTGTTATTGCGCGTCCGTTTATTGGTGCTGGTAAAGGTCAATTTGAGCGTACGGGTAACCGTCGTGATTTATCGCTTGAGCCACCTGCGATCACCGTATTGCAAAAGTTGGTTGAAGAAAAGCAAGGCGAAGTGATTTCTATCGGTAAGATTTCTGATATTTATGCGGGCTGTGGTATTTCTCGCAAAGTAAAAGCAACCGGTATTCCTGCTTTATTTGATGCAACGTTAGCGCAAATTGATGTTGCAGGTAATAACAGCATCGTGTTCACTAACTTTGTTGATTTTGATTCAGCATATGGCCACCGTCGTAATGTTGCGGGTTATGCAGCAGCGTTAGAGTATTTTGACCGTCGTTTACCTGAAATTTTAGCGTTGCTAAAAGAAGATGATGTGTTAATTATTACTGCTGACCATGGCTGTGATCCAACATGGCCTGGTACTGATCATACCCGTGAGCATATCCCTGTGATTGTCACTGGACCAAAAGTTAAGGCGGGCTCATTAGGTCGTCGTGAAACATTTGCCGATATTGGTCAAAGTCTTGCTGAGCATTTCGGTACTTCTGATATGGCTTATGGTAAGTCGTTTTTATAAAACGCAATAGATTGTCATTATCTTAATCATCAAGGCGAAGAATCATTGGATTAATCGCCTTGATTAGTATAAAAATACGCATGTTTGTATGATAGCGATTGTTATTGTTATCTGAACGATATTAAGCGGTTATTAGTTATCAATAGTGTGCATTTGTAAATAGACGTTATCGCCACTGATAACTGATTCAATAAACAAAAGGATTATAACTATGGCTACTCCACATATTAATGCTGAAATGGGCGATTTTGCAGACGTAGTACTAATGCCGGGTGATCCACTACGCGCTAAGTTCATTGCAGAAACATTTCTAGAAGATGTAACTGAAGTATGTAACGTGCGTAGTATGTTTGGTTACACTGGTACTTACAAAGGTCGTAAGATTTCTGTTATGGGCCACGGTATGGGTATTCCATCTTGTTCTATCTATGCGACAGAGTTAATTAAAGACTTTGGCGTTAAGAAGATTATCCGTGTTGGTAGTTGTGGTGCTGTACGTGATGACGTTAAATTACGCGATGTTGTTATCGGCATGGGTGCATCAACAGATTCTAAAGTAAACCGTATTCGTTTTGGTGGCCATGATTTCGCAGCAATTGCTGATTTCGGTATGGTACAAAATGCAGTAGATGCAGCAAAAGCAAAAGGTATCCCTGTTAAAGTGGGTAATATCTTCTCTGCTGATTTGTTCTACAACCCAGATTTCGAATTTTTCAAGACAATGGACAAATATGGCATTGTTGGCGTTGAAATGGAAGCGGCGGGTATTTACGGCGTAGCAGCAGAATTTGGTGCAAAAGCACTGACTATCTGTACTGTTTCTGATCATATTCTACGTGGTGAAGCAACAACATCTGAAGAGCGTCAATTAACGTTCAACGAGATGATTGAAATCGCACTAGAATCAGTATTACTTGGTGATGCTGAGTAATCTATGACTTAAAGGGTATTTGAAATAAATACCCATAAGCATTAAAAAAAGCGGTAACAGCGTAAGCTGTTGCCGTTTTTTGATGGCGCAAGTTGTATTATTGGTGATGATCACGCAGGAAAGGAAAACTGACTTGATAACGCTGCTGACTAAACATTACCGTAATTAAAATCCCAAGAATAAGCGCTGCAATAATAAGACCGCGAATAATAGCCGTCATGGCGGACATTTTCTCAATAGCATGAGTGAGCAATTTGTCGTGCTCTAGAGTGATCCGTATAAATCCAATAATATGATCATTCATTAATACGGGCTCTGCAATTTGTTGGCGGCCAATGCTAGCCATTGCTAATGGTGTCGATAACCCGGTTAATTGCTCTAATGGCATCGCAGTCTTGGTTTTTGCTAATACCACCCCTTCAACGTTATAAATAGTAGCATCTAATATCAATGGCTCACTGGCTAAATTGCGCACTAATAACCGCAGTTTATGCTGATCTTTATTGACAATATCGGGTGCCGAATTTTGAGCTGCTTGACGAACAATAACTTGCGATAAGGTTTGGGTTTGTTCACTGAGCATGTGGTAATTTTTTTGGCTAAGTAATGCGCTATATTGAAGTATACCAATAAAAGTTAACAGGCATCCCAGCAATATAATCGCTTTATGAATACGTTGACGTTGCCATCGTTTAGCGTTCCATTGAATCATTCATCGATCTCAATTACTTTGATTAAGGTTATTCTACACTAAAAATATAACTCTTGATTATTTCTCCAATAGTGAAGTGTTAAAGTTTGCTAACAAATAACTGACATCCTTAATGAATTGATAAAATTGCAGTTAACGTATTGATTTTATAATAATATTTTTATTTTTATTTGTTGGTGATATAACAATCAATTTACAATTAGACTTGCTCTTCAAGAGTACAGTCGTTAGGTTTATAGTAATTAAATTGTTAAGGATAACGCAATGGACGTTGCTAACGTACTTAAAATCAATAAACACCCTACCTTGTGTAAACGCTTTCCTGAAATATTATCGGTCACCAATACCACGAAGCGTCAAGCTAATTGGCTGGTATATGGCAAGCGTATTACGGCAGATAAAATTGCCATAATTGATGATGTTGAAACCAGTGCTGTCGAGATTGTTGCCGCTTGGAAAGTGGGATCGTACGATGCTATTTTAATCGCCAATGAGCTAACACTAGAGCAACAACAGATCGTGGTTGATCTTCAATTAGATTTTGCTTACGTCAGTGATATTCCTGATCTATCAATGCCTGGTATTGTGGTGTTAGATATGGACTCGACCGCAATTGAGATTGAGTGTATTGATGAGATTGCCAAACTAACGGGCGTTGGAGAAGAAGTTGCGGCGGTTACTGAACGAGCGATGTTGGGTGAATTAGATTTTGAACAAAGTTTACGCCAGCGAGTAGCAGCTTTAGCTGGGGCAGATGAAGCGATTTTAACCCAAGTGCGTGATCAGTTGCCGTTGATGGCTGAATTACCGCAGTTAATTGCAACGTTGCATTATTATGGTTGGCAAGTTGCGATTGCATCGGGTGGGTTTACTTATTTTTCAGATCATTTGCAGCAGCAATTTAACTTGGTGTCAGCAACCTCAAATACCCTTGAAATTATCGAGGGTAAGCTAACGGGTAAGGTTATTGGTAAAGTGGTCGATGCCAAAGCAAAAGCGGAGATATTACTGGCATTAGCGGAAGAGTTTGATATTGAGCCGCATAATACCGTTGCTGTTGGTGATGGTGCCAACGATTTACTGATGATGGAAATAGCAGGTTTAGGTATCGCATATCATGCTAAGCCAAAAGTTGAGCAACAGGCTGATGTTGCTATTCGTCATGCTGATTTAGGTGCTGTTATTTGTATCTTATCGGCATCGTTAGCTGAACAACGTCTAGCATGGTAGCGTTTAGACGATTGTAATTATCGTCGCAGGGCTAATAATTCGCACCTCATAAAGGTGCGGATTATTGATTAAGAGGAATGAATCTCAAGCCGAATTAATACTTCATCAGTAATATCTAATATTTCTCCGCAGCCAATTAATGACGTAAATTCCATTTCTAGCGCCCGTGCTCGATGCAGTGTTAAGCGTGCTAATTTACTTAACTTCTCGCCAATAAGTACCGTGAGTGGGTTTAATAACGGTAGCGCGGTGATATGCAGGGCAAAGAAACTTCCTTGCTGACGTGCTTGCTGAATATAAGCTCGTTGGGTTGCAATATCATTAAAATCCCCCCGTAGTTTAGTTTCAATATTGCCAATATCATCGCCGTGATACTTAACTGCGACATATAATTCATGAATAAAAGGTTGTTGTAAATTGTCACGTGGCCGCATTGGATTTGCGAGCATTTCTTTTACCCGTTGTTTAAAAATAATATCCAGATCTAAGCGATTATTGTCACTCAATTGGTGTAGCATCGTGGCGAGAGGTGATAATGGGAAATTAGATCCTACGGCTTTAACTGTGATTTTATGATCAATCTTTTCAGCAAAATACGGCAAGCTGTGGAGCCGTGTCAGTAACATTTGATGCATGGCTAATAACATTGCCGGCGAGGGTTGTGGTTCTTTACATAATGCCAGTTTTTCAAGGTTGGATTCAATTAACGTGCGTAGTAATTGTCCACCTAATAAGCCATCATCATTTTCAATGGTGATCAGTTGAATGTTTTTACCATTAGGGCTGGTGCGAATAATTTTATAAGGCATTTTTTTTAAAATATTATTTTTAGTTGATCTCGCCAATTGAGTAAATTCAATGAGTACAGTGTCACCTTGTTTACATCGCAGTGGTTGCGCTAAATTAATATTAAGCCCTCGGCTTGAAAAATCGATTGAATAGCCATTAATAGTTCCAAGGTCTTGTTGTAATGTGATCGCGGTTTTATAACGAAATCGAGATTCACTGCGTAGTGGCTTCGGATCGAAATGAATGGCTTCCGCTTGGCTAATGGGATTACGAGGATGACGAAATGGGTTTAATGCTTGCGTCGATAAGGTCGATGTTGCACCGCAGAGATAGTCAGTTTGTACTTGTTGATGGGTTAAATCCTGCAATGTACCAATATGAGATAAGTCCTGACAACAGGGCATCATTTCAGGGGTGAGCTGTGACAAGGTTTGAATATCAGATTGTGTTAATGGATAAACCGTTAATCGCATGACTCGCCAGCTATCGCGTTTAGCGCCTATTTGCCAAAATAAATGACGTTGCTGACGGGTCATTTCCGGTAGTGCCGCTGAATAAAAGTAGCGTTGACCTTGATGCTCATGAAAGAAGCTATAAATTAAGGTACTGGTTTGTGATACGCCACTGAGCCCAAGACTATTAATACGGGCTGCAGATAATAGATGATTAATGACGGGCTGATTACGTTCATCGTGCCAATATTGCCATTGGTGTTGATTATGGTCAGTTAGCAGGCTGTATTTAAGGTTTGAGCCTGTAAAAAATAACGGCATCGTCACCGTATGTTTAAGGTAACAGTGTTCATAAGCTTGGGTACGGAGTTGGATTATTTTATCATCATGATTATTAAGACTTAATGACTGATTTTGGTCATGTTTGATAATCTCTTGTAGGGCAATATTTTCAGTTAATGCTAATAATCGTAACCACTTTATGCTGTCGTTATCTTGAATATCATCAATGCCTAAAATACGATAATGATGGTGTTGATTGAGGCGAGCATCTTGATATTGTTGTGCTAATTGCGGAAATGAAGCCGTGATGGTTTGACCTAATTGATAGTCAAACGCCGTAGGAACTTTACACTTGGCACCAGAAAGAGAAAGATCAACCGTGGTGGCTAAGACTTGTTGATTGTTCACCAATGTTAAGGTCATTGGGGTGGCTATTTTGAGCCTGTTTTCGTCGCGGCTAAGGTAATATCCAAACCGAATCAACTGTGCTTGAAACAAGCTATATTGAGTATCTGTTGCCGTGGTATTGTTTGGCTGCATTTTGTGTTGTTGATGAAGAATACGGAAATTATTATGGGTATTGATCAATTCTTCATAGAGACCATAACAATATTGTCCGCCAAATACCGCATTACGGTGATGATAAATATTGATAGCAACATCATCTAACCAATGCCGATGACCATTAAATGTATATTGTCGGCACTGACCTTTAACCCGTCCTCGTAAATCAATAATTTTATGGCAAGGGGTCATTAAGCGATTGATTTCCATTTTTATTTGTAGCCGTGTAGGTCCAGTTTCATGTTCAGTTAATAATTTGAACGTGACCTCAAAATCGGGCTGGTTATATATTGGCAATAATTGCTCAATCAGTGCTTTATAATCGTCGAGATGCATGATTTGGTCTATTGATGAATGGCTAGTTGTATCATCGGCTATGAAGATAAAAAGTTTAGCCTTAACTAACATATATTTGTCGTTATTCGATAGTTTATTGACGCTAATGTTATTATCAATTGTGAATCATAAATGATGTAGGATGTAGAATGGCAAAAGCAGCAAAAAGAGCATATGTATGTAGTGATTGCGGAATGGATTTTGCGCGCTGGCAAGGTCAATGTTCTGGATGTAAATCATGGAATACGATCACTGAATTTACGATTCCTAATACTAAAAGTGGGGTAGTAACTTCCTCTGCTCGTTCAAGTTTGTCAGGCTATGCAGGTATTGCTGGCGGTGGCTCTAAAAAATTACATGAAGTTGAAGCGGTTGATGCCCAAAAAATGCTAACCGGTATCGGCGAGCTTGATCGGGTATTGTGTGGTGGATTAACCACCGGCTCGGTGAATATTATTTCAGGCGATCCCGGTGCAGGTAAAACCACCTTACTGTCAGATTTAGTAGCGCGGATGTCGCAGCTAATGCCATCGTTATACTGTACAGCGGAAGAATCGTTATCACAGTTTAAAAACCGTGTTAATCGACTTAAATTAGACTGCAATGAAGATAATTTGTATTTAATGGCTGAAACCAGTGTTGAAGCTATCATTGCTGAATTAGACGCGAAACAGATTAAATTTGCGGTTATTGACTCGATTCAAGCGGTATCAACAGAATTAGCCAATGGTAGCCCAGGTTCGCCATCACAAGTAAAAACGGCGGCGCAATCACTGACGCAATATTGTAAACAAAACAACGTCACCATGTTTTTGATTGCCCACGTTAACAAAAATAATGAAATTGCGGGCCCACAAACCTTGGTACATATTGTCGATGCTTTACTGCATATCGATACCAATGATGGTCAAGTACGTACATTGCGTGCCAATAAAAACCGATTTGGTGATGTTGATACGGTGGGTATTTTCCGCATGACAGAGCGCGGTATGCTCAGTGTTGATAACCCAAGTGAAATTTTCTTATCGGGATCAACTACGGAATCTTCTGGCTCAGCAATTACCTGTATTCGTAAAGGTAATCGTAATCTTTTACTTGAAATTCAATGTTTAACCACAGAAACCGAAGGTGAATTCCCACAGCGGGTCTGTGTGGGATTAAACATGAATCGGATTAAAATGCTAACCGGTATTTTACGTAAACATGCTAAGACCAAAATATTCCATGATACGTTTTTCAATATTGTCGGCGGCTTAAAAATTGATGAATCGGAAACGTGTATCGATTTAGCATTGGTGGCAGCCTTATTAAGTAGCTTAAATGAATTTGTGGTGCCACGTACCACCTGCATCATGGGAGAGTTAAGTCTAAATGGCGATGTACGTCCGATTGATAGCGGTGTACCGCGAGTAAAAGAAGCGGCACAGCATGGCTTTACCGAAATTTTTATCCCGTTCCGTAACTACCATAAATCAATGGAAGGATTAGGGGCCAAAATTGTGGCAGTCAAAACAATTCACGAGTTAATTGAGCTTATTAACTAATCCGATTGAGCTAATTACGACTATCGACAAAAACTGCTCCAAACAAAAAGGCCAGTCACAGTAATGTGATTGGCCTTTTTTATGTCTATTTTTGTTAAATAAAGATTGTTTAATCTTCAGCTTGTTTTTTTGATACTTGAGTATGCTGTGCTGTGGTTATATCAAGATCGTGGTTTTCATCAGCGGTTAACTGTACTTGCATCGCAACCATACCGTTAATGGTATTTAACAACGATGCCCATTGCACATTCTTTTCTTGTTTAAACAAAGCATCGAAATTTTCAATGTTCCATTTAACGAATGGACGTGGGTTCAATGGCTTACCTAAAAAGCGAATTTCGTAATGTAAATGAGGGCCGGTTGATAATCCTGAATTTCCTGTCCAGCCAATCAGTTGCCCTTTTGTCACAAACTCACCTTGTTTGACTTTAAATTTATTCATATGTGAATAAGTCGAAGTAAAGCCCATGGTATGGTTGAGGGTTAATTGGTTGCCATAACCATAATTGCTGCTGCGGGCACGTTCAATAACAGCATCCGCTGGCGCATAAATCGGGGTGCCAATTTTAGCTGCAAAATCAAGGCCATCATGGCGTTTACGCTGCTTAGTGATCGGATGAACGCGAGTGCCAAAGCCGGAGGTTAATTGTACATCGGGAGTTGGAGCGCCATTAGGTATTAATTGAAATAAGGTGGCTCTGACCGCAGAGTTAATTGCTGCGGTATCGACACGTTGTTCAATGGTTTGATTGTCAGCTGGTGGCTCAATACCGAGCACAGTTTCCATATCATCAATACGCTGATTTAATGCTAGTAATGACTTTTTCTTATCTGCTAGTGCTTGGTTGAGATCCTGATTCATTGCCGTTTCTTCAGACAGTGAGGCACTTAATGCTAATGCTTGCGCACTGAGTTTTTGGGCTTTGATCTGAGAAATTTTGGCGTTTTGATAAAGGTGAAACATTGAATAGACGCCATAGCTAAATATGCCGCACACAGCAATGATGATGACAGCACGATAATAGCGCTGTAATACGTGCAGGGATTTATTGGCTAACGATGACTCTGATGATGGTGGTTCTAAATGAGACATAATTTATAGTTATTATTGATAAGTAATAGTTGTTAGCTGATCAATACACTTGTGAGTGCTTAATATCGTCTCAACCAACGATAAGTAATAAACTACTCAGTCTATGTGTTGGTTTCCATTATTGCTAGTTATCACGTCAAATAAATGAGGCGATATAAAATATCATTGATATGGGATATGGGAAAGTGATTGATTTAAATGACTATTTTATTCGATAAAAAAAGGGCTGTTTAAAAAGCCCTTTGATCACAATGTATTAAATGAATTATTTCGCAATACGCTTGTACTTGATACGGTGAGGATCAGCAGCATCAGCGCCGAGGGTTTTCTTTAACCAATCAGTGTATTCAGTAAAGTTACCTTCAAAGAAACTCACTTTACCTTCATCACGGTAGTCGAGAATATGGGTAGCAACACGGTCAAGGAACCAACGGTCGTGTGAGATAACCATCGCACAACCAGGGAACTCCAGTAAGGCTTCTTCTAGCGCACGTAATGTTTCAACGTCAAGGTCGTTGGTAGGTTCATCGAGTAGTAATACGTTACCACCTGATTTTAGCAGTTTCGCTAAGTGAACACGGTTACGCTCACCACCTGATAAATCACCAATGCGTTTTTGATGATCACTGCCTTTAAAGTTAAAGCGTGATACATACGCACGAGCAGGGATCTCAAAGTTGTTGATCTTGAGAATATCCGCGCCTTCAGAGATTTCTTGGTAAACAGTGTTATTGTCATTCATGCTATCGCGGAACTGATCCACTGATGCCAATTTTACTGTTTCACCGAGTTCGATGGTGCCAGAATCTGGTTGTTCATCGCCACTTAACATCTTAAATAACGTTGATTTACCTGCACCGTTAGCACCGATAATGCCAACAATAGCGCCTTTTGGCATACTGAATGATAAATCATCAATCAGTACGCGATCGCCAAACGATTTAGTGAGGTTTTTGACGTCAATCACTTTGTCGCCTAAACGCTCACCTGGTGGGATGAACAGTTCGTTGGTTTCATTACGTTTTTGGTGATCAGCGGTGTTAAGTTCTTCAAAGCGCGCCATACGAGCTTTTGATTTCGCTTGACGACCTTTAGGGTTTTGACGCACCCATTCAAGTTCTTTCTCAATCGTTTTTTGCAAAGCACGTTCTTGAGATGATTCTTGTTTTAGACGTGCGTCTTTTTGCTCAAGCCATGAGGTATAGTTACCTTGCCATGGAATACCTTCACCACGGTCAAGTTCTAAAATCCAGCCCGCCGCATTATCAAGGAAGTAACGGTCGTGGGTAATAGCCACAACAGTACCACTGTAATCAACCAAGAAGTGCTCAAGCCATGCCACTGATTCTGCATCTAAGTGGTTAGTTGGTTCATCAAGCAACAGCATGTCAGGTTTATCAAGCAATAAGCGACAGATAGCGACACGACGACGTTCACCACCGGATAAGTTCTTGATGGTAGCATCCCAATCAGGCAAGCGTAGGGCATCTGCTGCGCGCTCAAGTTGCATCCCTAAGTTGTGACCATCTTTGGTTTCAATTAATGATTCCAAATCACCTTGCTCTTTTGCTAGAGCATCAAAATCGGCATCGGGTTCTGCATATGCTGCATACACTTGATCAAGACGAATAAGTGCATCTTTAACATCCGAAACAGATTCTTCAACAATTTCGCGAACTGTTTTTGTTTCATCCAATACTGGCTCTTGAGGCAGGTAACCCACTTTTAGACCCGCTTGAGGACGTGCTTCACCTTCAATATCAGTATCAATACCCGCCATTATGCGCAGTAAGGTTGATTTACCTGAACCGTTAAGACCCAGCACACCAATTTTGGCACCTGGAAAGAAACTCAATGAAATATCTTTTAAGATTTGACGCTTAGGTGGGACGATTTTGCCCACTCGCGACATGGTATAGACGTAATCAGCCATATCCGTGTGTGATCTCTACTTCTAAAATGAAGTTTATATAGTACCTGTAATCTTTAAAAATTCACTCGAATTGTTGTTTCTTACTCGGTTTAGTAAGGTGTTTTCGCGATAAAAGAGATTGTTTATTGTAATGGTTACTATCACAATCATACCTCATAGTAATTACATGTCTGCCAATGTATGTTAACGCCTATGTTAAGGGATTGTTTCGTATTGGTTGGGCGTTTTTTTTGCTATCCTTGAGCAAGGATTGCAGATAAGTTTTAGTGTTTTTTTAAGATATGGAGTCAATCGTGGCACGTCTATTTAGTTATTCTCGCGTTTTTTCACTTACTTTGTTGACGGTCGGATTAACGAGCACATTCAGTGTTCAAGCCGCTTCTTTAGAGCAACAACGAACATGGTATGAACAAGCGCAAAATGCTTTTTCAGCCAATGATATGGCAGTGTTTCATCAGGAAAAAACTAAGTTAGGGGGCTATGCGTTATACCCTTATTTGGAATATCGTGAATTTAATGCCCAGTTGGCAACGCAAAAGCCGAGTCAAGTGAAGGTATTCATTGAAAAATATAAAATGTTACCGTTTAGTCAGACTATAAAAACACGCTATTTAAATCAGTTAGTTAGTGATGGGCGTTGGCATGATTTTTTGAGCATGCAATATGCAGTGCCAAAAAATACTGACATGCAGTGTGCTTTTTATTATGCGAAAGAGAAAACCGGTCACGCGACATTAGCCTGGCAGGGGGCTGAAAAATTATGGCAGACAGGCAGTTCGTTACCTGCTGCTTGTGATGATTTATTAGATAGCTGGAATACCGCCGGTAAACGCACCAATGAGATGGTGTTAGATCGGATGGTTTTAGCGTATGCAAAGGACAATAATAGCCTATTACGTTATCTTGATAAGCAATTAACAGGTAATGCTCAGGCTACTGGGGATGTGATATTAGCATTATATGACCAGCCTCAAAATGTGGCTGAGTTTGCTAAAAAAAGTAAAGTTACCTCTTTTAATCAAGCTCTGACTAAAAATGCTTTTTTACTGTTAGCGCGTAAAGATACCAAACAAGCGGTTGCTGAGTATGATCAGGTTGTCAGTGGGCAGCATTTTGATAAAGCCACTAAACAAACATTGGCTGATGCGGTGGCTTCACGATTGATGTCAACGACGGATGCGAGTTTAGCGCAATGGCGTGATAGCAAATTGGCACATAGTCACGATACCAGTATTTTAGAACGTCGCGTGCGTAATGCTATTCGTGAGGCTAATTGGAAGCAAACTCAACTTTGGATTGATCGCTTACCGAAAACGGCTCAAGAGACACCACGTTGGACATTCTGGAAAGCGAAATTATTAGCGCAAAACGGTCATAAAAAACAAGCAGATAAAATTTATACCTCATTGCTAGGTGAGCGTGATTTTTACAGTGCTGCTGCCGCCACTATTTTGCATAAGCCGATTGTGTACCCGTTGACCAAAGCACCGACATCGACAGCGTTATTAAAGCCATATACCAAGAGTTTAGCGCGTATTAGTGAATTGGTTGCCATTGATAAAACTACCGCTGCGAATCGTGAGTGGGGTTATTTACTCTCTAAAATCACCAATGTACAAACTAAGCGTCAATTGGCGGTATATGCTGAGAAGCATCAATGGCATTACCTTGCGGTACAGGCAACGATATCAGGTCAGTTATGGGATCATATGACACTTCGATTCCCATTAGCACACAAATGGCTATTTGATTTCTTTAGCGCGGAACGTCATGTTCCAGCATCAACCATGATGGCATTAGCCCGTCAAGAAAGTGCGTTAAATATACATGCACAATCACATGTTGGTGCGAGTGGGTTAATGCAATTGATGCCCGCGACAGCGGCAGAAACAGCGAAAAAGTTGGATTATAAATATGCAGGTAAACAAAGTTTATTTGATCCAAGTGTTAATATTCGCTTAGGTAGTGCGTATTTAAAAATGATGTTAGAACGTAACGATAATAATCGTGTTTATGCTTTTGCATCTTATAACGCTGGCCCTGGTCGAGTTGCACAATGGAAAAAAGTGACGGCCGATAAACTTGATGTTTATGCATTTATTGAACAAATCCCATTTAATGAAACCCGTGGTTATGTTCAAAATGTATTAATGTTTGATATTTATTACAATGAATTAATGGGACATAAAGGAAGGTTATTTAGCCCAGCTGAACTAAAAGCTCGTTATTAATAGTGATAATGTATTTAATAAAGTTATAGCTATTATTAGTAATAAATAAAATAAGCCGCTACTGTGATGACAATAAATTGCAGTAGCGGTTATGAGTAAATAAGCATAAAAAAGATATTGAAATTTGATATAAATGAAAACTTGATTATGTTTATTTTTTTTGTGAAAAAGTTGGGTAATCTAATATCCAGCGCTTACCAAAGGTTTTATCCCAATCATCGGGGAACATTGAAAAACCAGCCGCAGGATACATAGTTAATTCACTAAAGGTGATTTGATCATTATGGAAGTATAAATCGACACGTACCATGTCATAATATTTACCAATACGTTCTGCTATCTCAATCATTTTATCGATAAACGGTGGTTTTTCCGGTGCAGGGACATGACGTTGTTTAACGAGGGTTAAATCTAATTCATTCCAATCACGATCATAGATATTGCGGAAATGTTCACCAAAGCGCCCTTGGTCTAACTGGATGAATTCTACTTTACCATCAATGATATGCAATTTGTAATCGTCAGGCGCTGTACCATTAAAATCAAGAAACTCTTCGGCAAAAACACGTGGTGGAATATTTTGATAACTCCATTCACCTAATGAACCTGACTGATCTTTTTTAAACCAACGTTTAGCAAAAACTTTCATCTCTTGCTTTGAAAAGTGTTGGCCGTTACGAACAAATTCAATAGTTTGACTGGTGTGATTAGCTTTTAATACGTAATTATCAGGCATCTCATCAAAGGGAAACATATCAAAATCTGCGATATATTTAGCAACCCATAATGTTTTTGGAATGTATAATTCAGGTGCGATTTCTTTTACAAATGCTTTTGCTGCCAGTTTATCGGCACCAAGGGTTAAATATTCACTGCGGTCATGAATCTTTTTTAATTGTATTTTTTCATTAAATGTTTGTGGATTCGAATAATTAATGAAAGTTTTAAATTTACGGTAATATAGAATTTGTAATCGTAATTTTATTGGGAGTTTAGATACTATTCCTGAAAATAATCGATATTGTAAGCTTTCCATCTTAGGTTCTCTGCCTGTTGTGTATTTAACTTATAAGTTTTATTTATCTATTTGATAACTGAAATCAATAGACTTGTTTCTGCTATTGTATCAACCGATCATCAGTATTATTTACGAATAACTAAGTATAACTAAATTAGGCATTTTGATCCTATTTACTATGTTATCTCTATGTCAGTTTTTAATTATAAAAATATATGCATAGTTAATAAGCTATAAATAAATAATATCAATCGTCATTTTTTTTTGGAATGTTACATAAACATTCGATATATTTCATTTTTATTTCTTTTTTAACATTCAATAACAGTATTTTATTGCATATATAATTTGCAGCAAAGTAATATCAAAATGCCAAATTAAAGTATTACGTAGTATGTTACGCTTTTTGTCAAGATGTAAGCTGTTTCTGTTTTAAGCGATAGTTTAAAAGGTTATTTCACTAACGGAAAAAAGTATAATAAATAACAGTTGGTATAAAATAACATTCAATAATTATTGAAAATTCATATCGTTATAGATATCAATTAAACAGCGATACAGTGAATATTTAATCATTAAATTATGCACTGTAAAATATAACACTTGCTTGGTCTGATGTAGGAATCGCGGTACACTGCATCACGGATGTAATGCCTTATAGGATAAATAAAAAATGGCTGTAGACTTACCAAAGTATACTGATTGGCAACAGATTTTAGATTTGATTCAGCAAGCCTCTGCACAGCAACGAGATGAATTATTTTTTAAAGTATTATTGACTCATGATGAAAGAGAAGCATTAATCGCTCGGGTGAATATTGTACATGAATTACTTAATAGTGAGCGTAGTCAACGTAAAATCAGTGAGTTACTAGGTGTTGGAGTCGCAACTATTACTCGTGGTTCAAATGAACTGAAGCTGCAAGATAATGAGACCAAAGCATGGTTAGCCGACTTTTTATTAAAAAATGGTCCTTCTGCATCTGAATAATAGTCATTGTTAGCCGTTGACTCACTGAGCTACTATCAATAAAAATGGATTTAGTATAATTCAGGATTTAAAAAAGGAATTAAAGCTAAAATTAATGCTTGCTGATAGACACTACTGCGGCTTAATAAATGGTGGGTCAGCATTGCAATGGCACCGCCTTTTTGTTTAACATTTTGTTGAGCAAACATTTCATCCATCACATCTCCTAACTCCATTCCTTGTGCTATTTTTGTTAATGCGAGTGGGGGTAATGGTAATGATGCTGAACGAGCCGTAGATATTTTCCCCTGATGTTCTATTACCATCCACGCAAATGTAAAATTATCATCCAGCCCCGCTTCTAAGCCAACGATGTAATCTGCATCAGGGTAGTGCTCACGACAATGAGTTACCCGATTATTGGCGCCTAGTAATGTTTCATCACAGGTTAACGGTTGATCACGTACGCCACTAATCGCACTAAAGCCAGTTGTAGTGAATAATTGTTGTGGAAATGCAGCCTTGAAGGCATCGGTGACTGCAGTAATTTTTGCGGGATTAGTTGAGGCGACAATAATGGTTGGCATAATTACAACTTCGGTTAAAGAACACATTGAATAGATTAAAAATAACCGCTTTGGGATATAAACAAAAGTAATAAAAAAGCCCATCTAATAATAAGATGAGCTTTTATTTATCCCTAATTGAGCAGTCCGTGGTGATTAACGGTCGTAAGCCCAGTCTGATTGAATAATGTAACCGTGAATTTGGAACTCACCATTATTTACAAATAGGTTAGGAAAATCTGGTTGTGAAGTTGAGAATACAACGCCATCAGCCAATTGAGTCATATGGTAAAAATCAGGCTCACTGCCACGTACAGAAGCAAACACAGGTTGCTTTGGACGGTAGGTTGCTTCTTTGGTTGCTAATGCGTAGCTACCTACAGGTGCGCAATGAGAAATGTTTTCATTATCAATGAATAAACCTAGGCATGCATCACGATCTAAATGTTGAGGGATAGCACGCTTGCTGATCACTTCAACAGAATCACCTAAGTTGTAAGCTGAAAAATCTTTACGGTGGATCACAGGGATATAGGTACAGGTTGCAGCGCTGTCATGTTCAGTGCTGATTGTCGTTGTCGCCTGTGTACCTGTATCAATCTGGCCCGTTAAGATGTAGCCAATTGAAGTATTTAGGGTTTCAGCAATCTTTTCTAGTTCACGTACTTCGATACCGTATTTACCAGATAATTTACGGCTCATCGTTCCTTGTTGAAGATTTAATGCTTCACCAAGTTGCTTTTGACTAATGCCTTGAACTTTAGCTAAACGCTTAATTCTTTCTAAATATTCCATGAAACTAGCTTCCTGCTTCAAATAGGGGTTGTGAATACAAAATGCATTCTCAATAGTTATAAAACATATTACTCAAAAGTGTAGTAAAGGAATCATTGTTACTTAAAAAGTGCGATTGATTTGGTTAAAGAAATATACCCCAGAGGAAAGATGGGTAAAAAGTGGAACAAAATACGCAGAAAGAAATAAGTTTTGATTAAAAAAAGGGTAACGTTTACTTTGTGATTATTAGCAGTGGCACGCTATGTGAGATTAGGCAGGAAAATAGCATAAAGTTATAACACCATGATTTTAAATAACTTAAAAGTAAACTCAAGAGTGTTAAATATTATGGTGTTATTTGTTTTTTATTTTTGTAAATTAGGATTTATTTTGTAAAATACCCGTCACTAATGATAGTTAAGTCAATAATAAAATTAAATAGTTTTTATGGGTATTAATTTCATTATTGATTAATTTAAGAATAATCAATAATTAAGGGGTGTTAGATTCGGTATGGTATGCGCAATAGGTATGTAATGTATCGATATTGATGAAATATATTGCTGTGATTCAGGTTGTTCCATATAACGCAATAAGTCTTATTATGATTAAAGTATGAATAATGGAGATCGTGATTATTCATACTTTAATCATTGTTTACTCATTG
>CAMQXY010000032.1 GCA_947039005.1 uncultured Photobacterium sp.
TTAATTGTAGTAGCTCATGGTTGATGTGCAAAGTTATGGCTGTCCTTTATTATCATGCAGCAGCAGATACAGACGCTGAAGCGGCATAATGGATAAATGAACGTCTAGTTACTTTCATATTGTTTCTTTTAGGTTTAAATAAAAAGTAACTGAAAGTATCTATGGTCTTAAAAAACAAACAATCATAAAATTCCAGAATCAACCTACCATCACAGATTTGATTGTAATCATTTTTAGCAATAGCATTTTATTATCACCATTCTATTTTTAACCTCTTAATTTATAAAATTATAATCATTATTAAAGATCTGCTGGGTCTTATTTTGATAACGCTGCACTAACTCGATAATGTCATTAAATTGCAGTTCATCATTAACAGTATAGTTTACGGTCACGGCCTCTAATGGCATTGAGATTGACGCATAATGCTGGGTGTTATAAGTCACCATCGTTGATAAGTGAATAGAAATATCAGTATTAAAATATGCGGTCGCTAACTGCATTTTTGCACCATCAGGAAGAGACTGATTACCTTCTTTGACTTCATTTTGAAGTTTCGCTGTTACCTGCTTAACAACCGTTGTGATCGGTGCAGTAACCGTTAATAATGTTTCGTCATCACCTGTAATCACGACAGTAGACAATAAATGCTGAGAATATACCTGCCCTAAATGTAATCTCTTACCATTAACGTCAATCACATGCTGTGGATATAGCATTGCATATAAATTCCACACACCGATAATCCCTGCAAAAATAAGGACGCTTATCGCAATAACAGTTCGTTTTTTCATTTAATGACAATTAACTAGATCATAATTTTCTTTGATCATAAATAATCACCCCATAATTTTTGCGATAAAGATCACACTTAATTAGCTGTTTGTATTCATTCTTGTATGTTAAGAATAGAAATAGAAATCTCTTTTATAAATCATATAAAAACCAATCACTTCAGTTAGATAAATCAATAATGCAAACATCAATTACGATTCTACTCTCTGCTATCAATAATCATCATTAGGTCGCGTTACCATTAACCCTTCTATTTTGTAAAACGAAGGATTGAAAAAGCCATCAATAGCCCCAAGATTATTACCATCAAAGCAAATAATATTGCTGTATCTATTGGTTTTACTGAGTGGTTTTATCTCACCCAGTAGCCACAAAAGGACAACACTGTGAACAACACAACATCAGCGACACCTCATGATGACAACAGCACTCTGGCGGTTATCGCGCCAGTTGCCAAGAAAATACCTCATGAGATGAGCATCCATAATGATACGCGTATTGATGACTACTATTGGATGAGAGATGACAGCCGCACTGATCCTGAGATCATCGCGCATCTTAATGCTGAAAATAGTTATACTGATGCAGTGATGGCACACACCAATGCATTACAGCAGACATTATTTGATGAACTAAAAGGACGTATTGTTAAAGATGATAATACGGTTCCTGTAAAGCAAGGCAGTTATTACTATTCAAGCGAAGTCTCTGGTGATAATGAGTACCCGATTTCAGTGCGCGCCACTGATTTTGCAGGCACTGATAAGCAAGTCTTGCTCGATCTTAACCAGCTGGCGTCTGAGCATGATTACTATGATGTCTCTAGTTTAAGCATTAGTCTTAACGAAAATTTATTAGCTTATGGTGAAGACACCGTCAGCCGTCGTATTTACACCATTAAGATTAAAGATCTCACTACAGGTCAGTACCTTGCTGATGAAATCACAGGTACCAGTGGCTCTGTTGCTTGGCAAAATGATAACCAAGCGTTTTACTATATTCACAAAGATCCTCAAACCTTACTGGGTTATCAGGTTTATCGTCACCGCTTAGGCACACCCCAAGCTGACGATCAGTTGATCTTTGAAGAAAACGATCAAACTTTTTATACTTCAATCGGTAAAAGCAAAGACAACTCTCTGGTTTACATCTGGCATTCAAGCACTGAAACAAGCGCCGTTTCTTTCATTGATGCTAACGATGCCAATGCGCAAGCAATCTCATTCTTAGATCGTGAAGTGGGTTTGGAATACAGCATTTCAAAGCTTGATAACTGGTTCTATATTTTAACCAATTATAAAGCGGTTAATTTCCGCCTAATGAAAGTCGCTACTACCGATATTGGCAATAAAGATCATTGGCAAGACGTGATCCCTGCTCAAGAAGGGGCAATGCTGGAAGATTACGAGATCTTTAATGATTATCTGGTATATCAACAGCGTGAGAATGGCTTAACTCGCGTAACAGTGCGTGATCTTCATACTCAACAGCAGCAGCAATTGCACTTCAATGATGACGCTTTCACGCTATACCTTTACGGTAATAAAGAGATTGATACTGACAAATTACGTCTGTATTACTCAAGCATGACCACCCCTGGCACTCACTACGATTTCAATCTTAGCGATGGTAGCAATGTAGTATTAAAGCAATCTCAAATCCTCGGTGATTTTGACGCGAGTAATTACCGTTCTGAGCGCATAATGGTGCCAGCGCGAGATGGTAAATTTGTCCCTGTATCATTGGTTTACCGTAAAGATTGCTTTAAAAAAGATGGTACTAACCCGTTGTATCAATATGGCTATGGATCATACGGCGCTATCATTGATCCAAGCTTTTCATCAACCCGTTTAAGCTTATTAGATCGCGGTTTTGTGTATGCGATCGCGCATATTCGTGGTTCTGAAATGCTGGGACGTCCATGGTATGACGATGGTAAGAAACTGACTAAGCAAAATACCTTTAATGACTTTATTGATGTTACCCGATCATTGGTCGAACAAGGCTATGGCGCGAAAGACAAGATCTTTGCTGTTGGCGGCTCTGCGGGCGGTTTATTAATGGGCGCAATTATCAACCAAGCACCTGAACTTTACTGCGGTATCGCAGCGCATGTTCCGTTTGTTGATATTGTTACCACTATGCTCGATGAATCGATTCCGTTAACAACCAATGAATATGATGAGTGGGGCAATCCAAACCATAAAGAATACTACGACTATATGTTGAGTTATTCACCCTACGATAATATTACCGCTCATGACTACCCTCACATCTTGGTAACTACGGGATTACATGACTCACAAGTGCAGTATTTCGAGCCAATGAAATGGGTTGCTAAACTGCGTGATATTAAAACGAACGATAACCGTCTATTGTTTAAAGTGGATATGGAAGCAGGTCACGGTGGCGCATCGGGGCGCTTTAAGGCACTCCATGAAGATGCACTTGAATACGCATTCTTTATTGACCTGTTGGCTGAACAGAAATAAGTCTAGCTGAGCAAAATAAATTATTCACGCATAAAATTATACGTGATAATAAATATCAAGTAATAACATCAAACAATGGCGGCTTAATCAGTCGCCATTGTTATTTTAAGCCCAAATAGCAACCACTGCCATTAACGCAAATCCAATAACAACAAAGGTAAAATTCTTTAAATCACAGCACTTATCAACCATGGTCGATTGTTTTAAGCCATGCAATGTACCAAGATACAAAAATGTCCCAGCAGCTAATGAATAAAAAATTGGCTCTAGTAGCGGATAATTGTCGGTATATTCTAGAATGCCTGAACCTAATGCGACCCCAAGCGGCAACATCAAGGTAAATAATCCAAACATTAATAATGATTGACGTAATGACAACCGACTTTTACTTAATTGCACCGCCAGTGAAAAACTCGCTGCCCATTTATGCGCTAAAATAGCAATAAGGATCATCACCATCATGGTAATAGATCCGCTTAACCCAAGCACTGTACCCGCTAATAACGAATGAATAGATAAAATAATCATCGCTAAAACAGCAAATGCAGGGCTATTACTATCACCATGTTCATCTAAACGGCGACCTAGGTGTTCAAACCACAATAATAGTAAAAACACACAACCCGCTAATACGAAAGCGATGGGATACTCAATACCATGGTCTAAGAATGATTTTGAAGCGTCACCCAGCATATGAATCAAACCTGCACCAAGAAAGACACCAGAGGCTAAAGCTTCTGCTGCGGGTGATTCTAAAGGACGAGTCGTTTTAAATTTACGAATAAACGGATACAAGCCAGCGAGAACAGTAGTCACAAAAATAAGCACTACTGATAATATTTTAAAGTCATCGAGATTCATGTTGTATTCCGCATCGTTAAACAGCCGACTTTATAGCACTTACGGGGTTACTCTGCGAACGATTTGAATGTAAAACATTAATTCCATATAGCAACAATATTAATTAGCTCTCATTTTGTATCATTAATAATAATTATAAAACCGTTAAAAATATCATTAACAAACATAAATCATTATTAATCAAATAATTAGCTTTATCGACTATCATTGCTATTTTAATGCTTTATAAAAAAAACTTAAAAATAACATTTGGTTTTATAAATGAACTACGCTTAGTGAGTCCAGATATATCATAAATAGAGGTATTCATGGCAACTCAGAAAACCAAAGAATCAACACATGAAACAATGGAACGCCACTACTCTGATGATGTAAAACACAAACATGATAAAGATCATCAACAATATCGTGAACATGAGCCATCACATGGGCATCATATTCATGGTGGCGTTGGCGCTGCCCATAAAGAGACTCACCATCATCATCATACTACCCATCATCACCATCACTATTATGGTCCTGTTACTATTCTCAATGGCGATGAAGAATAATGACCATTTAACAAACGAAAACATGCCGATCAATATGTCGATATGTTTTCGTTTTACTGATCAATCTTTAACAACAAGATATTTATTGTCTTTTCCTTTATAATGCCCACCTCGTTACTTATCAATCTAAGCACACCTCTCATATGAAACAATTTATTATTACATGCCTATTTTCTTTATTATTAGTTGGGTGTGTAACCGAAAGTGTGCGTACCATTCCAACAAAAGTCAGCGTCAAAGCCAATGTTGGATTTAATCCGTGTGGTAGTGAAGTTGAAGGCTATCATTTCGAACCTAGTGGTATTATTTCGATTAACTGCACCAATGGCAATATTTATTCAGTCCGCGATCAGGCTGAACTTAATCAAATGAAAAACAAAGTACTTAAATGCCAGCAACGCGGTTTTGATGATTACAGTGAATGCTTATCAAATAAAAATAAGACTAAGCTAATCGACAAAACCACCACAAAGACACAAAAATCAACTACTTTGATAGCTAAATAATCAAAAAACAGAAATGAATATTTATTCAAATAATTACAGCTATCAACTATCAACTATCAACTACAAATAAATATACAGATCAAAAAGTTAATTTACTTATCTATGATATTGAAAAAGTTCAAGATCAAGCAAATATAGGTATAACTAGTACAATATATAACTAACTAAAATAATTGAATTTTATAAACTAGAGCTTTAACTCTAAATAACTCAAAACTCAAATTAATTTTATTTATCATCACGATGAATAAATTATATCGAGTATAAAATATAATCATTTTTTTGACTTTATTCATAATAAATACATTTTTTCACTTCGTTTCTATATTAAAAAGAGCCACTTGATAATAGTTATAATTACAAAAAAAATGATAAATATCATTCTATTTATATGGCTAACTTTTAAATATGCAACATGTAGAATTTATGCTTATTTTATATGAGAACAACCATGAATATTTACAAAAAAACCAGTCTTATCGTCGCAATCTTATCGACTTCAACAATGACACAAGCAGCATCAATCAACACCAATAGCCTATCAAAAACTTTTTCTCATACAATTACGACTGGCTATCAAGCAAAAACAGAAAATAACTCAGCTATCGCTATTGGCGAGGCATCATTGAGTACTGGTAACCAATCAATATCTATCGGTACCAATGCTCACGCTAACAACAATAGTGCTGCTGCTTTTGGAGCAGGGTCAACTGCAACAGGAGTTCAAAGTACAGCAACGGGATCACGTGCTGTGGCAAATGGTAATGCAGCATCTGCACTCGGTTCTGGTGCAACAGCCAACGGTAGTCGAGCTATTGCTGTTGGTTCAGAGTCAAAAGCAACGGGTTCCCATGCTATGGCCATTGGTAACTATGCCTCTGCTGACACAGGCTCTATTTCTTTAGGTAATAATGCAACATCAACCGGTCACAATTCAATTTCTATTGGTAACGGTTCACAATCACATGACGGTCAAGTCTCTTTTGGTAATGCGAAAACTCAACGCCGTTTAGAGTATGTTGCTAATGGTAAAACAAGCACCGATGCCGTTAACATGGGTCAATTACATCAACAAATAGAGCAAACGCATGCTTATACTCAACAACAAAAACAAGCCGCAATCGTCCAAGCAAAAACCTACATAACGCAACAAAACAATACCACGCTACACAACGCCAAAATGTATACTGATCACCAATCAATGACAGCACTATCGTCAGCAAATCAATACACAGATCAGAAAGTAAATCTACTGACTCATAACATTGAGAAAGTCCATAACCAAGCCAATGCAGGTATTGCAAGTGCGATGGCAATGACTTCAATCCCAATGCGACAAGGTTACCACTACACAATTGGTATGGGTGCGGCTAACTATGGCAACCAATCTGCAATGGCGATTGGCGGCAAATTTGATATTGGTCAACATAGTATTATTACTTTAGCAGCTTCTGATGATAGCCAACATGATGCAGGTATTGCCGCAGGCTTTGGTTTCGGCTTCTAAAAGCGTTATTCATCACGTTGTGGTCGCCACCAATAATGAAATAAGCGGCGATAAAATCGTTTAATATCATCTAATATTAAATATAGAGCAGGCACTAATACTAAAGTAACAACGGTTGCGAATAAAATACCAAACGCAAGCGATGTTGCCATAGGGATAACAATTTGTGCCTGTAAACTCGTTTCAAGTAAAATAGGGGCTAAACCAAAAAATGTCGTTAGCGAAGTTAAAACAATCGCCCTAAAGCGACAACACCCAGCTTCCGTTACGGCGTCATAAAGTGGCACACCTTGAGCTAAGGCACGATTAATAAACACCACCAGCACTAAAGAATCATTCACCACCACCCCTGATAATGCCAAAATACCAAACACGCTCAATAAATTAAGCGAAATATCCGCAAAATAATGTCCAGCAATAGCACCAATAATACCAAAGGGTATCACTGACATGATAATCAACGGCTGGCTGTATGAGCGTAGTGGAATCGCCATTAATGCGAAAATAGCAACCAGTGCCAATACCGCGTCACGAACTAAACTACCTTTGGTTTCACTCTCCTCTTTAGCTTGTCCATCTAATTGAATATTCACCATCGGATATTGCTGTCGTAGCTGGGATAAGTAATCATTATTGATAATGGTATATATTTCTGATGGTGACACTTTATCTTTGTGTACATTCGCACTCACCACCAGCGTGCGACGTTTATCAACCCGATTGATCGTATTCAACGCTGAAATAACATTAATCGTTGCCACTTCTGAAAATGGCACCAAACTACCATTCGATAATGTCACTTTCATATTTTGTAAATAACCCACACTGCGCCTTTCATCGCGTGGATAACGCACCATGACTTTAACTTCTTCGTTATTACGTAAAATACGTTGAACTTCAATACCTTGAAATGCATGTCGTACTTGATGAGTAAGATCAGCAACCGATAAACCCAATAATTTCCCAATCGGCGTTAATTTAATATTTATTTCTTGAGTAGGTGCAGCTAAATTATCTTCAATATTAAAAACACCTTGATAACGCCCTAATTGCTGTTTTAACTGGGTTGCCGCTTGCACTAAGTGATCAATATCATCACTTTGTAAACTGTATTGAATATCACTTTGTTGCCGATTAATCGATGCTTCATACGCGATTTTTTTTACTCCAACTAAGGGTGGAATATAACTTTTCCATTTTTCTAAAATCTCAAAACTTGTTATTGGTAAGCTCTCACTTTTCTCCAGTTCAACTAACACAAACATGTCGTTACTGTCTCGCATATTAACAAAACTGTGTTTTACCACCCGTATGCCCTGCTGCTGATAAATCTCATCGTCGGCTTGGTAAAGCGCCTGTTCTAACTGATTAACAACCTGAATATTATTAGCCGTTGAATTCGAGTCATTCATTTCTACTAGCACTTGAATATAATCAGACGGTAGTTTAGGAAAGAACACCCACCGCAGTTGACCACTAAACACTAACGCTAAAGCTAAACCCAACACACCAATAAACGTGGCTAATACATTATATCGATACGCTATTGCTATCATAATGAAACGCCGATAATGAACGTGAATAAATCTGTTCACCGCTTGATTAAAACGTTGCTTAGCGCGTACAACAGGATTATTCCATTGCCGTTTTTGTACTAATCGCGACCGCGCTAAATGAGCGGGTAAAATCAATTTAGATTCAATCAAAGAAAAGATTAAACATAAAATAACCACCCAGCCAATGGCTTTAAAAAATTCAGTCCGAGGGTTATCTGACAATAACATTGGCACAAAAGCAGCTATGGTCGTTAATACTCCAAACGTCGCCGGAATAGCGACCCGTTTAGCGCCTTGAATAACGTTACTGATTGATTGCCCCTGCTGCTCAACCTCTGAATAAACACTTTCACCGACAACGATGGCATCATCAACCACAATGCCTAGCACTAAAATAAAGCCAAACAACGACAATAAATTAATTGAAATATTAATACTTTCTAACGGCATAAATAGCAGTGCGCCTAAAAAACAAAATGGCAACCCTAACAAGACCCAAAACGCTAGCCTAACTTCTAAAAATACGGCGAGAATAATAAATACTAATAGACCGCCATAGACCATATTAGACAACATCATATTGAGTCGCCCTTCAAGGTAATGCGACATATCAGCCCATTGATCAATATGTATCCCTGCGGGTAATAACGTTTTTTTATGTGTAACATAATCACTTATTTGCTGAGATATTTTAGTCGCATCTTGATTGGGTAAATTGCGAATTTGTATAACTGCAGCACGTTGTTGATTAAATCGATTCAATACAGATTGCTCAACAAAACCATCGGTTACAGTCGCTATATCAGACAAACGAAGTTGACTACCATCCGGATTGGTGCGCAATACAATGTTGGCAAATTGATCGCCTTGATAAAGCTGTTCGGTGGTACGCAATAACACATCACCATCTTGTGCTTTTATTGCTCCTGCGGGTAAATCAAGTGATCGCTGTTTGAGAGCGTGTGCCACTTGATCAAGAGTTAAATCATAATTACGCAGCTGTTGTGACGAGATTTCAATCGCAATTTCATCATTATTAACCCCACTCACACTCACTGCGGTAGCACTGGTTTGTTGAATAATTTCATCTTTAACTACTTGGGCATAGCGTTTAAGTTGCTGATCAC
The DNA here is from genome assembly GCA_947039005.1 of uncultured Photobacterium sp. Lineage (GTDB taxonomy): Bacteria > Pseudomonadota > Gammaproteobacteria > Enterobacterales > Vibrionaceae > Photobacterium. The sequence continues at coordinate 9,396 of CAMQXY010000032.1, forward strand.
TAAGTTCGCCATATAACGATAAAAACATCACGTTACTCATAAACTCTGCCCGTTGGATCAACGGGGGTTCCATTTGTGTAGGGAACGTTGTAATAGTATCGACACGTTGCTTTACTTCATCTAATACTTTATCAAGATCAGCATCATTATCGAGTTCAAGCGTTACAATACCTACGCCTTGATTAGCAATCGCGGTGACACGTTTAATACTCGCAATACTATCGATAGCTTGTTCAATTTTAACAATGATCCCTTGTTCAACATCTGCCGCGGCTGCCCCTGTATATTGACTAGTGATCGTTATTTTATTGGTACCAAACGCGGGAAATATCTCTTTATTAATCAGGTTAACTGAAAATAACCCCCCAATCATTACTACCAACATCAATAAATTAGCGGCAACATGATTGCGCGTAAACCAAGCAATGATCCCCGATGACGCCATTCACTACTCTCCTTTCTCAGTAACTTTAGAAGGAATAACCGTGAGTGCAGGTTGCTCAATTAATTTAGCCGAATTCAATACTGTTGTTACCGCAGTCCCTTCTAAATGATTATCAGGCCAGGTCAATGACACTAACTCACCATCATTTAATCCATTACTAATATAAGCATGTTCAAGATCCATACGTGCCACAATCACTTTTCTAATTTGGGTGAAACCATGACTATCAACCAGCACTACATGATCATTTCTAATCATATGCCGCTGTAACCTAACCGTATTTTCCATCGGTTTTGCTGCAATAGTCGCAGTAACAAAAGTACCAAAATTTAGCACTGTGGTTCGTTGTTGAGCAGGTAAGCGCAATTGATAAGGATCGGTAACATCCACAATCAGATAAACCATTCGACTTTGAGGATCAATCACCCCTTCTGTCCCGATAAACATCGCAGACCATTGTTGAAAAGGTTGATCATCACGTCCACTGGTTAAAATGACATTAGTATTCAATTGAGTAGCATCAATAAATGATAAAGCTTGTGGTGTAACGGGGAGACGAATACGAGCAACATCAGTGCCATAAATATGACCGACTTGCTCTCCAACATTAACATGACTGCCAATATTGATTTTTTTTTCGGTAATTAAACCATCAAATGGTGCGGTAATATTGGTACGAGTGACATTGCGTTGTGCACGTGCTAATGCTGCTTTGGCAAAATTAACATTCGCTTGTTGCTGCTTGCGTTGAGGTATACGTAATCCTAAAGCGGACTGCTTAGCAGTCGCTACATGACGTAAGGTTTTTTTAGCAACAATACCCCGCGCAATTTCTTGTTCTAACAGCGCGTTAGCTTGCGCTAATGTTGCCTGCGCTTGAGCAAGATCAGCATGATAATCATCGTCATCTAAGTAGGCTAACACATCGCCTTTTTGTACAAATTGACCAACAGCAAAAGCAGGCGCTAAACGATTAACAATACCGCTCACTTGTGCGACTAACTCTGCCTGATGCTTCGGTTTTACCATGCCATAAGAATTTACATTAAACGGTAATAGTTGTTTTTTAACCTGTACGACTTCAAGCACTGGTACCATCATTTCGACGATTTTTTGCTGGGGTTGAGGACGATTTAATAATAGTCCTGCTGATAACCCCGCAAACAGCAATAAAATCACCACAGGTAAACACCGTCTAATAAAAACACTCATGCTATCCAATCCCTTACTAGCAAATAAAAACTAACCAACAGCTTTCATTTCAGTGTAGATCATGCATGTATACAATGATGTTTATCCGTCAGATTAAGTCATAAGTACTTGTCAGCATTCAACTATAATGACATTAACATAGGTCACTAATAGCGGGCACATTTAAGAACATGACCAAAATCAGGGGTTTTATTACCATAAATTTTATGTACCAGTACCATCAATAACTCACCACAAGCAACCGCATCAAATAATGCGTCATGTGCCTGATACTCAGGTAGCCCAACATTTTTACGAGCACTACCTAGTCGAGCATCATAATGAGACATTTGGCGAGTATATAATGATTGATATAACGGTAAGGTATCTAACCACAGCAAAGGACAATCGGTAAGTTGATATTTATACTGCAAATAAGCACTAATAAAACCTTGTTCCATAAAACAACCATGTGCAACACCAACTTTACCCGTTAATGCCACCAGCAACCGCGTCATAACATCTTCTAATGCCTGTCCTTGCAGTAACATCGCACTATCAATATTGTTAATCACTGCACTCTCTGGTTTGATCATCGCATCAGAGTTAACAAGCTCACTCACACTAGTACTGATATCAATCGCATTGACCACCATAGCAACATATCCTACCGATAAGATCTGATCTTGCTGGGCATCAAAGCCGGTGGTTTCAAAATCAATCGCTAATAATGGCCATTGGCTAATCAGCGTTGATGATTGTGGTAGCGGCGCACTGAATAAGGCTTTAATCGGTGGTGGTAAATCAGGATGTTGCTCCAATAAAATAATTCTCCGTTCCTGTAAATCACATAAATGACGCTTACATACACATTGCCACCACCGTCGCCAATGAAAATTAGAAAAAGTTGGGTTCTTGTTCGCCATTAGCAATACTTCATCTTCATTATTTCTTGATAACTCGCAATTAACTTAAAGGTTTCACGTAAATGTGTTCGTTCAAAACTATTAAACGCATTTGGATTAATGTGATTATTGGGAATTTCACCTTGCTGCAAGGCCTGCAGTTGATGGCTATAACGGATCTGAGTAATAAATTGAAACGCCCCGATTAAGTCTTTAAACGTCGCTTCGTTAATTACCTTATGATCTAACAGCAACTGTAGTCTTTCTTCAGTATTGGTTTTATAGACTACCGTTGCATCACGGCTAAATAATCGTGATGCAAGCTGCAAATATTGCACACGAACGAGGTTAACAATAATATTCAATGCGGCTGTTTTAATATCAAGGGTATTGGCATTTTCGCCTTCTTTCACTAAGACCCAATTCCTAAAAATACTCAGCGGCGGCTTTTGTACTAATGCATTGCGAGCTAACGCTGATATTAGCCGTGCATTGTTAACCAATTGCTGACATATAGATGCTTGTAATTCATTGGCTAACTGTGGGTTTCCTGCGATATAGCGACTATCGAGAAAAACACTCATTTCAAGCAATAAATCATATTCAGGATTAAGCGCCCACTTTTGATAATACGCTTGCCACACCGCTAATGGCTGGCACCACTTATGGGTTACCGCCATAAAACGCCCACTGCATAACTCGTAACCACACAGCGCCATCCCTTTACTGACATACATTGCTAAATGATGAAAGTATGCCTTATCAGCATCGGTAGCGTTATCCGCTAAAATCAAGCCATGATCTTGATCAGAAAGCATATGCACTTCATTCCGAGCATGAGAGCCCGCCACTATCCAGCAATAATCACAAGGAGCAATGCCTAAATAAGCTTCAGCCATCACCACTAAACGGCGATTATAAGCATCCATGATCATTGCCATAACTTGACCTATAACCCCTACCGCTACTTTAGCCTCGACCAAAGCTTCAAAAATAGCTTGCCGTTCAACAGTCAGTTTAGCGAGTTGATCTAAGCGCTCAATTTTATTAATTTTATCAATCAAAAAGATCGCTTGAATACGATGATTTTGGACTAAATCTGATGGCGTAATAACGCCAATTGGCACCCCGTTATCGACCACTGGAATATTTTTAATGCCGTGTTGCATCATTAATGCAGCGGCTTTGATCACTAAGTCGTCACGGTTAACGGTATAAGGCTTTTCAGTCATAACAGAGGTGATCATTTCAGTAATCGGTATACCATCAGCAACAACACGCTTAGTCATGTCTTTATCTGTAATTAATCCAATAAATTCATTATCTTGCATAACAAACGCACACGATGAATTAGCACTATCATGCATCGCCTTTGCAACAACTTGAATGGTTTGACTACTTTCAACTAACACTATTTGTGGATTAAGCACGTCTATAATCGGTTTAAAAAATAACCCTTTTTCATGCTGTGACCACACCACATTTAATCCACTCTGGAGCCGACTTTGCGCATGCGATGCAAAATGCATTAAAGCATCAGGCTGATCTTTTAGTTTTAGCTGTAGCGTATGAATAGGCAAACAATAAATCAATGCTTCTTCAATGACCGTTATGGTATAGGGATCACTCGCGGTATTGGTTTCAGTTTGTATTAATCGTGAAAAACCAAAAAAGTCTTCCGCGGCTAATTTAGCTCTTAGAGTGCCATCAAGATTACGTTGTTCAACCGCACCCGTTCGTAATAAGTACAGTTGATTACACTCTTGTAAGTCAATCACCTCTCCTTTACCAAAATAACGAATAGTGATCATCCCAGCTATATCACGTAATGTTTTTGGCGTTAATTTATCAAACGGATCTACCGCCCTCATAAATTCAACAATATTAGGAATCAAGGTTTCAGACATATCATTAATCACTCGTATTACTGCATCAAAAAGTTGAAGAAAGCACCATTAACCAGTTGATAATATTGCTATTAAGTGCTTTTATCATGCTTGCATTATGATTACTGTAACAAAGCCCACAGAAATGACATCGCAGCACTCTGCATCATAATTTCTATGCATCTAACGCTTGAAAAGGTATTTTTTGCCCTCATCTATAAATAAAGAAGGATATAAAGAAACATTAAAATACGGTGGAATGTCGATGGATTATCAACCCACAGCTATGCTTAATAAAACACAGTACAATTTTTTAATGTATATACTTTTTTAAAATCAGTGCGTTAGTTAGCTTTACCAAAAAACATTAGAAAAACTAATCAAAAAGCATTGACGAACAATCACCGGAAGCATATATTAATTACATGAACTGCCAGATGGAGTTCAAACCGCTACTAAGATTCGCCTTATTAGGGAATGCCTTATTAGCACTTATATCTCGAATCAAGATCCTATAACGGCTTGATTCACTTAGTTAGCTGTTAAGTCGCCCTGTCGATAACGACACACTTAACAATCAACTAAGACTATTGCTTATTATTGAGGATAGTTTTTATGCGTAATGTAGATTTCACTCCCCTATACCGCCATGCTATTGGTTTTGATCGCTTATTTAACCTTGTTGAAGCAAGCAATACTAAAACCCAAGCTGCGGGATACCCACCGTACAATATCGAACAAACGGATGAGAACAACTACCGTATTACTATGGCGGTTGCTGGTTTCTCTGAAGAGCGTTTAGATCTTACTCAAAACGAGAATATGCTTGTTGTGACTGGTACTCGTGCACCAGAAGAAGACAAGAACTTTATTTACCAGGGTATTGCTGAGCGTAACTTTGAACGTAAATTCCAACTTGCTGATTACGTAAGCGTTGTGGGTGCTAACCTCGAAAATGGTCTGTTACATATTGACCTTTTCCGTGAAGTACCAGAAGCGATGCAACCACGTAAAATTGCAATTGGTCAATCAGCATCAGTAGCACCAACGGCCGAGTAAAGCTCGCCATTGTCAGTGCTCCTCTCGTAATAACGTTGAGCTATTAGCCTTTTTAATCATGCCATTATTGGCCATACGCTAATAGCTCCATCAATATTCAGCCCTATTATGGGTTATTCAAAAAATTTAGTTGGATTGATTAATCTTATTCCCAAGGCTCACATGAACGATTTTCATGGACCTTAACGGCACACTTATAACTCGCCGTTCGAATAAGAAAAACTAATCAATACAGCGCACAAAGGAAATAATAAATATGAGTAAGATTATCGGTATTGACCTAGGTACAACGAATTCTTGTGTTGCTGTTTTAGACGGCGGTACACCACGTGTTATTGAAAATGCGGAAGGTGAGCGTACCACGGCATCGATTATTGCCTACACCGATGGTGAAACCTTAGTTGGTCAACCTGCAAAACGTCAGGCTGTGACTAACCCTGAAAATACCTTGTTTGCAATTAAGCGTTTAATCGGTCGTCGTTTTGAAGATGACGAAATCCAACGTGATCTTGACATCATGCCTTACAAAATTATCAAAGCAGATAATGGCGACGCATGGGTTGAAGCGAAAGGCCAAAAAATGGCAGCACCACAAGTTTCTGCTGAAATATTGAAGAAAATGAAAAAAACGGCAGAAGAATACTTAGGTGAAAAAGTCACTGGTGCAGTTATTACTGTTCCCGCCTACTTTAACGATGCTCAACGCCAAGCAACAAAAGATGCAGGTCGTATTGCAGGTCTGGATGTTAAGCGTATTATCAATGAACCAACAGCGGCAGCATTAGCGTATGGTCTTGATAAAAAAGCCGGTGACAGTGTCATTGCCGTTTACGACTTAGGGGGTGGTACGTTTGATATTTCTATCATCGAAATTGATAACGTTGATGGCGAGCAAACCTTTGAAGTGCTAGCAACCAATGGTGATACCCATCTTGGTGGTGAAGACTTTGATACCCGCTTAATTAACTACCTTGTAAGCGAGTTTAAGAAAGACCAAGGTATCGACCTTAAAAATGATCCATTAGCGATGCAACGTGTAAAAGAAGCCGCTGAAAAAGCGAAGATTGAATTATCGTCAGCACAACAGACTGATGTTAATCTGCCTTACGTCACAGCGGATGCAACCGGTCCTAAACACTTGAATGTTAAGATCACACGTGCAAAATTGGAATCACTGGTTGAAGACCTAGTACAAGGCACACTAGACCCTGTAAAATCAGCATTAAAAGACGCTAACCTAACTATAAATGACATTACTGATGTGATTTTAGTTGGTGGTCAAACACGGATGCCAATGGTACAAAAAGTAGTCACTGATTTCTTTGGCAAAGAACCGCGTAAAGACGTTAACCCTGATGAAGCTGTTGCTATGGGTGCAGCCATTCAAGCGGGTGTGTTAGCCGGAGATGTGAAAGATGTGCTATTACTTGATGTAACCCCACTATCATTTGGTATTGAAACCATGGGTGGCGTGATGACAACCTTGATCGATAAGAACACCACGATTCCAACAAAAGCGAATCAAGTGTTCTCGACTGCTGAAGATAATCAAAATGCAGTAACGATCCATGTCCTTCAAGGTGAGCGTAAACAAGCGGTACATAATAAATCATTAGGTCAGTTTAACCTTGAAGGTATTCAAGCTGCACCACGTGGTATGCCACAAATTGATGTGACATTTGATTTAGATGCGGATGGTATTTTAAATGTATCAGCCACAGACAAAGCGACAGGTAAAGCACAAAAGATCACCATTCAAGCATCAGGTGGTTTAACAGAAGCTGAAATTGAGAAGATGGTACAAGAAGCAGAAGCTAACAAAGACGCAGACAAACAGTTTGAAGAGTTAGTGGTTGCTCGTAACCAAGCCGATCAATTGATTCACAGCACTCGTAAGCAGATGACTGAAGCGGGTGATAGCTTCCCTGAAGCAGAAAAAACGAACATTGAAGCAGCTATTACAGCCCTTGAAGCGGTTAAATCTAGCGATGACAAAACAGCGATAGATACTCAAACTCAAGCGCTAATGACAGCAGCACAAAAAATAATGGAACATGCTCAGGCTCAAACCCAAGCAAATACTCAAGGACAATCTGACGCGAACCAACAAAAAAACGCGAAAGATGATGATGTTGTAGATGCTGAGTTTGAAGAAATGAAGTAAGACGTTATTGTTGCTGACTAAATAATCAACAGCACATAACAAAACTTCACAATAACAATGGGCGTAGAGATCTTTATCTCTCGCCCTTTTCGACGATCACAATAGAGAGATAATCCCACTAGGCTAACTATCTGTGCCTTTTTAGATCATTAACTGTTTAAGTATGATGCTGTTTTTCGTTATCATATGTTTTAATTGCATGATTTAGAATGTTCCAGATAGTTATCCCGCTAGGGGTAAGAGGTGTTACCAATGTCAAAACGCGATTTTTATGAAGTTCTTGGTGTCGCCAAAACTGCATCTGAGAAAGAAATTAAGAAAGCTTACAAAAAGCTAGCAATGAAATTTCACCCTGATAAAAACCCTGATGATCCAACCGCAGCCGATAAATTTAAAGAAGTAAAAGCTGCTTATGAGATCTTAATGGATAAAGAAAAACGTACGGCTTACGATCAGTTTGGTCATAATGCGTTTGAAAATCCAGGCATGGGTGGTGGTCATCGCGGCGGTCAGCAAGGCTTTGGTCAACAAGGTGGTTATAACGACTTTGAAGACATGTTTGGCGGTGCGTTTGGTGATATGTTCTCCAATGCCCGTGGTGGTCGAGGCGGCTTCGGTGGTCGTCATTCAACCCGCCCTCAAAAAGGTGAAGATCTTCAATACACTATGGAAGTCGACCTAGAAGATGCTATCAATGGCGCATCTCGTGTTATCGATTTACCTGTGTTTGAAGGTAATACTCAAACCAATAAAAAACTTAGCATCAAGATCCCTGCGGGTATCGAAGATGGTGGTCGTATTCGCTTAACGGGTAAAGGTCATCCAGGTGTTAATGGTGGCGCTCAAGGTGATGTTTATATTCAAATGAATATTCTCCCTCACCCACGTTACACTCGTGAAGGCAATAATCTTCTTTGTAAAGCAACCACTGATTTTGTCACCGCAGCATTAGGCGGTAAAGTGGAAGTGAATACTTTAGGTGGCGCTATTAGTTTGAAAATACCAGAAGGTACGCAAACTGGTCGTAAGTTCCGTCTAAAAGGCAAAGGCGTTACTGATCGTAAAGGCAACACTGGTGATTTAATTGTTCAACTCATCATTGAAACACCACTCAACCTTAGCGAACGCCAAAAAGAATTACTGAATGAATTTGCAGCAGCTTAACCTACGCTAAACTAAAGCTATTCTATAATGAAGCCAATATCAACGAATGCTATCATTCAGCGGTGTTGGCTTTTTTGCATTCAACTTAGATTAAAAGTAGGAACAACCATGCTGAAAAAAATCATTACCACTAGCTTGTTAGTGATTACAGGTATCAGTTTTACCACCTCTTGTGCATTTGCTGCCAACGTTATGGATATCAATAATGCGGTTGAAAATAGCCGTCATTTACTTGAAGGCGAAACGTTTACTCTTGATGAACCTTGCCGTTTCTTTACTGATTACAGTTACAAACTCTATCACTGCCAAGCAATGATTGCCCCACTAGCATTAATCAAAGATAAAACCTTAGCGGCAACGAACGAAAAAGATAACCTTCTCCATCGTCAAATTGCTTTTGTACGTAAAGAAGGTGGATTTGCTATATTTAGATTACTGCCCGTGTCTGCGCACCCTGTCACTGAAGAAAATGATACTAACAATAGCGATACACCACCCGCCACTGCCAAAAAACAGCTGTCATTCTTAGGATTTAAAGGGACTCACCAACAACAAAAATGAGTTAATAATCGCTCATCCTCATTCGGTTAATGGCGCAATCACTAACAAAAAAAGCACTTTCTCTGATCCTGATAATAATTCAGTAAAATTGACTACGCCTTTAAGTTAACTCGATTTAAAATACGCAGTAATTTCTATACTGCGTTATCTCTATATTAAATTTATGAATCTGATCTGTACCGCTTATGATTGAACGTAAAATTGAGCAATGGGGCATTCGCCGCGTTGAAAAACACTTAAACCGTAATCAACCCTTATTGACGAGAATTAGCGATAAAAGGTTATGCCAGCTTTGTGTTGGCTTGTCGTTCTTGATTGGCTTTATGACAACGTTTGTTATCGTCGCGTTTGAAATTTATCTTGAGCTCTTAGGTGAAAATTGGTTAGCGTGGGATAACCTTATCAAACTGCTCAGCATCAATATTGTCTTTATTGGTTTAGAATTGCTGTTGTTGTTTGAAATCGGCTTTATCACTACCGCGCTACTGATCAACCGTGCCAGTGCTAAAAATCACTTCGGTGACAAAATGAAAGCATCATTAGTACGTGCTGTTATGGAACTATCAGAGCCAATTGAGAACATTCACGGCATTAAACCTTATAAAGAACTGAGTAAGTTTCGCTATATCAAGGTCGCTCTCTATTCAGGTAAAGATATTTTGAGTAACTTTTTGATTAAAGCGGTATTACAAAAATCAATATCACGCAGTAGCGTACGGGTTTATATACCGTTAATCTCAACCTTAATTACGGGTTTTTGGGATGCGTGGGTTCAGCAAAAAGCATTACGAGAGGTAAGATTACGTATTTCAGCGCGAATTTATGTACTTAATCAAATATCTCTCCACCAGCAGAAACCGGTATCAATAACCTATCGTACTGCTCTACTGCGTAGTATTGCTGTTCGTCAAAGCTATAAACAAGAATGTGATGTTAATTTGGAATTTTTCTATGATGAGATTTATCAACAATCGCCATTAACACTGACAGACATTGAATCACCTACGTTGCTATTACAAAGTTTGAGCCAATTAAACCCAACAGAATATAACGATGTCGTCAATATACTCACAACATTACTTTTCTTCCGTCAACGTTTAACGGCCAGTGAGAAAAAGCTCTTAGCGCAATGCGGGATTATTCAGCAACAGAAAATCAATCCACTGTTAGCGTAAATCTTTCGATTGCGGGTTGTTTACCTCTAAATATAAGAGCCAACAACCCGCATTCTTTATTAACTAAACCATGCTTCATAGTATTTCTATGAGTAGCACTCGTGTATTAGTCTTTATTCTGCATTTGCTTTTTCAGACGCGCTAAGTTGATTGGGTTTGAACGAACTGTGAAGGTAATATGCTCATATTCATACTCTTCTTTAGTTACACTCATGCTAGAACGAATTTCACCAATGATACCGTTAGCGGTATAAGGTACGATGATCTCATCTTCCACCATCTCATCTTCAGCAATACTCACAATGAATTTATGTAACTTAGCAATATCCTGCGGATTACGTGTTGATGTCATCATCGCATCAGGAAATTCAATCATTAGTGCTTGTTGCTGTTCAGCGCTTAATTGATCAGATTTATTTAATATTAATTGCTTAGTAATGCCATCCACACCCACTTCTTTTAATACTTCATGCACAACATCAAGTTGTGAACGGAAAGAAGCATCGGATGCATCAACAACATATAATAATAAAGAAGCATCATGTGCTTCTGCTAGTGTCGAGTGGAATGAAGCCACTAAATCGTGCGGTAATTTTTTAATAAAACCGACCGTATCTGACACTAAAATTCGAGGTTGAGTAATAGGCTGTAACGCACGCACTGTTGTATCAAGCGTAGCGAACAGTTTATTTTCAACTAACACTTCACTGCCCGTCAATGCACGCATCATCGATGATTTACCCGCATTGGTATAGCCAACCAAAGCGACACAGAAAAGCTCAGAACGTTGGCTTCGACGGCCTTTTAGTTCATCTTGTACACTGGCCAATTCACGTCTTAATTCAGCTAATTGATCGCGAATTTTACGACGATCTAGCTCAAGTGTGGTTTCACCCGCACCTTTACCCATTTGACGTTCTTTATTACCGATAGTCGATTCACGTAAACGCGGCGCTAAGTAATTAAGACGGGCAATTTCAACTTGTAATCGTGCAGTTCGAGTACGAGCATGACGACTAAAGATTTCAATAATAATACCGGTGCGATCAAAAACCTCAACACCTAATTGATTTTCAACATTACGTAATTGTGATGGGCTTAAATCACAATCAAAAACCACCACATCTGCACTACCAAACGGCAAGTTTTCAGAGGGTAATTCTGTAAAAAGCATCTCATCAACATCATCGCCATCATCACTTTCTTCAATCATACCTTGATTGCCAGTAAGGTGTGCGATTTCAGCCATTTTACCCGAACCTAGAACATTTATTCTTTGATTCGAATTTAGTCTTTGTGATTGTGTACCGACAACTTTAAAGCCAAGAGTCGTTACCAATCGAGCTAATTCTGCCAATGATGCAGCTGCTTCATCCCCCTTAAACTGTGGAGTTTGAATAGAAATCAATAACGCGTGATTAGATGATGCTTTTGCAGTTAATTGCATAATTTTCTATTGTGCACATACGCGCACCCTATTTTGTATATTTGTCTTATCCTACGCTGTTATTAGTCAGCTTTATATAAAAATAGACAGTGACTTGTGTTATCCATTTAACACAAGAACAAATATCCTACTTTTTGATGACAGGTTGCACTAATATTAGCGCCAAAATAATACCACCACCGATAAAACACCGAGCAAGAAAACCAAAATCGGTAAAACTAAAAAAAACTTGGCTACTCACAACAGAAACAAATATGATTAAAAAATAAATAGTTGCACTAATACTCCAGGTTTTATAGCACCGAGGACAACCCTGTTTTTGTTTATAACTCGCCCAAAATTTTTCAGACATCAAAATAGTTCTCTGAGAACAATGTGGACATTTAAAACGCAACATAACAACTTCCTTGTCATTTATTTTGAGCCTATTTTCTCAAATAACGCTGTGTATTATTCGCTAATATCTGGGTTAATTGATCAGCTGATATCTGGTGGTGTTTAGCTAATGCCTCTATAACGGTATAAACCATTGAAGGTTCACCTTTCACACCGTTATATTTACACGGTGCGTCAGACTCAACTAACAGCATAGCGAGTGGTATATTTTTCACAAACTGCCAATAATGATCATCAACAAATATCCATGGGCCAACAGATATAAAGTGACCACATTGATGTAATTTCGCCAAATTAGCTAACGAGCCTTCATACCAATGGAACAAAGCCCCTACAATCGCATATTGTTGTAAAATAGGCAGTGCAATCTCAATGTCGTCTTCTACAACATGTAAATTAACCGGCAAATTATAATCAGCAGCTAACGCAATAAAACGCGCCATTAACTGCGCTCCTTGCTGTTTAAGTTGCTGCTTTTTTATTGCCGTTTGATTATCAAGATAAAAGAAAGGAATACCAATTTCACCGATACCGCCCCTATTTTATCACCAGCAGCAATAAACGATGCCATATTTTCAGCCGCTACCGTTTCTAAGTGACAATGAATATCTGTAACCATTATGAATATCTATACAATAAAAACAATTACCATACGCAAAATGATCTCAAGCTGCCAGTCTTGTCAGACATAGTCATTAATGAATAATCAAAGACAACAATTATTACATCTCGTTTTATTATTTAACTTCCGATGTTAATAACAAAAAGCCCTTGATTAACATAATAGTTAATCAAGGGCTTTTTGTTATTATGTTATCCACTAATATTCACTGGATAATACAATAACGTTATTTAGTCGCAGTATCCGTTGCTTTAGTTGGCGTTACAACATGATCGCTTAATTTAACTTGGGTTGGCGAGGTTAGCCCTGCTTGTTGAAATTGTTGCTGCATCGCTAACATCTGCTGTTGTTGCTGGTGCATTAACTGCGTCATATTAGATTGCATGGCATTAAAATCACTAGGGTTACCCATAGTATTCCAAGAATTGGCAAAAGCTTGGTTCATATCAAGTTGTTGCTTTTGCATCGCATCAAAAAACTTCTTATCTACTTTTTGATTATGATTACTACCTTGGAACTGCACAATTTCATAATGGAATGGACCTTGAGGAGTTTGCAATACACCTTTAGTCACACTCTTCTCACCATCTTTGGTTTTTATGGTATCAGTTGTTTGATCGGGTAATACCTTTGTATTCGCTTTAGCTATCAACTGTCGATCAACGCTTTGAATCCAACCTGTATTACCATTAGTTGTATCACCAACCTTTTCCCAACCATTATTTTGATAAATCGTAATTAACGGCACTTCAGATTTTATTGTTTCAACAACAGGAGAAGTAACACTTGGATTCTCATACACTTTAATCGTTTGAATACTGGTATCAGCCCATGCTGCAGTACTTAAACAAGTCACCGCTACAATACTCGAGATTACTACCGCTAAACGTTTCATATCTACCTCTCATGCGTATTTACATAACTTAAAAATAAATGAAAAACTGTGACTATAAATAAGCTGATTTGATATTTATCATCTTAAGCATTAAGAATGAATTCAAAATGAATAACGGTATCTTTATATCATGATTAATAAGATTAAAATGGAATATAACTAATTAAAAATCAATCATTGTATTATATTGGATTTATTCTAACTTTATAAAATATTAATTATTCATAAAGTTAAAATAACTATTCTGCCGTTAACAATAACGACAGAATATATTGTCAATCTTGTTTAATAATAATTTCACGAGGGTAATGCTTTTCTTGCTCATTAATCTCATATTCAGAAGTCCCTTGACCTAAATCGCCAATAGGTGCTTCAGTTGCAATATCAACACTGACGCCAAATTCATGCTCACGGGCTTTAAATTCATCAAATATGGATTTTTCAGCCGTTGTTAGCTTAGTAAGATCTTTTCCTTCAAGCATCAAGATCTGATCAAGGAGTTTTTTATCTGCAGGAGACATAAGAACCAACCTTCAAATTTTAATCATAGTGAAAATACTATAATGAAATAAGATACGCCGTTATGCTTAATATACTAGTCACTTATGTTGTAGAACATGAGCACTTAATTTTCATTTGTGCCCATTTATTTCGTCACGATAACATTCATACCATCAGTAATTAATTGGCGTAACCATTGATGACTAGGATCTAAGTCAAAATGTTTATTCCATAACAATAAATATCCACCGGGCTCTAATTCAATCGGAATAGGACGACTAACAAGATCGGTATATTCAATCATCGCTAATGCAGAAACTGAGGGATAACACATCAATAAATCACTTTGTTCGCAAAGCTTTATTGCGGCATAGATATCAGTCATATTGACCGCATTATCAAGTTGCTTATACTCCAATGCTAAGATTTCATCCAGTAACCACCGTTTTAGACCACCAATACTGACTTGTAAATGACGGTATTTCAAAAAAACATCAAGATTCCAAGGCTCATTCAATGCAGGATGCCCTTTACGCATTAAACATACCGGATAATCACGCGCTAATTCAATATAATTCAATGATGATGGTACATGTCGGTAGTGACTTGATGAACGCTCATCCCATTCAAAAATACCAATACCAAAATCAATTTCACAGCGTAATAATCGCTGCAAACTATCATCATTCCATGTTTTACTGGTTAGGCTAATATCAGGCGCTTGCTGTAACAATTGGGGCATAAAACGCGGATAAGTTAACGAATAAGCCGTTTCGACCAGATCAATATGGAATTGACGCTGACTCTGAGCAGGATCAAATATTTCCGCCCGCGTTAGCTGATTCACCTGTTGTAAAATATCATACACAGAATCAGATAATGACAACGCTTTAGGTGTTGGGCGTAAACCATAAGGTGTTCGCTCAAATAAAGGATCAGCAAATGTTTCACGTAATTTAGCTAACTGTTTACTTACCGCAGATTGGCTTAGGTGAAGTCGTGCAGCGGCGGCAGTCACACTTTGTTCTTCCAACAGTACATTCAATATACGTAATAAATTTATATCAAAATTCTTCACTTACCACACCTTTATCAACGATCTACACCTAGCACCTAGCACCTAGCACCTAGCACCTAGCACCTAATATTACAATGACAACACTCTACTGCGCAGATGTTGGTGCGCGGCATCTGAAATATCATTGCCCCATGCCTGACGTTGTAATTGTTGCGCTGCAACTAAGGTTGAACCTGATCCAAAAAAAGGATCAGCGACAATATCCCCTTCAACGGAGCTTTGTTCAATTAAAGTTGCGATCAAAGGCACTGGTTTTTCTGTCGGGTAGCCACGATAAACACGTTTAAATTCAAGAACGTCAGGAATAGATAAATTGGCTAACTTGCGTTTACCTTTTTCAAAGAAAAGAATAAATTCATAACGGGCGCGATAATGATAACCCATACCTATTGCGACTTTATCCCACACTATCGGCTTCCAAAACTTAAATCCAGCTTGCTCTGCGAGAGGCTTAATATAAAACATCGTTTCTTGATCGCAGAAAAGATAAAAGTGACTATTGGGTTTTAAAACGCGATATGCCTGCTCAAGCAAGGTTTGAAACCGTTGATTAGGAAATATATCAAACCACTGATTACTTGAAGATTTACTGTTTTTTAAACGCGTGGTTGTACCTATTTTTCGATGCTTTTCTAACGATTCATAGGGAGGATCAGTAATCAAAAGATCGATACTATTATCCGCTAATGAAGACAGCCATTCGACGGCATCTTGTTGATATAATTGCATTGAGAAACCCACACTAAACATTAAAAACAATAACGCCTACCCATAATCGGATAGACGTTAATTTCGTTAAGTGTTGTAGCAAAAAAAACACCATATAGATAGCAACAAGCCATCAAACATCGGTAATTTTAATCAATTGTGCTATTTGCCATCATTGTGAGTTTTCTTGCCTCACGTCGGCACAGTGGCGTTAATAAGGTCATATTGTCTTTTATAAAATGATCGACAAAGGCAAAGTTAATTTGACTATAAGCATTTAACACTTGCCCCATCGCTTGTTGCACTAGCATCGACTTATCAGCGGCAAGATATAAAATCGTATCGCTTAATAACGCAACATTCGTCTGTTGCTTATGATGTAAGTGCGCTAATACAGATGCGCGTTTTAACCATACACTGTCTGATTCGCGCCATTGGATAAGGTAGCGCTCTAAATCCCTTTCTTGGAGTATGACCTTACCGATTAAGTTAGCCGCAAGGCGATCTAAGATATCAACATTATCGGCTGTTTCTAACATTTCAAGATAAACATTAAAAGAAGCTAACGTTTGATATTCAGCATAATATTCACCAGCATCTAAGGCTAAATAGCGTTCTTCTCGATAAACACCCGACCATAACCACAACAATAAACGATGATAATTTTCTATGTTATCAATACTGGTATGAGCAATCGCTAATTGAAATATTTTGTGACGCTTTTCAGGGCTAACGCCATAAAACGGTTGTCGACTATTAAGATCATACTGCATTTTTTTTGCAACAAGTGTGCTGCCTTCTGCTGCTAAGTGCTGCTGCATAAGGATCACCATGGGTATAACTAATGACATAGCCGTTCCTCTTTGTTACCTCTCATTACCGTTGAGCATGAATCCGTGTAATGGTTAATAACTTTATTATAATCAGTATTGTTATATTTTTTTAGCTTATCAAAACAAGCACCTCGACTTTTTCATATTGCGACTGAAATCTCAAATCATTTATCACTATTTCAACAAAATTACACCACAAATATAAATGATAACTATATTCATTTATATTTACATTATAAGTTTGCATTTATCACAGTTCAAAACAATAACCATTCTCATTAGTATTCACGGAAATTATTCTATTTAGGCATCACTGTGAAAAATAAGCTAAAAATCCTTACACTTAGTGTTGGTACTCTATGGTCACTCACCTCTTTTGCAGCCTCTTACCCTATGACAGTGACCGACGTAGCTGGACGCACGATTACGTTTGACCACCAGCCACAAAATATTGCGTTATCAACTAGCCGTATTTTTCCTTTGCTTGAAATTATTTATCAACAAGATGCCGCCAAACATCTCGTTGCAGCACGTGATGATATGCAAGTTTCTGCACCCAGTATGTATGCTAATTATATTAAGCAGTATCCATCACTCAAAAATGTTGCCAAAATCGGACTTATAAAATCAGGCGAATTTGATGCTGAACGGTTCATTAACTTAAAACCTAAACCTGATTTATTTATCGTTGATTTATCTAATATTAAATTAGCGCAAGATAACGGTTTATTAAAAAAATTAGACGCGGCAGGAATTAAAGTAATTGCGGTTGATTTTCGTGAAAACCCAATCAAAAATACCGTAAAATCGGTTGAAAGTGTTGCAAAAGCCGTCGGTCGAGCAGCCCAAGGACAAGCATTTGCACACTATTACCTTAACCATGTCGCCCAGCTTAAACAAACCCTTGCCCAATACCCCAACCTGAAGCCAAAACGGGTCTTTATTGAACGTGCGGCAGGTTACAGTGATTCATGTTGTCGTACTTTTGCTGGCGGTAATATGGGGGCTTATATTCCGTACTTAAAAGCAATCAATATTGCCGATAAGCCACTTCAAGGTGCAATCACAGGACAAATGTCACCAGAAACCGTAATTACAGCTCGTCCTGATATTTATATTATGCAAACAACAGGTTGGGTTAATGATAAAGGTCAACCCACCCACGGTATTCCATTGGGTTACAATCCTAACCCTACCGCAATAAAAGTCGCGACATCAGCATTAATGGATCGTGATTGGCTACAAGCTGTCAGTGCTTATCAAACTAAAAATGTCTATTCAATTTATATGCCATTTTACAATTCACCGTATAACTTAGTCGCAATGGAATATTTTGCTAAATGGATCCATCCAAACGTATTTAAAAACCTAGATCCTGAAAAAACATTTGAAGAAATGAATAAGCTATTTGGTCATCGCACTGTCAGTGGCGACTTTGGTCAAAATAACTTTAAGGCTATGCAGTAATGTCCTCGATCTTACTGGAGTTAAAAACACATAACACCCGTAATCGTAATAAGAAACTGGCATTAGCGATTTTCTTTGTACTCAGTATTCTTTGTGTTATTGCTGATATTTTCATTGGCTCACAAGGGCTAACCTTCTCTCAAGTTATCCACGCATTGATACACCCTCAAACCAGTGATATCGCCAGTAAAATCATTGTCTGGGATATTCGTATGCCGATGTCACTAATGGCACCATTGATAGGAGGAGCCTTGGCGTTGGCTGGTGCACAAATGCAAACCACATTGAACAATCCCCTTGCCGATCCTTATACTTTCGGTGTTTCAGCAGCGGCTGGATTTGGTGCTTCACTGGTGATCACCAATGTTATTGTAATTCCATTTATTCCCGCTCAATATCAAATTGCGCTAATGGCTTTTATTATGTGTTTACTCACCACATTTTTAATTGCGGCTATCTCATCAATGAAACGGATCTCTATTGAAGGGGTAATGTTATTTGGTATTGCATTAATGTTTGCTTATGACAGTTTACTAACCATGATGCAATACCTTGCCAGCGAAACCCAGTTACAAACGTTAGTGTTTTGGCAAATGGGATCACTGGATCGCGGCAGTTGGGCAAAAATCACCATCCTTGCGATTGTGTTACCTATTGTTCTTTTGATTATGATGAAAGATGCTTGGCAATTATCCACCCTTAAAATCGGTCACGAACGTGCCCAGGCGATGGGAATAAACGTTAAGCGACTGCGTATTAAAACCTTACTATTAGTATCGGTGATCACTTCGTTAGCCGTTTCATTTGTGGGGGCGGTTGGCTTTGTCGGGTTAGTTGCACCCCATATTGCCCGTATGGTATTAGGTGAAGATCAACGTTACTTTCTACCCGCCTCATGCCTTGTCGGCGCAGTATTACTTGAACTTGCTTCTATCGCCAGTAAAAGCATTATGCCTGGCATTATTTTACCGCTAACGGTAGTGATGTCGATCATTGGTATTCCTTTCTTTGTCTATTTAATCATTAAAAAAGGTGGGCGTTTTTAATGGCACTGACAATTAATGCTATTTCAGTCGCATTTGGCGATAAAACGATTCTGAATAACTTATCATTGCCTGTTATTACAGCGGGAGAAATGGTGGCAATCATTGGTAAAAATGGCGCAGGTAAATCAACCTTGCTGCGGCATATCACTCAGAATTTACGCCAGCATTCACAGCAAATTTTATTACACGGCAAACCATTAACATTAGACAGCATTGGTTATTTACCACAAGACCATCGTATTTCAGCCACCATTACGGTTGTTGAATTATTGATCACAACCTTAAATATGGGTTCGCACTCTTTATTTGCTAAAGCGCACAGTGCTGAGAAAAGCTTACAATTATTAGAAAAGATGGGTATTTTACATTTAGCCAATAAAGTGTGTACTGAATTATCTGGCGGTGAAAGCCAAATGGTAGGATTGGCACAGGCGGTGGTCAATCAACCTCAAGTACTGATCCTTGATGAGCCAACATCGGCACTTGATATGCATAACCAAATGAAGTTACTCGATTTTGTTAGAATGTATACCCAAGAAAACCAAGCTTGTGTACTAATGGTTATCCATGATCTTAATTTAGCGATTCAATATTCAACCAAAGTTGCTGCATTGCATCAAGGTGAGCTGTTTGCTTATGGCGATCCTATAACGACTATCACGCCACCGCTAATTGCTTCAGTATTTGATGTTGATGCGCACGTGGTAATTATTGATGAGCGACCTATTGTTATTGCTAAATCAACCCAAAATACTGTTATTAGCATAACCCATTAGACTTTTGATTATTAAAAAGCCGATATTGGCGTCATGCTTAATATCGGCTTTAATCGGTAATAATATTAATCACTTTACGCGTCAGTCATTACCACTACTTTCTTCGCTAAAGACATCGCTAAATTATTATCGTAATAAGCGGCTTCATTGATAAAGTGTGGAAAGGCTTCATAATCACCCTCCCAGAAAATTTCGCTACCATCAAATAACGTAAAGATCGGATCGCCAGCATGTAGAGGCTCAAAATCATTATCTTGCACAGAACGGTGCACCATACCGATACGCTGTCCTTGTTCATCAACAGGCAATGACAATGTTTCATGATAACGGAAGGCTTCATAGCTCGGAATTAACGGTAAGAGTTCATCTATGTTATATAAATGGACGAAATCAAGAATATGTTTCGTCATTTCATCCATCCAATCAAGAATATCTTGGCGGATCACCGATTGAGGCTGCGGCCCGACTTCAACAATCACCCCTTGCGATGCAATTGAACTCAGGAAGTGATGTTGTTCAATCGGCGTATGATCTTCAAGCACAATAACCGCATCAGGCATATGCATTTTTACATAAGCGCCCAACTGGCGGTTAAAGTGATCAGATTGCAGTAAAATTAATGAAGGTCCCATGTTACTGGTGGTATTGTGTAAATCGATAATAAAATCGACCTTCGCATCACCTTTCGGGCCAATTTGTTGATTGATCGCTTTAGCTCGACTCTGTTCGTAACTCGCTAAGTCGTTATTAGCTAAATCAACTAAACTAAATTGACGGTTAAGATCATGATCAACATAACGTTTATTATCATTATGCGCTTTAGGGTTAGCAAAAACTGTTTCAACACGAAAACTATCACGCGCAAGTGCTGCTGATTGCTGCCATTTACGTAATAGATAGATACCACTAAATTCATTCCCGTGTGTGCCACCTACAATCGCTACTGTTTTTATTTTACTCATCCGTGTGCCCTATTATTCAGTAATTAATTTCAGTGTACTGACTTTAATAGCTATTGGAAGTATATTTATTAGACAAAAAGCGATTAGATATCGCTAATTTGACCGAGTCTGA
>CAMQXY010000033.1 GCA_947039005.1 uncultured Photobacterium sp.
GTGGGATAATCTAATAACTGTTCCGCAATTTTTCGTAACCTTGGTTCTTTCGGAATAGGAAAGTCAAAATGTTGAGTGGGCATAATGATGAGCTGGTCAATTAATACATCAATTAACCGTACTGTTGTCTGTTGTTGTTGGCAATGATCGATATAGCATAAAGAAGTGATCAACTCTCGCAATAGTGGCGAGATAGATATCATGGCAGCCTGCTCAGGTAGTTCTGTAATCGCTGAATCAATAAATAAACTACAAACCTGTGCATTAGAAGATACGCGTATACTATGTGCTATTTCAGTAGGGATCCATAACGCACAATTAGCGGATATCATCCATATTGAATCGGCAATTTTACATGTCACAAAACCGCTTAGTGCCATTACTAACTGGCATTTTTTATGTTGATGAATCAGAGCTTCACTTTCTTGCTCAAAACCATTAAGCATATAAGCAACTGCTTTTTATGAAAATGTATCTGAATCAAACAGGGGGTCAAAAAAATGGTATTCCATTAGTTACTCTTTATCGTCTGTAATACTACCAATATATCGATGTGCAATAACAATACAACGATCAATACTTATTAGTTATTTTTTCATTTTGATAACAAAAAAGTCTCTTTAAACATAATTTGTTGAAGAACGTCCCAATATAAAGAGAGATAATGTGCTAATTCTACAATTTATAATTAACGCACTGAACTATTATCTTACCTTACTGATAGTATGATATTATTATCAAACCCGCTCCAACTCGGTACACCAATGAACCAGTCTCAACAACTACTCGATATTAGTACTAACGCCCTACTACATCTAGAATTTAAAAAACTTGATAAGCGGCTAACACAGACTGAGCAAAATAATCTTCTTGTTCAGTACCTAAAAAAAATCATCAAAGATAATAGATATCGTACAGTTAAAAAATCGACTAAAAGTTGGTTATTACGCGGAAGAAAAGTCGGCATATGTATTGAAACAATACTTAAAAATGATCGAGAGCGGCTACTACAAACCAGCTCAACAGATCTTTACCGTTTTGTTGATCTGATTGAAGACGTTGAAACTCAATTACAGACTAAAGTACAATATTCGTTAGCACATAATATCAATCTTAGTGCACGCTTCGGTAAAGTACTGGTCTGTGTGGTTGATGAAGATTTAACATCAAGTTTTGATGATGATGGGCTTATGATTAAATCAACTCAGATTTTATTTATTGGCAATACTGAGCATAAAGATATATTTTCTGCTGCAATTGACCAAAGTGGTTATTTCCAATCCGTAATCGCATATGAAGATGAAAATCACCTTCGCATTGAACTATTTAGGCTCTAATTTTACACATCGTTATGACTTAACAATGCCAATGAGTCAGCCGGTATGACTTACTCATTGGTTAATAAGTATTTCAAATTAATCATGATAAAAAAAGCATCATTCCTTATTGATAACAACCAGAATAATTTGTTTACTTATTATTAATCAATATCTTTTTTGCCTCAACAAAAGAGACCTCTTCTAATAAATAATCAACATTATCACAATCTTCATTGACCATTAATTTTGTGATTATTTGTTTTACGGTATAGCATTTAGCGGGGACTTGAGGTTGTTTATGTGTATCACTAAAAAAGCGTGAATCATTGATTGATAGCGATACTGCCAATTGAGAATAGATATCGATTTCCACTGATAAAACATCACCGATCTTAGGTAAATAAGATAAGCTATCAGCTGTAATATATTTTCTTACTGGTAAGATATTTTGGTCTGATTGTAGATCAATAAAATTAACCATTAATGAAACCATTGTATTATTTAACATTGTATTACCTTATCTAATTGTTGTTTTTTTTATTATATCGACTTAAAGATAATACGATGACAGCTAAAACATAATTATTATTTTTCATTAAATAACTGATAAATAGTGACTATCTTTTCTTATATAAAGCGGATAATACATTATTTATTGTTTAACTACATAAACAACAGATATAAAAAATGCCGGCCATAGCCAGCATTTTTATTATTTATCAACGGGGATAAATTAGATAGCTACAACGTTTGCAGCTTGTAGACCTTTTTGACCTTGCTCTACTTCAAAAGACACTTTCTGGCCTTCCGCTAGAGTTTTGAAACCTTCAGAAGCGATAGCACGGAAGTGAACGAATACGTCAGCACCGCCGTTGTCTTGAGTAATGAAACCAAAACCTTTCTCTTCGTTAAACCATTTTACTAAACCAGTAGATGTATTAGACATGTGATGTCCCTTATATAGGTGATTAATTAACCGCTAAAATGCGATGTATTAAGTGGTTAAATTATTAATGTTACTGCCAAAACAAGGGAAACACTGAAGTACAAAACGATAACGTTGATGTAGCTAAAGGTTTAACTGTTACTTGGTGTTGCATTTAATTTAATAACGCTCTTAACAACAGAACGAGGCAGATAATAGCAGCTGTTTATTTTTTGTACAACCTTTATATTGATAATAGTATCGATATAATTAATATTATTCCTGTTACGCATATGAATGCTACTTTATACAGCATGATATTTCACCACGTCTAGTTACTTACCTTAAATCCTAATCATCAGCTTAGCCCCTATTAATTCTAATCACATGACCCAGGTTCATTTATCTTCATCGCTTACGGATACAAATAAATACCCAGAAAAACTACTGTATAAGGATTTGAGATCTGACTCAAAATTTCATATCGCAATAAAATTTCGTTTCAAATAGTAGTGTATAGACACTATTACAAAAACAATAGAATACAAAAAATAAACTAATAAAAACAAATAATTACAATAAAAATAAACCAAAACATCTCTAATAGTATTTGTCTTATAAACCATACATAACCGATAAATAACGCTTGCATCTAAACACAATTAAAACTACTGTATATACGTACAGCATGTACATATAACCACTGTCGGAGATGGCACCATGAAAGCACTAATGCAGACTCAAGAATTTATTACGGCTTCTGACGTTTACAAAGCCACATTGAGTTCTCATGCAGATATCTATCCATCTCCACCA
This sequence comes from uncultured Photobacterium sp., assembly GCA_947039005.1. Lineage (GTDB taxonomy): Bacteria > Pseudomonadota > Gammaproteobacteria > Enterobacterales > Vibrionaceae > Photobacterium. The sequence continues at coordinate 3,061 of CAMQXY010000033.1, forward strand.
AGGATCGTTCCAATTGAAGTAAGCTATAGCGAGCACCAACAAGCCGAATTGGCTTATTTCTTACGTTTACTAAAACAAGCTAATCAAGAAAACCGCTGGATAATGTTTATCGGGCAAGATGCATTATTAGATAAGCGTTTATTAATCAATGCAGGTATTGATATTAATAAAGTGCTACTACTTAAGAACATGAAAAACCAAAGTAAACATTTACTAATGGTAAAGGCATTAGAAATGGGAAATTGTTCTGCCGTTATCGTTACTGGTGAAATTGAAGCATTTAACACCCCAATTATCACTATGGCAGCAGAACAAAGTAAAACGTTAGCTTTTGTACTAAATCAAAATGTTAAAGCACAATTAACATTCCATTGAGTTAATTTACAACCATTGTTGTTATAATTAAGTTGCAACTATACCAATATTGCATAAAGTTAATAATGTAATACAAACAAAAAAAGTATTTTTATTTAAAAATGTACACCGTAGAATATTAAAAATATTAAAAATAGCTTTTACGCATAATTAAAATCCATATAATCAGGGAAATTCAAATTTAAATACTAGGTTTCAGAATGGATAATAAGCTCGGATTTGGTGCATTAACTGCATTTGTAATCGGCTCAATGATAGGTGCGGGAGTATTCAGTCTGCCACAAAATATGGCAGCTGTTGCCAGTCCCGCAGCGGTCATGATCGGCTGGACTATTACGGGTGTAGGCATGATATTCCTTGCTATGTCTTTTCAAGTTTTATCATTACTAAAACCCAATATTAATAGTGGTGTTTTTGGTTACGCACAGGCTGGTTTTGGCGACTTTGTTGGCTTTTGTTCTGCTTGGGGTTACTGGCTCAGTGCAATGCTTGCCAATGTTTCATACCTAGTGATCGTATTCAGTACCTTAGGGATGTTCTTTGATAAGCCAGGACATATCATTTTTGGTATGGGTAATACTTGGCAATCTATTGTTGGCGCTTCTATTTTATTGTGGCTCGTATACGCATCTGTAAGACGTGGCGTACAAACAGCGGCAACAATTAATGCTATTACTACTGTTGCTAAATTAATTCCTCTCGTATTATTTATTTTCGTTACATTAATTGCATTTAAATGGCACACATTTACGTTTGATTTTACTGGATTGCATTTTGGTGCTCAGCATGACCTGCTTAGCCAAGTGAAAAGTACCATGCTTATTACTGTGTGGGTATTTATTGGCGTTGAAGGCGCTGTTATCGTATCTTCACGCGCACGTAATCGCCGTGATATTGGTCGAGCAACAATTCTAGGTCTACTGACTGCCCTTGTTATTTATGTGTTCGTTACCCTACTCTCTATGGGTGTTATTTCTACACCTGAACTCGCAAAATTCCAAAACCCATCAATGGCGATTGTACTAGAGCATATCCTTGGTCCATGGGGTTCAATTATTATTGGTTGTGGTTTATTGGTTTCGGTAAGTGGTGCATTTTTAAGCTGGACAGTATTAGCAACAGAAGCACCATTACTTGCAGCGCAAAATAATATGTTTCCAAAAGCTTACGCTAAAGAAAATAGTGCAGGCACATCAATTAAGGCGCTTAACCTCACTATCATTTGTATTCAAATTTCATTGTTTGCGGTGATCTATGCGGGTGGTACTTATAACTCATTACTCATTATTGCTTCAGAAATGATCTTAGTGCCTTATTTTCTTGTTGCTGCTTATACCCTTAAACTTGCCATCAAAAATAAAAATCGCGGCATGTTATTATTTATTGGCTTAGGCGCTACGATTTATGGTCTGTGGCTACTTTACGCATCAGGCTTGAGCCATTTATTATTGGCATCTCTACTGTACTTACCGGGTCTCTATTTCTTTATCAAAGCAAAAAAAGAGCTAAACCAACCTTACTTTGTGGGTAAAGAGCGTGTTTTTGTTGTTCTACTGGTTATATTCTCTATTTTTGCTATTTATATGCTTGCTACTGGGCATATTGTACTGGAAAGCTAATCGTGGTGAACTACTCGCAGCTAAAGCAGCGAGCTTCAAAGATGATAGCCTAAGCCGCTAACTTTTCTTTTTTGACGCTTCGTTGGACACCGCTAGTCGAGTTTTTTGCTCGGCTAGTCTTACGATTGCCACAGTTACCGCATACAAAGAGTTCTTGCTTGACTCGCCCATAAATGGGCGAGATTGCGCAAGCCTAATGTTCAACAAGAAAAATCATATCGTATACACGGTTTTTTATTAGCAGATCTATTATTTAAGCTGTTGATATTCCCAACTTATTTCAATCCGATTACGTCCCATCTTTTTCGCTTTCAACAACGCTAAATCTGCACGTATAATCAGGTCTTCACTCGCTTCATCGACTAATTCTGCTACGCCTAAACTACATGTTAAGTGAAAGTCTTTATCAAAATCCCACACTTTCGTCATGATTGTTTCTCGAATACATTCCGCTATTTCAACAGCGGTACTCATATTGGTTTCAGGACAGAAAATAACAAACTCCTCTCCTCCCCAACGAGCAAATACATCAGATCTACGTGTTAATGCCTCAACAGTCGCAGCAAACTTAATTAAGACCTCATCACCAAAGCTATGACCATAGGTATCATTAACCTTTTTGAAATGATCAATATCGATAAAAATCATCGAAAAATGCATGTCATTACGTTGGGTCTGAAGCGTTATTTCCTTTAACCAGTCAGTTACCGTATGCCGATTTCGAATACGTGTTAATGGATCTATACAGGCTAAATGTTCGAATTTTAAACTCTTATTATAGAGCAACCGATTAGCATCTCGTAAACGCTGACTGCGTTCCTCTGTATTTTTGATTTTTTTACCCAGAATAATTCTTTCAATAATAATAATAATAACCGCAGTAACTACCCATAATAACAACAGTAATTTAACTAACGATGATTCAGTTATCCACTCGCCATAGAATACTAATCGATTTAACTGAATAGCATAATTAGATTCTTTGACATAACTGCCTGTCGCTATTTCAATAATCGAAATATTATCAAATTGACGACTCGCTTTATCGACTGGAATATTATTCTCTGCTATCCACCACGATAAAACCTGAAATGTTCGTAATGGATAAATTTGTAATCCACCATTTACGCCAGGTGAATATTCAATCGCATTAAATTTTAATGATATTGGATCATCCGTATTAGCATAGGATGGATCAAAGTTACGGAGATAAACACGAATTCGCTCACCTTTAACAGGACTAGTATAATCAATATCAAGTCCAACAGAATGATAAGAACTAAAATCAATTCCATTTTCAACAGCGTCTGTTAACGAAATAGCAATTTCACAAAATGGCCACCGAGCCTGATTAACAATATTGCACTCTAACAATACACCATGCTTGTTCATACTTAACTTCGTCGTTGTTGCCCCATTTTGTCCCGAATCATCAATAATTTTATATTTACTATTTGTAGGCGTAATAATATATTCTTTTTCTGCGCCACCAAGAACAAACCACCCATACGCGGTAATTGTGAAACAGACTAAAAATAAAACAATTGATCGAAGCCATTTATTTAACCCCGTCATAAATACCTCGAAATAACATTATAACCAACAAAAACCAAAGCAAAATACGCCATCTACAAACGGTAAATTAGCAAACAATATTAGGTTAAACAACTAATTTAGCTAAAGTTTTATACTTATTATAAAATAAATTTATAATAAGTTATATATGGATAAAAAAACGCCGCTTTTATAAGCGGCGTTTCATAGTATTTTGCGTTAGTTATAACTTTTATTTAACGGCGACGCGGCACATTTTTACCACGGTTTTGATGCACTTTATTTTTTGCTTTTGCGCGACGCTTTTCAGCTGATGCTCCACGATGCACAGATACCGTTTCAATCAAACTAGCATCAGGTTCATAGCCTTCGAGCCATTGTTGTGGCAATCGGGTATTCAATAACTCTTCAATTGCTTTTAATGCCCACTCTTCATCGAGACTCATTAAGGTAATCGCATTACCAATATTTCCAGCTCGACCAGTACGCCCAATGCGGTGTACATAATCTTCGGCATTAAACGGTAAATCAAAATTGACAACATATTCTAGTTGCTGGATATCCAAACCACGAGCAGCGACATCAGTTGCCACTAACACCCGTACTTTACCTGCTTTAAAATCATCTAGCGCACGTTGGCGAGCACCTTGGCTTTTATCACCATTAATAGATACTGCTTTGATACCATCTAAGCCTAAACTTTTAGCTAATTGATCCGAACCTTGTTTTGTTTTAGTAAACACTAATACTTGTTGCCAATTACGCGAACCAATTAAGTAAGCCAATAATTCTGATTTACGCTTCTTATCAACGGGATATACCATTTGTTGTACAGTATCTGCCGCAATATTTTCAGGGGTTACTTCTACCATTTTAGGATCAGTTAAAATAGTAAACGCTAATTTTTTAACTTGCTTAGAGAATGTAGCTGAAAAGAATAACGTTTGACGCTCAGCAGGCATACGTCTCATGATACGGTTAATATCAATAATAAAGCCCATATCTAACATACGATCAGCTTCATCAAGCACAAATGTTTCTACATTCGCTAACGAGACATTACCCACAAAAACATGATCAAGTAAACGCCCAGGAGTCGCAATCAGAATATCAACCCCTGCTCTTAATGCTTTAATTTGAACATTCATGCTCGTGCCGCCATAAGCAACAGCTACTTTCAAATCACTGTATTTACCATATGCAATAAAACTATCATAAACTTGTTGTGCCAATTCTCGCGTAGGCGTGATCACTAAAGCACGAATTTTTGCACCTTGTTGAGGCTTTGCTTCTTCCGTTCCCTGCTCAGCTAATGATGGTAATGTCATTAATCGTTGTAAAATAGGAAGCGCAAATGCTGCTGTTTTTCCGGTACCCGTTTGTGCCCCAGCCATCACATCATCCCCTGCTAATGCTAATGGGATCGCTTGCACTTGAACATCTGTTGGTTGTTCATAACCTAACTCTGTAACAACTTGCAATAATTTAGGGTGAAGGCCGAGCGTTTCAAACGACATAGTGTATTCCTAGCAATAAATACGCTTATACCAATAGAGAGGCATAAGAAAACAAGCGCGGATTCTAACACAACAAAAAAAGCACTTCGCTATGAAGTGCTTTTCGTTACGAAATAAATATTTTCGCCTTATACAATGATTACTGTTTGATATTTAAGAATGCAGCTCCTCGAACACCACCAGCATCACCATGTTTAGCTTTTACAATTTTAGGGGCTTGTGCAACAGACAGTAAATATTTAGGCAAACGCTTTGGTAATTCATCATAAATTAATTCAAAATTTGATAAACCACCACCTAATACCACAACATGAGGATCAACACCGGTAAATAAATTAGCGAAGCATATAGCTAAGACTTCCATAAAACGATCAACATGCTGTTGGGCTTTTTCATCACCCGCCGCATTACGTTCAATAATCTCAATCGCTTTTAGTTTCTCACCATAATAGTGCGCATAAATTTGCTCAAAACCACGGCCTGATAAATAATTATCAATACAGCCTCTTTGACCACAGCCACAATCAAATAATGGAGCTTGCTCACCCATGTGTAACCATGCATCTAACGGTAAACGTGCATGACCAAACTCACCACCCACATGGTTTAAACCTGAGAAAACTTTACCATTAAAGACCATTCCACCACCAAAACCGGTGCCGAGAATTAAGCCGAGTACTGACGGAGATTCTTTGTGTTCATCATCCCATGCTTCAGATAACGCAAAACAGTTAGCGTCATTATCAAGGCTAACACTGCGACCCAATTTTGCTTCCAAATCTTTACGTAAAGTACGACCTTTAGCAGAAGGTATATTCGATGTTAGTACTGTCCCATCACGCGCATCTTCAATACCTGGGATCCCAATACCTACCAAGCCTTCACAACCAAATTTTATATCAGCCTTTGTAATAATAGAGACAATAATATCAATTAATTTATCGTAATCATCACTCGGTGTCGGTACACGCTCTGTAGCTACGCGTTCCAGTTTCTCATTAAATGCACCAAATTCAATTTTAGTTCCGCCTACATCAAAGCCGTAGTACATCCTATTCCCCTACAAATAATGTTTTAACCACACCGTGAGTTTATAACTCATTAAATATACTGAAAATTATCTACATTTAGACCTAAAATGACTGTGATCTACAACCTATTCATCAATTATTGTTCGAATTAGCTTTAATATTATTCTATCGTTATCACATCTTTATAATGATGTTTCATCAGCCGACATAAATTTTTCCAACACAGATAACGATGATTGTTCAGGTAATACCCGATTCATTTTACCTGCAATGTAATTTTCACGGAAAACATCAAACCAGATATCTAACAATTCAGCATTATGGTGCTCACCAAATAAATCAATAATACGTGCGGCAACTTCAGCAGTACCCAATTGATTTTCTTTTGATGCTTCACGCATTTTATAACGTGATGGCTTATCTGGATTAATTGATAATAATGGGAAACGATCAAGATACGGACTCTTACGAAACATTTTTTTCGCTTCTGCCCAACTGCCATCTAACATAATAAATAATGGTCGTTTTCCATCTTCAAGCGTAACCGTCGTAACTTCTCGCTCCGGTGCATATTCAGCAGGGAAAACAACATAGGGTTGCCATTGAGGATCATCTAATAATGCTAACATTTCAACATTAGGCTCAGTGCGAGACCAAATATAGGCAAATGTATCTTCAAATATATCAGCAATTAAACGACCGGTATTACTTGGCTTTAGTATCTCATCATCAAACATGACTAGCAAAAAAGCCGCATTTGATGTCGCTAATGGGCGATGTTCACAAATACACAAATGCGTACGCAACATGCACTGACGGCAGCGTTGGACTTTACAGCCACGGGCAAGAAAAGGACGAGTTGAACGTGCAAGACGTTCCTCATAAAGGGTATGTATAACATGAATGCGCATAGCGACTAACCTAAAAACAAGAAAAACGCCTGCATGTTACAGAAACCCCCACGAAACATACAGTCATAATCAGTATTACAAGATCAGGAAATCGCTATTGGCTATTTTATGGTCGTATTTTCATCGTTATGCGCCATAATAAATTCACCTTTACTGTTGCTATAACAGTTATCGCTATTGATAATCGTGGTGGTATTACGGCCTTTTTTCTTTGACTCATATAAAGCCAAATCAGATTTTTCTAACCATGACTTATAATCTGTTAATTGAGGGTTCCATTCACACACACCTAAACTAATGGTGACATTAATCGAGCCTCGCTGATCATCAAATACGGTCTCTTGTTCAATACGATTACGTAATCGCTCTGTAAAATACCCTGCAAGTTCAGCCGATGTAGCAGGTAAAATAACCCCAAATTCCTCACCACCATAACGCCCAGCCATATCAGTTTGGCGTTTAGTTCGGCGTAACACATCAGCAATTACTTTAATCACCCCGTCCCCTGCCACATGGCCATAAGTATCATTAACCCGTTTAAAATGGTCAATATCAAACATAACTAACGTTGCAGGTGTTTGGGTTTGCTGGCAAGCCTCAAACGCATCGGCTAAACAATTCTCCCAATGACCACGGTTATAAAGCTGGGTTAAACGATCGGTAATACTCAAATGTGTTAATTGCTTATTTGACTCGTGAAGATGATTTTTATTCTTGGCGATATCAGTCACATCAGTGATAGTTAAACAAATATGTGTATATTCACCAGATAATGAACGTAATGGTATTAACGTCATATTTTGATACATGATGTCTGAACTGCCAGATATCGGACAAAAATTCAAAAATCGAAACACCCATGGTCGATCTTCCCATGCTGAAAATGACCGCATTCGTAACTTAAATGTTGATCGGATTTTATTCTGTAACCATATTTTGGGTAAATCCGGCACCATATCAAATAATGATTTCCCCATAATTTGAACACTAGAAATACCACTATAAGCTTGCATAAAGGTATTCCACGCAGAAACATTATAGTTTTCATCTAATATCACAACACCAACATCAAGATTGTCTAATACTTGCATTGTTAAGTGAAAATCAGCTAAAGATATTTCGTTCAATGTAATGATTCCATCACTTTATCATTAATAATTGCTAGAGAATGGTTATCCATAATAAATAGGACTTCACACTCAACATCTAAAATTTCGGCTTTATAAGTATATTCAATGGTAAAAAAAGTCTGTGTATCACAATGACTATGATGTGAGTTCATATATTCTTCTAATACGATAGGCTGACGAACAGAAAATGGAATAGTAATTTGCTCTGATAATGCCACCAAAAAAGAAGAAACCATCAAATTAGCAATATCAATCACGACTTCATTTTTATATTCATCAGTCTGACTAAAACCCAGTTTTTCGCCAAATAAATCAACATCTTTACCATGTAACTCAACCAATGCTTCACCATGAATACCACCACCGACAAAACGTTGTGTGATCGCTATTAGCTCTTTATCATTACGAATATCAGCAATCGCCATCGCTAAATCACTGCTTTTCATGAACGCTACACTTGGTAATGGCATTTTGATAAAATCACCGAGGTGATCCGCAATAATTGCAGCACCACGACCTAACGCAATATTGGCTAATTCACGAATACTCGCAACAGGATCGATGACTAAATGAGCATCTAATGTTGTTAATTTCGAGCGATCAAAGACGAGCCCTAACCGTTGAGAGAGTACCGTCAGTTCATCATGATTAAACGGTTTAGATAAGAAATAATGCGCACCTAAAGCCAAACTTCTTTCCATTGCTGCTAACTGAATATCAGCCGACAAGACAATAATCGTAGTGTCAAATTCACGTACAGGTAAGGATTTCATAACACTAAAACCATCCAGTATTGGCATGGTTAAATCTAAAAACATAATATCAATATCAACATTTTTCAGGCAGTCAAGTCCCTCTTTGCCATTTCCGGCATAGAAAAAAGTGGCATTACTGCATGATTGTAATAATCGCGTAATTGATTTATGTACTAATACTGAATCATCACAAATGAGAATATTTATATTTTTAATCACTAAACTAATCACTTACTCATTTAAACTTGATCTAGTATAAAGCAAAGCAACATTGTGCAGTTATTTAAAATTATGCATTCAGTGACATACATCTAAATATTGATATTGCTTCCAAACAATTATCATTAAGATTAAATTAAATATTCAAATCGATCCATTACAACGTGGCGTTTATAAATTACTAACACTTAATCGCTTTAATATGATAACTAAACATAAAATCTTACAAAATGGTTACCCACCGACATTTTTATAATAGAATCACTGCATAATTTTATAGCAATCAGTGGATAACAAACATGAAAGCTCTTCGTTGGATTGTCGGTCGTATCATCCTTATACTTAACGCGATTTTTTCACCCCAAGGTATGCAACGCCCTATGGCAGAGCAACAAGTTGTTGATGCTGCTGTAGCTAATATGCAGCTCTATCAATTTGAAACCTGTCCTTTTTGTGTCAAGGTACGTCGCCATGCTAAACGTTTAAATCTCCCACTTGCAACGCGTGATGCTAAAGTTGCTCCTTGGGATAAAGAACTGTTAGATCAAGGTGGAAAACGTAAGGTTCCTTGTCTACGTATAGAAGAGAATGGACAAGTCACTTGGATGTATGAATCAAACGATATTATCGCTTATTTAGATAAACGTTTTGGTTAATGAATAGCTCTAAGAAGCCCAACAATAAAATCAAATAAACATTCAAGTCCTTTTCTCATAAGCCGATATGTACTGATCACGCAATTATTTTTGCGGAATAAAAAGCGGCATTGCTATCGGCTTTAAGCTGCTACATTTTCACTTATTGGTTATAAATAAGTTTTACAGGGCGGTATATGAGAAAAAATCACACAATCACCACCGATGATATTTTAATCAAATTATGTCATTCTCTTGCTGATGTTTTATCACGAGCAACTGAAAGCCATATTCAATATTCAGCTATGGTACAAAAAATCAATAAAACCAGTTTAAAACCAGATATTGGCTGTTTTGTTTTATTTGATGGTGGCTTCACAGGTTTAGTTGTTACTAATTTCTCAGCATCAGCCGCGATGGAACTGTATCAAAATTATATGCTTCGCATGGGTTTTTCTGATAATGATCTAGCCATTCACCATACCGCTGATGATGTTGCTAATATTTTAGGGGAGTTAATGAACCAAGTTGTTGGTGATTTTACTTGTAAAATTGGCAGAGAATTAAAAATATCGATTACTCAAAACCAACCTAAAATGTTGGCATTACATAAACAAATCATTTTATCCATTGATACCAACCTTGAGCGCCCTCAAGTACGCCGTGTCAGTTTCACTACCGCAAACAATAATATTTTCTATCTTGAATTTGCCATGGATAAAACCGAGTTTATTCAACTTGAACCATTTGAAGTCGATGAACAAGATCCCGATACTATTTTTGAAACGGCCTATATAGCAAACCAAACACAAGAAATCTCACCCAATAAAAATATTAAAGATAATAACGAAAACCAAGATTTACTTGATCAACTTGGGCTATAAAAATCTACAACAATTTCAATAAGTAGGTAACTTTAATAATAATATTGTTATCTACTTACTTTTCCTGCGATGTAAATGGGACTTATTCTTGATCATAACTTTAATTCTGTGATCAATAACGTAATTCTCCTTCATAATGCAATTTACAACATACTGAAATCCGTATAATTTCTACACCACTTTACGTTTGTGGGTTTATAGTAATGTCTCAACACCGTGTCGCCAGCTTTGAATTTGGCCGAATTATCGCAACTATCGCCATTATTGCTTTGCATAGCCAAATTTTCATGCAAACACCATTATTTAATGGGCAACCATTACTAGGAATGGGACTTAACCAAGTTAGTCGCTTCGCTGTACCGCTATTTTTTATTATGGCGGGTTATTTTATTCAACCACGCTTAACAACAGAACGTTGCCCTTACCTATGGCGCTATGCTCGCCCATTACTCATTATGTGGGTTTCATGGAGCGTAATTTACCTTGTTCTACCGTTTAACTTCCATATTGTATCCACAGAGGGCTATTTTGCGGAGCGTACTTTTTATTGGCAAAAACTACTTACAACACCATTAAATACCTTATTTGAAGGTGGATTGGTGCATCTTTGGTATATACCTGGATTACTCAGTGGTTTAACGGTTATTACACTCTTACTGCGCTTTAAGTTAGCACGTTTCATTATTCCAGTTGCAACTGCACTCTTTATTTTTGGTTTAATGGCGGGTAGTTACGCCCAAATGACTGACTTAAGTTCGCCTATTTTTACTCGTAACGGTCCATTTTTTAGTACCTTTATGATTATGCTTGGATTTGAAATTCGTCGTCGCAATATTAGCGTTAGCTTAAAATACAGCATCATTATGATGGTTATTGGTTTTGGCTTATTCATCGGTGAAGCGAATTACCTATCCCTACAAGAAAATGGCTCTTTTTTCCATGATTTTCTGTTTGGAACACCACTGTGGGCATTAGGTATTTTCTTTATTTTATTAGCAAAACCAAATCTAGGTGACTATAAAATCACCCACTCATTAAGTAAAGATGTATTAGGTATTTACTTATGTCACCTTATTATTGTGATTTATTACTTAAATATCGTCAGAATTTTGGACATTAATCCAATTATTGCCAATATTTTTGCTGTACCTGTCGTGTTTATCGTATCAACAATGATTGTTCGTGGGCTACGTAAAACACCCATGGCAAGATTTCTAGTTCGATAACTTAGCGATCTAATATAATAAATATTTAAAGTCCTTATGATCAGCGATCATAAGGACTTTTTATCTTCATCATTCACCTCCCCCCACTCTCACTCTCACTCTCACACTCACTCTCAGCTAATAACATTATCAAAAAGAAACTCTAAAACATCATTTTCAGTGCAAATAATGTTTAATTCCATAATAAAAATCGAAACAACAACACGTATTTAAAAACCAACTATTGCACAACATCATTACATACCCATAACATTGCAATCTGCTATCGTGCTTTATATTGATAAGGGAATGATCAATGACCAAACTGCATCCGCTATCTTTCATTATTGGCTGTACACTCGCAGCAAATAGTTATGCCATGACCCCTCAACCAGATCCTGACACTGTAGGTGGTTATGTCATTGAGCGTTCCGAAATTGACGCTGCTGAAAATGCAAAAACACTCGATCCTATGTACGATGTTTGGGCTAAAGCATTAGCCACAGCCTCAAATGCTACAGTGGAAGCGATTGCTCCTGGGCTAAGCACTAACCCTGATAATGTAAAACGGGTTGAGCGTGTTTTTCCTGAAACTGAGTGGAATTACCTCACTCAAATGGCGGCACCTGAATATACCTATACCCGCTTTTTACGTGCGATAGGCAAATTCCCGGCTTTTTGTGGCGAATATACTGATGGGCGTGATGCCGATGCTATTTGTAAAAAATCGATTGTCACCGCTTTTGCACATTTTGCCCAAGAAACTGGCGGCCATATTAGTATTGAAAACGTCTCCGATAACCCATTGGGGCTTGAAGAGTGGCAACAAGCATTAGTCCATGTCCGTGAAATGGGCTGGTCTGAAGGTCAACCCGGTTACACCACTGGGTGTGGTCAGGATGATTGGCAAAATAAGCGTTGGCCTTGTGCTGAAGGGCAAGGCTACTTTGGTCGTGGTGCAAAACAACTCTCCTACCACTTTAACTATGGTGCCTTTTCTGAGGTAATGTTCGATGGCGATGCAACAGTATTGCTTAATAACCCCGGTTTAGTCGCAGACTCTTGGCTTAACCTCGCTTCGGCTATTTGGTTCTTCTTAACCCCTCAAGCACCTAAGCCTGCCATGTTACATGTTATTGATCGTACGTGGACACCTTCTCAGCGTGAAAAAGATGCTGGTATCGGTTATGGCTTTGGTACCACGATTAACGTGATCAATGGTGGTATTGAATGTGGTGAACAAAACAAAGATAAAGGTCAACCCGTTAACCGTATTCGTTATTGGGAAGGTTTAGTTGAAAACTACCAAATTCCTGTAAAGAGTGATGAAACCAACACCTGTTGGCAACAAACGCCTTATGGCAGCTTAAATTTAAATGGTGCAACGGATGTGCTTTATACTAACTGGGATGCGAATTGGAAATATTATCCAGACCGTCCTGGTGGTGTCTCGTTTGAGTGTGAGCTAGTCGGTTTCCAAACCGCTTATTCTGCTTTAGTCGCGGGGGATTATGAAAAATGTGTCACTAATTTCTATGGCTCACACGCGAACTGGCCAGCAGTACGTGTCGTCGATAAATTAGACCCAGATACGGGTGGTGGTACAATAGATCCTACCGACCCACCGATTGATGGTGTTGCGAGTTGGGATGAAAATAAAGTCTATACTGGCGGTGAACAAGTCGCTTACAAAGGTGCTGTTTATGAAGCGCAATGGTGGACTCAAAACAACCAGCCAGATTTAGGTGGTCCGTGGAAACTCATTAAAGCGGCAACAGATGATACTGTTACACCACCAGTAACACCACCGACTGACGAAAAGCCATCACCTGATTTACCTACCGATGTTGCGACATGGGAAACTAATGCGGTTTATGGTGGTAATGATAAAGTCAGCTACCAAGGTAAAATATACCAAGCTAAATGGTGGAGCCAAGGTAATACCCCTACAGCAGGCGATCCATGGGCTTTGTTACCGTAAGAAAGTCATCTAAGTCATTCACTGACTTTTGACACCCAATAAAAATGGCTTTGATGTGGTTATTACACCCAATCAAGGCCATTTTTTATTAATAATAACGACTACTGCAACTATTTTGTTGCAGCATCAAACACCAGTTTACCTAAGCGATACAACCGTTTTGCTTGTTCACTATAATCAATGGTTTCACCTTGGGCGCGACGACGATTTAACTGGGTATTAACGCCATCTTGATAAACCTGTTGTAACTGTGATTGTAAGCTATCAAGATTATAGGGAATACGATCACTACTAACAGAAAATGGCAGAATATACTCAGCCTGCATCACCTCGCGGTTATAGTTAACTGCATCACCAATAATACGTCCTTTGTCTGTCTGCGGTGACTCAAGATCATACGGCGGTAACCATTCATCAATGGGTTTAAGTTTATCGACTTGGTTAACCAGCATGATCACTTTCGGGGCTTTTCGATGTTGATTCGCAGGTTGCTTATAAAATGCATCTAATGCCGCTTTCAACATAACATCTAATTGACGTGACGATTGGTTAGCTTTTAATACCCAAATAACTACATCACTTTCGGTCATTTGTTTTAGCAATTTTTTCTCAGTAACAACTGAGCCATCAATGCCCGGTAAATCAATCAGGTTGATTAAATCTAGCCCTTCAACTTCGCATTTATAGGTTGTGGCTTTATCTGTTGATGGTAATGCACTTACTTCCGCAGCAATTTCACCCAGTAACCCATTAATAACTGAGGATTTACCTGCACTCACTTGACCAACAACCGCCACACGCAAAGGCTCAACCGCAATAGCGGTTGCTTGCTGATCATGATCTTGAAGCTGACTATGTGGAACAGCTGCATCATCAAGCTTAAAGCGACCACTGTATAAATCAATCGCAACCGATGCGACCTCTTGCAATAACGTGGCTTTTAATTTGCTTTGTACTTCAGCACTGACATCATCAAACAACTTACCAACCACTAATCCACGTACTTCTGCTAACCATCCTGTCGGTGTGGCTATGCGGAATAAACGATAAACATCATAAGCACTTTTTGCATATCCCATTTTATCTTTAATTGCGTAACCTTGTTTAAGGCTCGTTAAGGTGATCTTCTCAGAAAAAGGGACATGTTGTTGTAAAAAATGACGATAACGACGACTTACCTCTTCAACCATCATTAAAAATTCAGGTGCAGTAAACGCTAATTTTTGCGAACTTGAATTTTGATGGTACTGTGCCGCAACATCTGCAACCAAGACATAAGCATGTGCTTGTAAACTTTCCCATGCCGAATCTTCGGCTAGCTGTTTATCAATCACCAACGCCATTTGTTGCCATACTTGCTGATCGTGCTCACCCCATTGTGGATTAGCGGCTACATGTAATGGTGCAATGTCATCTATAACAGCATCAGCAACAACACGTTTACGACGCAACCACCAATAAGGTAAGAAGGCCACTAAACAACCACCAGCAATAATGGCGAAAAATAACAGCCATTGCCCTTGTTGAATTAGATCAACCACACCAAAGCCTGCTAATACAATCACAGGTAAACAAATAGACAACATCAATAACGGTAAAAAACCGTCAGAAAGTTGATTGATTAACTGGTAACTTTTACTCACCCGTTTCATTCGTTATCCTTTTTAGGTGCCGATTTGCCTAATTGTTGTCGATCAGCAACCTTTTTTACGGTCGTAAATGCCTGTTGATAAGCCAGCTTAATTTGATCTTTGGAGATCGACTCACCTTTACTGCGATGATACAAATACATACAAGCAGCACGACCAATCGCATAAGTAGATGAAAAACTCATCGCAGCAGCGGTCGCACTTCCTACAGTTTGTCCATAAGCAGGAATAAATTTAACTAACTGGTTAAGCCCTAATTTAGATAAGTATTGCAGCAAAAAACCCGATCCCAACATGCCAACGAATTCTGCGTAGTCTTTTTTATTCCAACTGACACCATATTGATTAGCAAGACTATGAAGCATCTTGCCTTGAATAGCAGGTACACTGAATAACCCCACAGCAGGAATTGCATCACTGGCTCCCGCAGCACCGGCATACCATAGAACCTCTTGGCGCAATTGGTAAAAATTTTGTTCTTCGCGGTTAGTATGGGCTTGTTGATTGGATAACAAACTCAACATCGGAAGCGCATCAGTTAATGCATGATGTAATCCATCAATACCTATAAATTGCTCATCATCAGGGATTAAATCCACCACAATCGGTTGATACATAGTGGCGGTCTCTGATTGCCACTGTGCGGGTTTTATTCCCCACACCTCCATTACTCGCTGATGATTATAGTCAATCGCACGTTGGCGTTCTTGGGGATCAACGATACAGTTAACCGCAGTATGGATAACTAATAAATGTTTGATCACCCCACTGCGTTTAATTTGCTTAAGTGCCGTCAATAAACCCGATTGTTCTGGCTCTTCCGCTTTCATAACCACCATTAATGCATGGCTTTTACCACTACACATCGCAATATCTTCGGCAGGATCGTAATCCGCCTCACCCAACCCACGAGTATCAAGAAAACACACTAATGGATTTTCCGCTGGATAAAGATAATGGTGGGCAGTACGAGTGCAAGGTTGAAAACCATTACCGATCTCGACCAAACTATCACCGGTTAGTGTTTGAATTATTGTTGATTTTCCCGCACCTGTTTTACCTAATAACCATAACGTAGGAATGTGCTTTTGCCATTCATCAAACGCAGATTCTAAATCAGGATTCACGGTGGGATTTATATATTGGTAAACTTTCTTAAAGAAGCGATTCATATCACCTTCACACAGCAGATAGTAAAACAGTTATATACCGAGCTTGATATATAACTATTTAATCAGTATTAGCAACATAGCACTAAATGAAAAAAAGAGAATAACCTTAATGACTATTCTCTTCTTTTATAAACCAATGATTGTAATTTATGACCGTTAATTAGTCGTCTGAGTGATCAATAAAATACTGCTCACGACTTGAACTCACTAAACTCGACACCACAATTGCCATATAAAACACCCCGACAATCGCTTCAAGATAGGCAAATACTTTAGCAATTGGTGTTATAGGTAAAATATCACCGTAACCCAACGTAGTTAAAGTCACAAAACTAAAATATGCAGCATCGGCAAAGTTCTCATGCCATGAACCCTTGCTGATACCATGGAATGAACCCGGAAAAAAATGAATAAGAATTAAATAGCCAATCGCCCACATTAAACCAAGCAATAAAAACAACGCCATTGATCCAATGATCTTATTGCTATTAATCGAGCCAGTAAATAATATTTGGCGCATGATTGAACGAAAAGTGCCAAAGAAGAAAATAAACATCAAGAACAACATGATGATTTCTATTTCCTCAATGCCTAAGACAGCGCGAGTAACCACCGCCACTAACCATGCCACGACTAATGATGATAAAAACCTAAACCAATTTTTATCAAAACGTAAACTCAGAAGACAGATACCAAAAGTAATCAGTGTGAAAATTTCCAGCATATATTGTAAAAAGCCTGACGTAATCACTTTTTCTAACGATGCACTGATCAATAAAAAAACCAGTGCTAACGTTAAATAGAAAAAGTTATTTTGTGTATTAATCCGTTGGCTATTCTCACTCAACTTTTTACTAAACATGAATCAATATTCCTTATTGTTCTTCATAGCCGGTTAACTCCATAAACCCTTTACCTTTGTGTGACCCCGTCACATTTATTGGCCCTTCCCAATACGGAAACATAAAATGTAACCATTGATCACGCCGTACGACACTCGTCTGAAGCTTTAATCCTTGTGATGGCACCTCAATTAACCAACTTAATGGGAATGAAATACCACTCACGTCACGAAAATTCAGGGGCTTCATGCGGATTTGATTATTATCTAATTCAACCACTTTTCCATCAGGCCATGAACGCGAACCAATAAAGTAAGGTCTTTGACCCTTCTCTCGTAGTTGCGATACCATCAATGCACTGCCATCTTCAAGGTGTATCGAAAACCAATCCCATCCCTGTTGTTTAGCACTGATCATACTACTGCTCCACTCGCGATCAAACCAACCACGACCATTCACTTTATATTGCTTACCATCGAGTTCAATGACCCCATCAATATCTAAAAATGGGGCGCTGTAATAGTAAGAAGCAATATTAAGTAGTGGATGTTTTTGGCTATATCCCTCATCACCTTGCAGAACAATAGGGCCTTTTTGCTTAATATTTAACTGCGTTAACATATCGTCATTAGAAAACTCAAGCTGTCCAGGAAAAGGACTACTCGTCGGTGCTCGCCATGACCAGTTATCTAACCACGCACGAAAAGGTTTAATACTTACCCCTGCTTGCCCAATACCACCACGAGCAAACCTTTCGGTCGCCCATATTTTATTTTGAGTTGTTATTACTGCATGCGCCATATACATTTGCGGGGTTTTCCAACCGCTGAGATCAGCATCACTGGTTGCCATGCGAAATAACGTCCATTGTACCGCAATCTCTTTTCCCGTTTCTGTTTTGAGGTTGGCCGTTAAGTACCACCATTCCGCAAGATATTCAGGGTGCTCACCATAATCTCGAGGAAAGATTATCGGCTCACCCTTAACGACTGGCTCAAACACAAAATATTGAGATTGAGTTAATTTTTCAACCGAATTACTTCGAACGGGCTGCTTATCACAACCACTTAATAGCATCGTACCTAGTAGCATTATCGATACACAAAACGAATACCAACGACATGGCATGATTGAAGATTTCATTAAAATGACTCTCGCAAAGATAAAATCGCGGAGCGATGAACTAAACGCCAAACTGGCCATGCTCCTGCTACTAATAATGCCAGCAAAGCAGTTCCTAACGTCATAAAGTAGTCATACGGAAAATACTGCACTTGCATTGTCCAACCAAAGGAATATTTCAATACGACATCAATCAATAATTGTGCTAAAAGCAACCCTAATGGTAAAGCCATCAGTGCTGTAATTAAACCAATAACAAGTAGTTGACCGCCACCGAGTAATGACAACTCCACCCCCGTCATCCCCATACAACGTAATAATGAAAACTGTCGTTGCCGTGAAATCTCACCAGCAACCGTCGCGAAAAACAAACCACAAATAGCAATAAATAACGTTAAATGACCTAACGTTGACGTCACTACAAAGGTACGATCAAACACGGCCATCGCTTGTTTCATTAATGCAGCATTATTCCGCACTCGCTCAGGCTGTAATCGGAAACGTTCGCCTAATTTAGCTAATAAAGGCTCAGACGATGCACCATTTTTTAAATGAATAGCTAACCCAACCTGCCCTGAATGAGGCCAAAAACGTTGCCACTTTTGCTGCGATATTAATACTTGTCCATAAGGATTACCGTAATCATAATAAACCCCGACCACTCGCCAGCCTTTATTCATGGGTGCAGGAAGATTAATCATATCCCCCACTTGCCAATCATGCTTCAATGCCATCGATTCACTGACCATAACGGCACGATCCTGATGTAATTGTTGCCAATAATTATGACTACCAACCTTCACCGACAGGGCTTTTTTCTCACCGACTGTTTGACCAATACTCATCACTTGAATCATACCGCTATCTGAACGGGTTTCTTTTTGCCAGCTCCACCACACTTGTTCAACATCAGGTTGTTCTTGCAACCATTTAGAAATACGCGGAGCCATATTAATCGATGGACGAATGTAAATATCCGCTGCTAACCGTTGCTCAAGCCAATTTTCAGTTGTATTGCGAAAACTACCAACCATTGTTTCCATGCCAATATTAGAAGCCAACGCCAGCATAAATGCCATTGCTGCAATACCGCGATAACTTAAACTTGCTGCAGCATCGAAAAAGAACCATCGCATACGGGCTCTACGACTAATATTCCCTAAAAGATGGAACAGTAGCCACAGTAAATAAGGCATCATTAAACCCGATGCAATCAAAATAAAACCGATTAAAGCAAATCCAGCTAACTGTCCATGAGGTAACTTATAAACAACAAAAGCCCCCACAATAAACACACAAGAAAACAATGCTTGCCATGCAAACTCGCGCCCACTAAAACGTACTAATGACAAGTGCGTTGCTAATCGTGCTGGTGGTGATTTAATTAACCGCACTAATGGCCATGTACAAGCAAATGCACAGCCAAAAATAGCAATCGCTAAACTTGCTACGCCCCACTGCCAATTCCACTGCACTTGTAAACTTACATTTGCGTTATATAAATCATTCAATGACGCCGCAACCGATGGCAGTAATTGTTGTGCTAACAGTAAGCCAATAATATTACCGCCAACTAAACCCAGTAAGACCCATAAACACAATTCACCAATTAATGCCCCCGCAAGCTGAGTACCGTTAACACCCAATTGACGTAAAATACCCACTAAAGGTTGTCGTTGTGCTAAAGATAGCGACATTGCTTGATAGAAAATAAATAATCCAACGACAAACGCAAGCATCCCCATCGCAAATAAGTTTAAGTGGAATGCATTCGTTAATGGCTCTAATTTAGCGCTTTGTTGACGTTCAAGTGTTAACCCTGGTGGCAAAATATGTGTCAGCTTCATCAGCTGTCGACTGCTCATTTCACCACAAACAACAGCACTGAATCCCGAACTAGGGTTTAACTCTCGTAACAAAGAAATATCGGCAACCATACGAGGATCATTCATGCGCTCATCACGGATCACTTCTAGAGGACCAATTTTACGTCCAGAATCAAGCGTCAGCATATCACCGCTTTTAATTCCAATATAACTCGCTAAATGTTCTCCCAACATAATAGGATATGGTGGCTGCATTAATTTTAATAATTTAATTGCATTACCATCAACCACACTATTTTTTGTCGTACCCAACATCGCAACAGGATCTATACCAAGCAGTTGAAAATCTCGGTGTTTTTCAGTAACAATACGATGTTCAACCAATGGAGTACAAGTTTTAAGCCCAGCACGACGCATTTGAATGTAAAAACCTTGCGGCACATTCATACCAATTTGAGCATGACGAATACGATATGGAAAAGGATTAGAAAAAATTTGCTCGCCTTTACGGTAACTTTCTCGTGCTTGTTGATTAACCCCCATAACACCAACGAGTAGTGCGATGCCTAATGTTAACCCTAGCCACACTAAAACAATTTGTAACGGATGACGGCGATAGTGCCCCCAAAGCGCATTAGCTACGGGGCGCAACATGAAGCTGACCTCCCTGCAAACGTATACATCCTTGCATCTGTGCTGCCACCTTCTCACTATGGGTCACGACTAATAGCGTACAATGAAGCTGTTTCGTTAATGAAATGAGTAATCGAATAACAGCATCTGCATTACGTTCATCTAAACTGCCTGTAGGCTCATCAGCAAGTAACAATGTTGGTTCCATATAAATAGCACGAGCAATAGCTGCACGTTGCTGTTGTCCTCCCGAAATTTCTTCAGGATAACGTAAAAGCAACGGCATCAGATCCAGCGCCGAAATTAATTTTAGCCATAACTTATCGTTATCTGGTAAACCTTTTAGCTGCCGACAAAAACGAATATTATCCGCCACCGTTAAAGTCGGTAATAAATTATATTGCTGAAAAACAAGACCGATATTTTTACGACGGAAGGCTGTACGCTCACGTTCTGAAATTGCATTTATGACCGTGTTACCTAACCATATTTCACCCGATTCTGGTTTATCAAGCCCCGCAATTAAATTTAATAAGGTGCTTTTCCCTGAGCCACTTTCTCCCATCAGAGCCAATTGTTCTCCGGGATTTAAAGATAAATTAGCGCCCTGAAGCACAGAATGAAACTCGGTACCGTCAAGATACCCTTTACAGAGTTCAGATAGTCGTAACATGTCCAATCACCAACGTTTGTTTACATTACAAATTAACCACTGTTTATTTTAATATTGAATGATTAAAATAAATAATTATTCAATATTACCTGTTTTATTCTTCACGTAACAGTTCAACTATTAATTATCATCATTTTAAACACTTATCTTATTTAAGATATTCCTATTTAACAACAAATAGTTACCAAATAAGGGTAATAAACAGCCACTAAAAAACGAACTTCCCGCAGACTATTTTAATTTAATAAATATGAAACAAAATCACATATACAATTTAACTAAAAACAATATTGCTTGTTTTAACCTTTCATATGATTTAAACAAATTATATAAGCATACTTATTCATATATTAGGCATCATAAATATATGCATAAAAACCCATAAAAAACGGGGTGATAATAATCATATTAACCTATAAAAACTATCATCTTTTACAGTTTATTATTGCTTTTAATCAATAAAAAGCCATTATCTTTAAAGGCGATATTAAAAAATTTAATAGCCGAATTTTTCGCGTATTTATATCGCAATACGGAATTCAGAGTGATTACTTAATGAGCAAAAATATTCTTGTCGTCGGCGCTTCTGGTTATATCGGCAGCCATCTCGTGCCTAATTTATTAGACTTAGGCCATCACGTAAAAGCAACAGGACGAAACCTTAAATTATTAGAAAAACGTGGTTGGGGAAGTATTGATAATTTAGAGTTAGTTGAATTAGATTTAGATCTCGACCAAGATTTAACTGATCTATTTATAGATATAGACACAGTTTATTTCCTCGTCCATGGAATGAATCATGGTCATGACTTCATTGAATTTGAACTTGATTGCGCTCGACGATTTAGTCGTTATCTTAGTCTCAGTAATGTTGAACATGTTATTTATCTTGGTGCTTTACAGCCACAGACCAGTCAATCAAAACATTTAACTGCGCGTAAAGAAACAGGTAATATTCTTCGCGACAGCGGTAAATGTGTTACCGAACTACGTGCTGGCATTATTATAGGCCCAGGATCAGCAGCATTTGAAGTCATGCAAGACTTTGTCTATCACCTACCCGTAATGTTAACCCCAAGTTGGGTTACATCCCGTAACTCGCCTATTGCGTTACGTAACCTACTTTATTATCTAACAGAGCTTATCGAATGCCCGCCAGATCATAACCTTATTTTAGATGTCGCGGGCCCAGAACAGATGACTTATAAAGATCAAATGGTCCGGTTAAGTAAAGTGCATGGCAAAGTCATTCGTGTTATTCCCTTAAAATGGTTAAGTCCAAAGATGGCAACTTACTGGCTCCGTTTTATTACATCGGTTCCAACGAATATTGCACGTGCATTGATTGGCGGATTAAGTTGCGATCTTCCCGCTGATGGCAGCGAACTTCAACACCGTATTCCTCAACATTTAATTAGTTATGAAGAAGCTATCCAAGAAGCATTAGCCATGAATACAGAGGTAGTTAAAAGTGAGATTTGGGGATTTGATCCTGATGCCCTACAACGCTGGCAAACTGGCTATGGCTACTTTCCTAAACAAGCAGGTTATACACTGAAAACAGATGCAAGTTGTGAAGACTTATGGCGTCAGGTACAGCTTGTTGGCGGTGAAGAAGGTTATTTTTATGCTAATGGCTTATGGCGAGTTCGAGAATGGTTGGATGCTATGATTGGCGGTGATGCCCTTCAGCGTTATCGTCGAGATCCTCAACAATTACAACTGGGTGATAAAATTGATTCATGGAAAGTGATCAGTCTTGAAAAAAATCATTTCCTCTCATTACTGTTTGGAATGAAAGCACCCGGCTTAGGTCGATTAGAATTTACCATTGAAGATTGTGGCGATCATCGCACCATCGATATTCGTGCATGGTGGCACCCTAAAGGTTTTATGGGATTATTGTATTGGTTTGCAATGATGCCAGCGCATTTATTTATTTTCCGAGGGATGACGCATGCCTTGGTTAAACGCTGCAAAGCTAAAATACAACAAGGTAATATCGATACCAAATAACACCTGTTATCAATTTATTACTCGTTCTTTTTTATCGTAAAATATCGCAAAATACAGTCACAAAAAAACCGAAAGCACGGCTATTAATACCCTACTTTCGGTTTTTATTTTAATCGCTTATCGAGAGTCGATAATTACATCATACAGATTAAGCTGTCTTTGCTGTTTTTGATGCACATGTCATTTTCCATGCGGCAACAGGACCACTTAACAGTGTTAATCCAATCAGCAATGAAACAGGTACTGCGGTAATAACAATAAAGGATTGCAGTGCCTTCAAACCGCCATCACCGGCAAGTAATAATACCGCCGCAACGACACCCATGGTAATAGCCCAAAACAAACGGTGTCGGCTACTTGGTTCATTATCACCAGAAACGACCATTGCAATTGAATACGCCATTGAATCACCCGTTGTTACCACGAATGTTGTGGTTAACACTAAAAACGCCGGTAATAAAATATAACTCAAGGGTAAATTAGACAAGGTTACTAACAATACCGAAGGCAAACCACCATCATGAAGCGGACCAGAAATCATCCCTGGATTATGAAGCTCTAAAGAAATACCTGTACCACCTAATACAGCAAACCAAAAGTTTGTCGCAATTGGCGCACCAATAGCAACACACAAGATTAAACTGCGGATACTACGACCTTCAGAAATACGAGCAATAAAGATAGCCATCATTGGTGCAAAACCAATAAACCATCCCCAGAAGAACCATGTCCACCACACATCCCACTCAGGCTTGGCTGTCGTCAAACTCATTGTGCCCATATTTTGCAAATAGCTACCAAACGCAGAGCCAAATTCTTTTAATAAGAACGTTGTTGGCCCTAAAATTAACATTGCAGCTAATAATACAAATGCACCAATAACATTAAGGCGTGATAGCCACTGTAAGCCTTTATCCATGCCTGATGCTGCTGAAGCAGAATAAATAGCCACAACTACAGCTAAAATAATAAGCTGAGATTGAGTGTTATTTTCTAAACCAGTTAATAACTCTAGACTATAGCCTAATTGTGAAGCTAAAAAGCCAATTGGACCAATCGTACCCGCCGCCACAGCAATAATTGAGCATGCGTCAATCACACTACCTAGCCAATGATTTTCTAAACGATGCCCAAAAAGTGGAAATAATAAAGCGCGAGGACGTAATTTAATACCATGTTCATGATGAGCATACATTAACACTATCGTTGAAAGCGTACCTAGTACGGCCCATGCAAGAAAGCCCCAATGTAAAAATGCTTGATCTAGTGCAGGAGTCACTGCTGCAAGTGTGCCACCTTCTACACCAGGAAATGATGGTGATGGCGTCATGAAATGATAAATAGGCTCAGCCGCTGACCAAAACACACCGCCACCCGCAAGCAGCGTACACATGATCATTGCTAACCAACGAAATGTACCAATTGTCGGTTTAGCAACATTACCCATCACTTTTTTACCTAACGGGCTAATCGCCACAATTAATGCTAGGAAAAAATTAATAAGCATCAGCCACTGCCAACTTGAACCAAAGGTTTTTGCTGCAGAGCTAAATAATGATTGGATCATTGCGGTAAAAGCAGGCATATCAATTAAAGCAGAAAGAACGAATAAGGTGATAAACCCAATCGTTAGAGCTGGAACGAGTTTATTATCTAAACCTTTTAGCTCCGTGAAGATATTTGATATTGTTTCATTACTAATTTGGCTTGTATTGCGTTGCATAAATGTCTCACGCTGTGTGTGAGGGAAGACACGTTATCAGCATACCAACCTTAACGCTAGTTAAATTTCTCTATTGTTTTCAATGGACAAAGGGATAAAACATATGGTTTTACTGATTTATAATTTGAAAACAAAAACTTACATTTTGTCGTACAAATAATTGCAACGACAAACAAAAATCATCATAACCATTAAATATACTAATTAACGTTCATTCCTATAAATCCAAAAAATAGTTAATGAACAAACTATATTAATGTTCATTCAGGATTGAGAGACCATTACCAATAATCTTACAATTTTGATCCACTATGAAATTCAGACTAAAAAACCGCCCATTACAGAGCTTAACTGAATCATTGAATAACTTAACGATCCATTATCTAATGTCATATATTGTAGATAGTGAAAAATATTTTAATCAGTTTTGTAGGCAGTAAAAAGGCAGCCTATAAAAAGCTGCCTTTTTACTATTACGATAAAGATCGTTAATCAATAATTAAATCATATTGAGTACAGTGGTGATTAACAATATGCGTAATGGTCTGACAGGGGATTTTTTGCCATGAATCAGAATGATCTAACGGTTCAGAAGCGAGGGTTGTTTTATGCGCCGAACACTGAATAAATACGGGTGGCGGTTGATGATCTGAGCTATAACGAACCACCCAAAATTGCTCACCATCAGAAATACAAAGCGACGTTTTTAATGGACCAGTTATAGATTTATCTTCCATTGCTTGTTCAATTTCATACAAAGTCTGATTAATAGCAGCAATGGGATCGACTCTTAAACCATTTTTGATCATCATTAAAAAAATCAATTCGCTATCAGTTGTTCCTACTCGCTTTAAAAATAATTCTTCGGTTAATTGGCGTACTAACGTAAATTTCACCTGATCAAAACCGCTAATTTGACCATTATGCAAAAACATCCAATTATCAAGAACAAACGGATGACAATTAACCCGTGAAACTTGAGATCCTGTTGAATGACGAATATGTGCCATAAAACGGTGTGAACTAATATGATGCGCTAGCGAGCGTAAATTCTCATCACCCCATGCGGGTAAAATATCATGATAATAACCAGGTAATGCACGATGAGAATACCAACCTAAACCAAAGCCATCACCATTAGCTCGAATGACCCGTTTTTTATTCGACTCTAGACTTTGCTGAATTAATGAATGCTCGGGTTGATAAATTAATTCATCCAAATAGATACTATCACCATGATAAGCCAACCATCGGGACATAACGTATTCCTTACTCAAAACAAAAAACACTAATGAAGTAAGCTAACTTATCACGCACGACATGTGATCACTATGCCTGTGTCATTTATCATAGCCTACCTATTGATATTCATAATAAATATACTTTTATTATCGATCTTTCATATATTGTTTTGGTGGTCGTCCTAACGTTTTTTTAAAAAACAAAATAAACGCACTGACAGATTCATACCCTAAATCTTCTGCTATCCGTTGGACAGGTTCACCCATCGATAATTTCTGAAGTGCCACGACAATATGCAATTGCCCACGCCAACGACCAAATGTTAAACCAATTTCTTGTTTGACCAAACGCGCTAATGTTCGCTCACTCATTGCAAATTGTGCAGCCCACTCACCAACGGTCTTTCGATCCCCTGGATTTGCTAATAACTGCTTTGCTATTTGATTTAACCTATGTTCAGCAGGAATAGGAAAATCAAACTGTTCGGTAGGCATTGATATTAATTCATCAACTAACACATCCACTAAACGCGCTACTGAACCTTCTTGAACGTCATCTTGATTTTCTTGAGCAAGACGAATGATTAATTCGCGTAATAAAGAAGAAATAGAAAGCGTACAAGCTTTATTAGGCATACCAATAATATCTTGCTCAACCAATAGCATGCACACATCAGCATCCTGAGAAATACGATTACTGTGTGGAACCTGACTCGGTATCCATACGGCACAATGTGCAGGTACCATCCATACAGCATCATCAATATGACACTTAGCAAACCCAGTCAAAGGCATCACTAATTGTCCTTTATGATGTTGATGGAATGGAACTTCATCATCTTTTTCAATCCCTGCAATACGCAATGCCAGTACCTTTTGTGGGTATAGATCTGTATCAAACTCCATAAAATTAGTTTTAAAATTCATGCTATGTCCGTTTTTAGATATGAACTATCAATATACGCGATAATATACGCGATAATAT
>CAMQXY010000034.1 GCA_947039005.1 uncultured Photobacterium sp.
ACAGCCATAAAAAAAGGTCGCTCGAAGGCGACCTTTTTTATAACAGCTTAGCGGCGATCTTATTCGATCTTGCCGTGACACTGCTTGTATTTCTTACCTGAACCACATGGACAAGGCTCATTACGGCCGATCTTACGCTCTTCGCGCTCAAACGTACCTTGCTGGCTATCATCTGCTGCTTGAGATGATTCATCAACAATCTGATTGTCTGCGTTTTGATGGTTGAATTGTTGACGACGTGCTAGCATTTCTGCCATTTGACGACGTTCTTCTTCCATGCGATCAACTTCTTCCTGCTGTTGTACTCGTACCTTGCTTAAGATAGAAACAACATCACTCTTTAAGTTATCAAGCATCTCTTCAAACAGTTCAAACGATTCGCGCTTGTACTCTTGCTTAGGGTTCTTTTGTGCATAACCACGAAGGTGAATACCTTGACGAAGATGATCCATCGCCGCTAGGTGTTCTTTCCATAACGTATCAAGGTTTTGCAACATTACCGTTTTTTCAAAGTTACGTAGCACTTCTGCGCCAACAACTTGTTCTTTCTCACGGTAAAGCTCAAACGCTTTTTCGATAATACGTTCACGTAGTGCTTCTTCATAAAGCTTATCTTCAGTGTCTAACCATTGCTTAATCGGTAGCTCTAAATCAAAGTCATCTTTTAGACGCGCTTCTAGACCTTCGATATCCCACATTTCTTCTAGCGATTGCTGCGGAATGTAGTTATCAATAATTACGTTCAACACGTCTTCACGGTTGTGCTCAATCATTTCACTGATATCGTTAGCATTCATTAGCTCATCACGTAGTTCATACACTACCTGACGCTGATCGTTAGCGACATCATCAAATTCAAGCAATTGCTTACGGATATCAAAGTTACGCCCTTCAACTTTACGTTGTGCGTTCTCGATAGCTTTTGATACCCATGGATGCTCAATCGCTTCACCTTCTTCCATACCCAGCTTCTTCATCATGCCAGAAACACGATCAGAGGCGAAGATACGCATAAGGCCATCTTCCATTGAAAGATAGAAGCGTGAAGAACCTGCATCACCCTGACGACCCGCACGACCACGTAACTGGTTATCGATACGACGCGATTCATGGCGTTCAGTACCAAGAATGTGCAAACCACCCGATGCTAATACTGCATCATGTTTAATTTGCCAATCAGCACGGATCTTAGCGATTTGCTCATCGGTTGGATTATTAAGTTTTTCTACATCAGTCTTCCACGAACCACCTAACATAATATCGGTACCACGACCTGCCATGTTGGTTGCGATTGTTACCGCACCTGGCGCACCCGCTTCTGCGATAATATCCGCTTCTTTTTCGTGGAATTTAGCATTCAATACGTTGTGCTTAATACCGGCTTTTTTAAGCGCGTTTGATAGCATCTCAGATTTTTCAATCGAAACCGTACCCACAAGACATGGCTGACCGTTTTTAACACGCTCATTAATATCTTCGCTGATAGCAACGAATTTTTCAGCTTCAGTCATATAGACTAAATCGCCGTTATCAATACGTGCCATTGGGCGGTTAGTCGGTAGCACTACCGTATCTAAATTATAAATAGATTGGAATTCAAACGCTTCAGTATCAGCAGTACCTGTCATACCAGATAGCTTCTCGTATAAACGGAAGTAGTTCTGGAAAGTAATCGATGCCAAAGTTTGGTTTTCGTTCTGGATCTTAACGCCTTCTTTCGCTTCAACAGCTTGGTGAAGACCTTCAGACCAACGACGACCTGGCATAGTACGGCCAGTATGTTCATCGACAATGATAACTTCATCATCTTGCACAATATAATCGACGTCTTTTTCAAACAACACGTGCGCACGTAAACCGGCATTAACGTGGTGTAACAAACTGATATTAGCCGGAGAATACAGGGTATCGTTCTCTGCCATAATGTCATTTTTAATCAACAATTCTTCAATGAACTCTTGACCTGTTTCCGTAAAATGCGCTTGCTTTGATTTTTCATCGACAGTGTAGTGACCATCGCCACGATAATCAGCGCTATCTTCTTTATCTTGACGAACAAGCAACGGAATAAGTAGGTTCACTTTAATGTACATTTCTGAGCTATCTTCGGCAGGACCAGAGATAATCAGCGGTGTACGCGCTTCATCAATTAGAATGGAGTCAACTTCATCGACAACCGCAAAGAAACGCTCACGCTGGACGCGATCTTCAGGTCGGAACGCCATGTTATCGCGCAGGTAATCAAAACCAAATTCGTTATTAGTACCGTAAAGAATATCCGCCGCATAAGCGTCTTTCTTCGCTGGCGGTGACATATTCGGCACGTTAACACCGACAGTCATACCGAGGAATTCAAATAACTCGCGGTTAGTTTCAGCATCACGTGCTGCAAGGTAGTCGTTCACTGTAACGATGTGAACACCTTTACCGGTTAGGGCATTAAGGTATGACGGTAATGTCGCGGTCAGTGTTTTACCTTCACCAGTACGCATCTCAGCAATTTTACAGTCATTTAAGACCATACCGCCAAGTAGCTGTACGTCAAAGTGACGCATACCATAGACACGATTTGATGCTTCACGTACAGTCGCGAAGGCTTCTGGTAGTAGTTGATCTAGCGTTTCGCCTTGATCTAAACGCTCACGAAATTCAGCTGTTTTTGCTTGCAGCTCATGATCCTGTAGGCTTTCAAATTGAGGTTCTAGCTTATTGATTTGATCAACAATTTTGCGCATACGACGCAGAGTGCGGTCGTTACGGCTACCGATAACTTTAGTCAGTAGTTTTGATAACATGGTGATGCCGGTTTCTCTTTGTTATATCAGCGTTTCTATTGCTGAATCGCTTAATTCGGGTTTCATTCCTTGGGGGACCTAAGCCATCCCTATCCCACAGGAATCGTCACAACGGTGACTAAGAGGTTAATCCTAAAACATGTAATAATTGATATTGTGTCGCGATAGTCGATTTTCAAGGGCTAACACGACTATCCTAACAAAAAGCACCTTGCTCAATGCTAAACTAATGCCGTTTATTGCTGCCCAAATACAAAAAATACAATGTCGCTACTGCTTGGCAGACATATCACTCAACATATATTAACCTATATACCTAATATGATAAGTCATATTAGTGTCATCGCCTATGATAAAAGCCACAGCAATAGTTTTTATCTGTGAAAAATTAAGATCATATCCGCAAAAGTAACATTTTTATTCGGTTGAATATTCAGGAACTAAAATCATGAGAGATCATCGCCCACAAACCCCTGCTCATCTGCTTGATAGTGATGGCCTGACCTCGATTCAACAACGGGCGGCGGCACTTAGCCAACTCGATACCGCAGTCAAAGCTCACTTAAATTGTGCCGAGCATTGTCGCGTCAGTAATTATCGCCAAGGGGTGCTGATCATTGAAACCGCATCGGCAGCATGGTCAATGCGACTTAACTATGAACGCCATCAGTTAATGATTAAATTACGCGAGAAATTATTGCCAAAATTGCGTGAGATTGAAGTCAAAGTAAACCCTGCACTGGCGGCAGTGGCGATTCGTAAACAAGATAAAATTCCCGATATTATTCAAAAGCCGATCAGTAATGTGGCAGCACAACATCTATTAGCAACAGCAGCTAATGCGCCCGATAAAGTCAAAGCTTGCTTAGAACGGTTAGCTAAGCTGGCACAAAAGAATACTCGCTGATCACAAACAGCAGATACAAAAACGCCGAACATAAATGCTCGGCGTTTTTTAATACAAGGCAATTGCGTGATTTACGCCAATACCATACCCGGTTGAGCAAAAGTGACAGGCACTTCACGCTCATCTTCAAAGGTTGACCACTCATACGCTTCTTGATCAGCCAATACTGCACGCAGTAGTTGGTTGTTAAGCGCATGACCTGATTTATAAGCGCGCATCTCACCAATGATATTATGACCACACATGTAAAGGTCACCAATGGCATCCAATACTTTGTGCGTCACAAGTTCATTGTCAAAACGCAAGCCGTCATCGTTCAGGATACGGTAGTCGTCCAATACAATCGCGTTATCAAAACTACCACCAAGACACAAATTTTGTGATTGAAGGTATTCAATATCGCGCATGAAGCCGAAAGTACGCGCACGGCTAATCTTTTTAACAAAAGACTGACTTGAAAAATCTAACACTAGACGCTGCTGATCTGAATCAATCGCAGGGTGGTTAAAGTCGATAGCAAAATCGAGACGGAAACCGTTATAAGGCACGAGTTCCGCCCACTTGTCGCCATCTTCAATGCGAACAGGCTTTTTAATACGTAAAAAACGCTTAGGCGCATTTAACGTATCAATACCGGCTGATTGAAGCAGGTAAATAAATGGGCTTGCGCTGCCATCCATAATAGGTATTTCAGGCGCATCAACTTCGATAATCACGTTATCGATACCCATACCGGCCAGTGCAGCATTCAAGTGCTCAACCGTTGAAATGCGCACGCCTTGTTCATTCACAAGGGCGGTACATAACATGGTATCGCGCACTGAGTCTGCATTTGCAGGAAAATCCACGGGTGGATTAAGGTCAGTACGGCGATAAATCACGCCAGTATTTGCGGCAGCAGGACGCAGAATAAGCGTCACTTTACGTCCAGAGTGGAGGCCCACACCAGTCGTCTGCACAATGCTTTTAAGTGTACGTTGTCTGATCATCTGCTTTATATCTCAACGGTTAAACAAACTTTTGCTTGCAAACTAATTAGGTGAATAGAAACTATTCGCAACACCGAAATGGCGAATTGAACACTTATCATACCATAACCTAAAAAATATCCAAAATAATTCACTGTGGGTGAAACAATGCATCCTTTGTGGTGAAACAAAAGATGCAATGCTTACTAAGCTAAATTAGCTACCACAATCAATATGATGGATATTTTAGTCCGCTTGCTTACGCAAGAATGCAGGGATATCTAAGTAGTCGTGATCAGCACCCTGAGATTTAGCTTGTTGAGTTTCAACAGGCTTTTCTTCAGCGATTGCAGCAGGTTTTTCCTGTGCAACAACAGGTGCTGGCTTCGATGACGTTACTAATGTGATATCAGGCTTGCACTCTTTACCAATGCCTGTTGCCACTACGGTTACACGTAGCTCATCAGTCATATCTGGGTCAAGTGAAGTACCAATAACCACGGTAGCGTTATCAGAAGCGAATGCTTTAACTGTGTTACCCACAGTTTCGAATTCGTCTAGACGCATATCCATACCAGCAGTGATGTTAACTAACACACCACGCGCGCCAGCAAGATCGATATCTTCCAATAGCGGGCTAGAAATTGCCATTTCAGCAGCTTCTTCAGCACGGTCGTCACCAGAAGCAACACCGCTACCCATCATTGCATGACCCATTTCAGACATTACGGTACGTACGTCCGCAAAGTCGACGTTGATCATGCCTGGACGAGTGATTAGCTCTGCAATACCTTGAACTGCGTTCTTAAGTACATCGTTTGCTTTCGCAAAGGCATCAAGCAATGTGATACCACGACCAAGTACTTTAAGTAGCTTTTCGTTAGGAATAGTAATTAATGAATCAACATGCTTAGAAAGCTCATCAATACCTTGCTCTGCAAATGCCATACGCTTCTTACCTTCGAAGCTAAATGGTTTAGTCACAACAGCAACAGTAAGAATACCAAGCTCTTTCGCTACTTCAGCAATGATTGGCGCAGCACCAGTACCGGTACCACCACCCATGCCAGCTGCAATGAAGATCATGTCAGAGCCTTCAAGCTCTTTCTTGATTGCTTCACGGTCTTCTAACGCTGAATCACGGCCCACTTGTGGGTTAGCACCCGCACCCAAACCTTTAGTGATATCACCACCGATTTGAATAACAGTACTTACGCTTGTTTTACGAAGAGCTTGCGCATCAGTATTAACACTGATGAATTGCACACCTTCAATAGACTCACGCACCATGTGATCGACAGCATTACCGCCGCCGCCGCCAACGCCAATGACCTTAATTACAGCTTCATCAGACATTTCCATCATCGGTTCAAACATTTGTTCTCTCCGTTATCCTGTTCGCATCAGGTTTTAAAATTCTTTTTTAAACCAACCACTGATTCGTGAAAATAGACCAGTTACCGAGCGTTTCGGTTCTTGTGCATTTTCGTCAAATGATTGACTATCCTTTCCGTAATGCAGTAATCCTACTGCGGTAGCATAGGGTGGAGACTGAACATAGTCAGTCAATCCACTCAGCTCAAGAGGCTGACCAATACGTACTTGATTGCGGAAAACCCGCTCAGCACATTCAGTTAAACCTTCCATTTGTGCAGCGCCCCCGGTAAGGACGATGCCAGCTGCTAGGTGGTGTTTAACACCAGCCTCTCGCAATTGAGCTTGTACGGTTAGTAATTTTTGATTTACTAACCCTAGCAATTCACTATATCGAGGCTCGATTACTTCTGCGAGTGTTTGACTCTGCAAGCTCCTTGATGGACGACCACCTACACTAGGCACATCTACCTTGGCATCTTTGCTCACCAACTCACTCAGTGCACAACCGTATTTCACTTTAATATCTTCAGCGTCACCCGGCGGTGTACCAAATGCATAAGCAATATCACTGGTCACAACATTACCTGCATACGGAATCACTTCCGCATGACGTAATGCGCCACCAGACCAAATGGCAAGATCCATTGTACCGCCGCCAATATCGACAACGCATACGCCGAGCTCTCGCTCATCTGGGGTCAGTACAGCATAGCTTGCTGCTAATCCTGAAAAAATCAGATGATCAACAGTTAAACCACAACGCTCTACTGCTTTAACGATGTTGCGCGCCATGTCGTTATGACAAGTGATCAAATGGACACTTGCTTCCATACGAACACCAGATAAACCAACCGGGTTTTTAATCCCTTCTTGGTAATCAATCGCAAACTCTTGTGGAATCACATGCAACGTACGTTGCTCATCGCTTATTTTTACTGATTTCGCCGTATGAATAACATTATCGACGTCATCTTGAGTCACTTCTTTATCAGAAATTGGCACCATGCCCTTTTCTGTTTGGCAACTAATATGTTTACCTGATAGCGACAAATACACAGAACCAATTTGGCAATCAGCCATCAGTTCAGCCTGATCAACTGCGCGTTGAACTGACTTCACTACTGACTCAAGGTCATTAACCCCACCTTTATCCATTCCGCGTGACGGGCTGCTACCTACTCCAATGACATTAACATTGCCATCGGGGAGGACCTCCCCAACCAAAGCACAAACTTTGGAAGTGCCGATATCAAGACCAACTATGAGTTTTTTATCTGCAGCCTTAGTCATCAGTGCACGCTCTTATTTTTTATCCGGCGCATGTTTATCATACTCCGGCTTTGTTTTCCAACCCACAGCTGCGCCAGTATCATAACGCAAATCTACATAATCAATCGGCTTATCCTGCTTCAATAACTCAGGATAAATCTCGATAAAACGCTTTATCCGTTGCATTCGAGCTTCATGCCCCAATTCAAGTCTAATCCCGTTTGTTAACTCTACGCGCCAAGCTCGACGTTCATTAAATGATAATGACGCAATTCCAAAGCCCGCTTTTTTCAGTACCGGACGCATTTCGCGTAACCCAGCTAAAACTTCTTGGCTGCTGCCTTTCGGACCAATAAGGTTGGTTAACCCTAACCCTGCCACTTGTAATGCAGGCGCCTTAAAAACATCGCCTGAACGGTTCACTAAATAGGTCCCGTTCCATTCAGCGATAGGCTGATTTTCAACCAAAAACACTTTGATAGTATCAGGCCATTGCTTTCGAATAGAAGCATGAGCAACCCAAGGCAATGCCTCGACGGA
Source organism: uncultured Photobacterium sp. (assembly GCA_947039005.1). Lineage (GTDB taxonomy): Bacteria > Pseudomonadota > Gammaproteobacteria > Enterobacterales > Vibrionaceae > Photobacterium. The sequence continues at coordinate 7,857 of CAMQXY010000034.1, forward strand.
TGCTTGAATACTATCTACATCTTGGGTCATAAAACTACCCAGATGGTGAAGATGTAAAATTGACTGTCGAACATCATCTTTAGTCAGATAATGTAGCTGTCCTTGAATTACTAAATTTGACAACGGTAACCGGTTTGCATCTGTCATCCAGTCTTTAGCTGCACTGACAAGCCAAACCGTAAAACCAATGACAAAGAGAAAAAACGCCAATCCACCCCAACGTTTTAAACCACGAGGAGAGGATGATATATGCTCTTTATTTTCGACTTGTTCAGTCATTGCGTGTCTATTTACCTTACCATTCCAGCAAAACCATTCCATAAAGGTATTTTATGATGGTGCGCTCAGTCAGGTATAACGAGCAAAGTTGAACGATTATACCGAGCAACTCGACCCACTCCAACACTCATAAGGCGTTTTCCGAGCATAACCTGACAATAAATTTATCAATTTGTCGAGAAATCGCAAAAAATAGCGATCACTGGCGATGGAATATCCAATTTACAACCAGTCATCGATGCTTATGCTATCATCCACAGTAAAAAATACCTATTAGGTATCTTGGCGCATAACTGCAATATTCAACTGCAATTCAGCCAATTGGCGAGCTATTTTCCCAACATCACCCGCACCTTGTGTCAGAACCAAATCATCATTTTGTATAATGTTGGCTAAAATTGCAGGCAAGTTCTCTGCTTGCGGCACAAAGATAGGATCAATCTTAGCGCGTGAACGAATAGTACGACATAACGAACGGCTATCAGCACCTGCAATCGGTGTTTCACCAGCAGCATACACATCAAGCATTACTAGTACATCTACGTGTTCTAATACATTAGCAAAATCGTCATAAAGATCACGAGTACGACTGTAACGATGCGGCTGAAATATCATCACTAAACGCTTATCAGGCCAACCCGCACGCGCGGCTTGAATCGTCACATCAACTTCACTTGGATGATGACCGTAATCATCTACCAACATCACATTACCATTACCGGTTTCAAATTCACCTAAATGATCAAAACGACGACCAGTACCTTCAAACTCAATTAAAGCACGCATGATGGCATCATCACTGACACCTTCTTCGGTTGCCACGGCAATGGCTGCCGTCGCGTTAAGCGCATTGTGTCTACCAGGAATATTAAGGGTAATATTCAGTGCCGGTTTATCATTGCGTAATACAGTAAAATGACCTTGCTGACCCGTTTGAGTGTAATTAACTAACCGCACATCAGCATCTTCTGCAAACCCATAGGTCACCATTGGACGACCTACTCGTGGTAATAATTCACGCACCACAGGATCATCAATACACATTACCGCTAACCCATAAAATGGCAGGTTGTGTAGAAAATCAATAAAGGTCTGTTTTAGTACTTCAAAGTCGCCACCATAGGTATCCATATGATCAGCTTCAATGTTAGTGACTACACACACCATCGGTTGTAAATGCAAGAATGAAGCATCACTTTCATCCGCTTCAGCAATTAAATAGCGACTACAACCTAAACGAGCATTAGTACCCGCACTTTTCACTAAACCGCCGTTAACAAACGTAGGATCTAGTCCAGCTTCAGAGTAAATCTGAGTCGCAAGGGCTGTTGTAGTCGTTTTTCCGTGAGTACCTGCAATCGCAATACCATGACGGTAACGCATTAATTCAGCCAACATCTCAGCGCGGCGCACAACAGGAATACGTAATTCCGTTGCAGCTAATAGCTCAGGATTTTGTTTATTGATCGCAGTTGATGCAACAACGACACTCGCACCGTATACATTTTCAGCCGCGTGACCAAAAAATATATCAGCGCCTTTCTCAGTAAGACGGTTAGTTACTGCATTCGGTGCAATATCAGAGCCACTGATACGATAACCTTCATTAACTAATACTTCTGCGATACCGCTCATGCCAGCACCACCAATACCAACAAAGTGGATACGTTCGACTCGGCGCATCTCGGGCACCATAGTTCGAATCTTTGCTAATTGCTGGTTATCCAGTTTACTCATCACTTTGTTCCTGTTTAATTCTTTGCTAGTGATTTGATCACATCAGCAACACGTTGGTCTGCGTCAATGATTGCAGCATTACGCGCCGCACAAGCCATATGCTCAAGCGCAATACGATTTAATAAATTAATTTGCTGGGCTAGACCATCAACCGTTAGTTGCGGTTGCTCGATCATTTTTGCAGCGCCACAAGCCACTAAATGTTCTGCATTCAATGCTTGCTGGCGATCTTTGTGCATAAAGGGAATAAAAATAGCGCCAACACCTGCTGCCGATAGTTCTGAAACCGTTAATGCACCTGAACGACAAACCACTAAATCAGCCCAGCCATAAGCAGCGGCAACATCATCAATAAACTCAGTCACTTTATGCGGTGTTTGGGTATATTTTGCATAGGCTTGCTCGGTTGATTGCTGATTACCTTTGCCCGCTTGATGCCAAATAGTCACGTGTTCACCAAGGATCCCAGCCACTTCTGGCATAGTCTGGTTTAAAATACGTGCCCCTTGACTGCCGCCCATGACTAACACTCGAATCGGTCCGCTACGTTCAGCAAAACGTTGTTTTGGCGCGGGTAATAATGTCACATCTTCACGAACAGGATTACCTACCACTTGCTTATCTTTAAATGCACCAGGAAAAGCTTGCAACACTTTACTGGCAATTTTCGCTAGCCACTGATTAGTTAAACCCGCAACAGCATTTTGTTCATGCAAGACCACGGGTATCCCTAATGACCATGCAGCAACACCACCGGGACCACTCACATAGCCACCCATGCCTAACACCACATCAGGTTGCCACGCTTTAATATATTTACGAGCTTGAATTATCGCGGTCACGATTTTAAACGGCGCACCTAACAATGACACTACACCACTGCCACGTAAGCCTTTGACCTTAATAAAATCAATTTCAATACCGTGTTTTGGCACTAACTCTGCTTCCATACGATCCGCAGTGCCTAACCAGCGGATCTCCCATCCTTGTTGCTGTAATTTACGCGCAACCGCAAGCCCAGGGAAAACGTGACCGCCAGTACCACCAGCCATCACTAATAAACGTTTATTGTTTGTCATTAGCTTACTTTTTATCTTGCTCTAATTGTGAATTATCCGCGGCTACGAGTCCTTGAGAATCCAAAGATACTTGTTCAACCACAACGTCCATATTATCTAATGCTTCATCATCAACATCAGCAGGATGCTCTGATGAAAATTTCGCGGCGACCCGTTGTTCAAAATCAATTCGAATCAAAATCGCTACCGCAGCAGCCATAATAAATAAACTCGAACCACCATAACTGATCAAGGGCAAGGTTAAGCCTTTCGTGGGTACAATACCCGCAGCAGCACCAACGTTAACTAAAGTTTGGAATGCAAACCAAATACCAAACCCAATCGCGAGATAACCGCCAAATAATAACCCGCTTTCAAGACATTTACGTCCGATAATGATGGCTTTAAATACTAAAGCAAACAGCAGTGTTAATACGATAATCACCCCAGCCAAGCCTAATTCTTCGGCTAAGACGGCAAATACAAAGTCGGTATGGGCTTCGGGAAGATAGGCTAATTTTTGAATCGAGTTACCCAGCCCTTGACCAAACCATTCACCGCGACCAAATGCCATCAGTGATTGAGTTAACTGATAGCCACTGCCATAAGGATCTTGCCATGGGTTTAAAAACGAGGTGACGCGTCGCAGACGATAAGGTTCAAAAATGATCAACATCGCAATGCCAACAAATGCCGCGGCCAACATCACTAAGAACTGCCACAAACGTGCGCCAGCAATAAATAGCATTCCGATGGTACCGACAAACATTACTACAAACGATCCTAAGTCAGGCTGTTGCAGCAATAGAAAACCCATAATACCCAGCACGCCAAGAGGTTTTAGGAAACCGGCAACATTGTCTCTCACTTCATTATTTTTACGGACTAAATAACCAGCGAGGAATACAAATAGCGACAGTTTAGCCACTTCAGCAGGCTGAAGGTTAAACACCCCTAGCGGGATCCAGCGCGCAGCACCATTGACCGAATGACCAATGGCTAATACGACGATCAATAAAAAGATCGAAATTAACAACATCGGGACGCTATACTTTTCCCATTTTGATAATGGGATCCGCATTACAATCGCCGCAATCACTAGCGAACATGCTAAAAAGAAGCCATGTCGTAGTGCAAAGAAGAAAGGAACACCAGTAAGACGAGTTGCTACAGGTATGGATGCTGACGTTACCATGACTAAACCAGTAATCATCAAGACGATTGCGATCCACACTAATTGGCGGTCATACAGAATCGGTTTGGCGGGTTTTAAAAACCAGCCAGAGATTACCGATAATCCGTTACGGGCCATTTTAAACATTACATATTTCCTGAGACTGAATCTTGAAGCCGAATGGCTTGTTCAACAAAAGCATCACCGCGTGCCATAAAGTTGGCAAATTGATCCCAACTCGCACACGCCGGTGATAATAAAACCATATCGCCAGCTTGTGCCGTAGCAGCTGCGCGATCCATTGCTTCACTCATGGTGTCGACATTTATCGCGTTCTTTACCAGTTCGCTAAACAAATGACCATCACGCCCAAAACAATAAAGTTGTACATTTAAGTCAGCCAGAACAGGTTTAAGTTCGCTAAAATCAGCGCCTTTACCATCACCACCCATTAATAAATGCAGTTTGCCAGCTAATTGCAAGCCGGTTAATGCTGCCACAGTGCTGGCAAGGTTGGTTGCCTTAGAATCATTAACCCATTTAACACCATGGCGATTAACGGCTAATTGACAGCGATGGGCTAAACCGGTGTAACGACGCATTGTTTGACAAGCTGCAACGCGATCAATACCCACCGCGTCAGCTAACGCTAATGCAGCTAAACAGTTAGCGACGTTATGACGCCCCACTAACGCAATCTCACTGACAGCCATTAATGGTTCGCCACTGATCGCTAACCATTCCGCGCCATCAACCACCAAACCATAATCAGCGTTATCAAACCCAAAACTGGTCATATTACCGTTAAAATCAGGCTTAGTAGCAAGATCGTCACGATTATAGACAGCTAATTTAGCATGCTCAAAAATACGCATTTTGGCATTACTGTAATCGGCTAAACCACCGGGATAGCGATCCATATGATCTTCTGACAGATTTAAATATACCGCCGCTTCAACCGCTAACGATGAGGTGGTTTCTAACTGGAAACTTGAGAGTTCTAATACATAAAGATCATGATCTTCTGCCAGCATATCTAGTGCTGCAAAACCAATATTGCCACCGACACCAACATTAATGCCGGCTTCTTTGGCCATTTCACCAACCAAACTAGTCACGGTACTTTTACCGTTAGAGCCAGTGATAGCAACCACCGGTTTATTAACGGCGCGGGCAAATAATTCAATATCACCCACGAGCTCAATACCTGATTGTGCGGCTAATAATAACTCAGGGGTCGCTAATGCAATCCCTGGACTGGCTACAATTAAATCAGCATCTAATAACCATTGCAGATTCCACTGCCCTGCACATAAATCAACGCCAGTGGGCAATTGATCTTGACCTGGCGGGTTCTCACGGGTATCAATCACTTTAATATCAAATGATTGTGGTAATCGCACTAAATGGTTAACCACTGAGAGACCTGTCATACCAAGTCCAATCACAACAACCTTGTTTATCCCTGCCAAGCCATTCATGTTAACGTACCTTCAATGTAGCTAATGCAATCAATACCAGCATCAATGTGATGATCCAAAACCGGACGATAACCCGTGGCTCTGGCCAGCCTTTTAATTCGTAATGATGGTGAATCGGTGCCATACGGAAAATACGTTGTCCACGCAGCTTAAACGAACCGACTTGCAAAATAACCGACACGGTTTCCATCACGAACACACCGCCCATGATCACCAATAAAAACTCTTGGCGAACCAAAACGGCGATCGTACCCAGTGCGCCACCTAATGCTAGTGAACCAACATCGCCCATAAATACTTGCGCTGGGTAGGTGTTAAACCATAAGAAACCTAATCCCGCACCAACAATAGCGGTACACAGAATAACTAATTCACCTGCATTAGTTAAATACGGAATATGAAGATATTCAGCATAGTTGTAGTTACCTGTTGCCCATGCAATAAAGGCAAAACCCGCAGCAACCATTACTGTTGGCATAATGGCTAAACCATCTAAACCATCGGTTAAGTTAACCGCGTTACTGGTACCGACAATCACAAAATAAGTCAGCACGATGTAAGACAGACCTAACTGTGGCATTACATCTTTAAAGAACGGCACCACTAATTGGGTTGCAGCGGTATCTTTGCCGTAGGCATAAAGCACAAAAGCCACCACAAGTGCGATGGCTGATTGCCAAAAATATTTCCAACGCGCAATTAAGCCATCGGTATTTTTACGCACCACTTTACGGTAATCATCAACAAAACCAACCGCGCCATAACCCAACATCACAGCCAATACAGCCCAAACATAAGGGTTACTAAGATCACACCATAACAGTACAGTTAACGTGATCGCGGCTAAAATCATTAGCCCGCCCATGGTTGGCGTACCACGCTTACTAAAATGCGATTCAGGACCATCATTACGTACAATTTGACCAATCTGCAGCATCTGCAAACGAGCAATCATGCGTGGACCTAACCACAATGAGAACAATAAGGCTGTTAAAATACTCATAATGGCGCGGAACGTCAGGTATTCAAACAGACGGAAAAAAGGGATTGAGGACTGAAAGTGGTCAGCTAACCAGTAAATCATTATTTATCTTCCTGCAAGGCAATAATAACATCTTCCATCTGTGAACTACGCGCACCTTTGGCAAGTACAGTCACTTGTGAAGTAGGATGTTGACTAAATTGTTGGTGTAATTGTTGTTTAAGTTCATCGATCAACGCAGTTTTATCGCTAAAATGATGACCATTATTCAAGTCGCTGACAACAGCACTGGCACGACCGAATGTCATCACGCAATCAAACTGTTTATCACGTGCATATTCGCCGACTTCACGGTGCAAGCTATCACTTTCTTCACCCAGTTCAGCCATGTCACCTAAAATAAAGTAACGCTGACCACTGAAACTATGCAGTACATCAATCGCTGCTTTAACAGAAGCAACGCTAGCATTATAAGTATCATCAATTAGTCGTAATCCTGAACGAGGCTCAGTGATCGCTAATCGACCTTTAACGTTAGTAACAGTCTCTAATCCTTGTTTTACATCAACAAGAGTTGCCCCTAATGCCATGGTTAATGCCGCTGCTGCCAAGGCATTACTGACATTGTGAGTGCCCGCTAACGTTAACTGGATATCAATCGCGCCAACGGGGGTTTGCATTGTAAAACACGCTAACCCTTGAGCGTTAATCTTTATCTCTGACGCAAAATAATCAGCATTATTGGTGGACGCAGAAAAGCTCGCAACGGTATGCGTTGCAAGTGACGGTTGCCACATCGTAAGACGATTAGAATCAAGATTAATCACCGCCTGCCCTTGCACGGCTAATCCTGCAAAAATTTCACCTTTCGCTTTAGCAACACCTTCTAATGAACCAAACCCTTCCAGATGCGCTGCCGCAAGATTATTGATCAATGCCACATCAGGTTTAACTAATGCGGTAGTGTAAGCAATCTCGCCTAAATGGTTAGCTCCGAGTTCAATTACGGCATAGTTATCAGATGGGATTAAACGCAATAATGTTAATGGCACACCAATATCATTATTAAAATTACCTGCCGTTGCTAGCACTTGCCCTTTAGTGGCTAAAATTGCAGCTGCCATTTCTTTGACGGTGGTTTTGCCACAACTGCCTGTTAGTGCCAGTGTTTTCAAACCGTGTTCAGCTGTCATTTTGGCTTTTAACCATGCGCCTAATTGACCAAGGGCTTGATGGGTATCAGCAACAACCAATTGCGGAATATCTAACGCTAACGGCTTACTGACCAATAAGGCTTTTGCCCCATTATCAACCGCCGTTTGACAAAAATCATGACCATCAAAACGCTCGCCAATCAAGGCAATAAAGAGGGTGTTATTATCAATTGCTCGCGTATCGGTTGATACCGCAACAATCTCAGTATCCGCGCCAATGAGTTCAGCATTCAATACTGACTGAAGGTGACGTAGTTGAACCTTTATCATGCCTGTTCTCTAAATAATGCGGCCACAGTTTCGCGGTCTGAATAGTGGATCGTACGATCAGCTAGAATTTGGTAATCTTCATGACCTTTTCCGGCAACCAGAATAATGTCATTCGAGTTTGCATGTGAGATTGCATAAGCACACGCTTGAGCGCGATCATGGATCACAGTCGCGGTGGTGGCAGACGTTAATCCCGCTTGCATATCCAGCATGATTTGCAGTGGATCTTCACTGCGTGGATTGTCATCGACTAAAATAATATGATCAGCATATTGCTCAGCAATCGCCGCCATCATTGGTCGTTTACCGGTATCACGATCACCGCCACAACCAAATAAACACCACAATTTGCCTTCACAATGAACACGTAAGGCTTGCAAGGCTTTTTCTAATGCATCAGGCGTATGGGCATAATCAACCACCATCATCGCTTTATCGCTCAGTGGTGACTGAAACACTTCCATCCGCCCGATCACGGCTTGTAAACGTGGTGCTACCGCTAACAACTCAGACAATGAATGACCGCTAACCAATAAGGTTGCTAATGCCAGTAACAAATTAGTCGCATTAAATGAGCCGACTAATGGTGCGGTAAATGTGCCGTTACCCCAACTAGACTCAAAACTAATGGTGACACCTTGAGTACTAAAATCGACCGCTGTCGCCCATAGCTTTGATCCGGCATGGGTTGCAACTGCTTCAGCATTCATCGCCACCGCAACCGCTTGAGGTAAATCGACTAGCCATTGCTGACCGACTGCATCATCGGCATTAATAACTGCAATACCACTGTCATGCTCGGTAAATAAACTTTTTTTAGCCGCAGCGTAATGTGCCATATCGCCATGGTAATCAAGATGATCTCGGCTAAGATTAGTAAAGATACTGGCGACAAAATGCAACGCACTAACTCGCCCTTGGACTAAACCGTGGGACGACACTTCCATCGCAGCAAAGTTAGCCCCTTGCGCAACTAACTCAGCTAAAGTCTGTTGAATTTCAATCGCACTACCCGTGGTATTCGCTGCTGGCTGTAGATCCGTTAACAAACCATTACCCGTGGTGCCCATCACACCAGCGCGATAGCCAATTAAATCAGCCCATTGTGCCAATAATTGACTAATGGTGGTTTTGCCATTGGTGCCAGTTACAGCATACAATTTAAGCTTGCTATCAGGTTCAGCATAAAAGCGCCCAGCAATAGCAGATAACTTATGACCGAGATTGTGCAAATAGATAATAATGATCCCATTCTTAAATAGGATCTCACCGTCAGCAGCAATATCGTCAGCTTCTGCAACAATCGCGCTCGCGCCTGCCGCAATTGCATTATCAATAAAGCGGCGACCATCAACGGCATGACCATTAACCGCAGCAAATAAACACCCAGGGGTTACCTGACGGCTATCTAATGTCATCGCAGTTAACGCCAACTGTAGATATTCAGCTGGTACATTGCTGGCTGTTAACCAAGGCGCTAACAAAGCGCCTAATTGTACTTCCTGTGTAACCGATGCCATGTTCATACTCATTTATCTATTTTTAGCGTATCAGCATCTGGCGGCACGTTCAGGATCTGTAATGCACCACCAAGTACTTTTGATAAAATTGGCGCAGCAACTGCACCGCCATAAAATTTATCGCCTTTAGGCTCATTCACCATCACCACAATCGCTAAACGTGGATGACTGATCGGCGCAACACCAACGGTATATGAGAAGTAGTCATTACCATAACCACCCGCAATCGCTTTTTTCGCAGTACCGGTTTTAACACCTACACGGTAACCGGGAATAGCTGCACGCCAACCACCACCACCACCCGCTTTATCGGTAACAGATTCAATCATTAACAGAATTTTCTTAGCTATTTTAGGATCAAGCACTTGCTCTCCAGGAACGACTCTTTCTGTTTTTAAAATTGATAGCGGACGTTTAATACCATAAGCACCTAACGTAGTGTAAGCATGTAATAATTGAATTGGCGTTAACGAAATACCATAACCATACGCTAAAGTCGCACGACCAATGTCAGACCAACGATAGCGGTTAGGGAAATGACCGGTTGTTTCACCAATCAGGTTGATCCCTGATGGCTCATCAAAGCCAACTTTACGGTAAGTATCAAGAATATCGCCCACGGGCATCGCTAACGATAATTTACTCACACCGATGTTACTCGATTTTTGTAAAATACGTTGAACGGTTGCTAACGGTTCAATTCGTGATACGTCAGTGATCACTTTGCTACCGACGCGGAAATGCTTACTTTGCGGAATATTAATTAGCGTATGTTCGTTAACAACCCCATTTTTAAGCGCGGTATACACCACAAATGGTTTCACTGTTGAGCCAGGCTCAAAGGTATCAGTGATCACTCGGTTACGCATTTTATACGGCTGACGATCATTACGATCATTGGGGTTAAATGACGGCGCATTAACCATTGCTAGAATTTCACCAGTACGAACATCGGAAATCGCAATGCTGACCGAAGTGGCTGGTATATCCATCACCCCTTCTTTGGCGGCACGATAAGCGATCGCTTGAATACGCTGATCAATACTGAGTTCTAACGGTTTGCCCGGTTGACGGCTTTGCTGGGAAATATTTTCGACCACACGACCATAGCGATCTTTACGTACGGTGCGGCGTCCAGGTTCTCCCGTTAGCCAACCATCATAGGTTTTTTCGATACCATCAAGTCCATGACCATCAATACCCGTAAAACCAATTAACTGTGCACTGACTTCACCGGATGGGTAGAAACGACGAGATTCAGCTCTTAAACCAATACCGGGTAATTTAAGTTTCTGAACGTAATTTGCCATTGGTGGGCTAACTTGGCGCGCGAGATAAATGAACTTGCGGTTTTTATTTTTTTCTAAGCGTTTTAGTAGCTTAGCACGGTCAAGATCAAGCACATCGGCGAGTGCATTCCAGCGGTCAGTTTCACTTAAACCACCATGCTTAAAAATTTCGACAGGATTAGCAAATACGGCCTGGACGGGGACACTAACGGCTAGTTGCTCACCGTTACGATCAGAAATAATGCCACGTGCGGAAGGCATTAACTGCACGCGCAATGAACGAGCATCACCTTCTTGAATAAGACGACCAGGTTCAAGTACTTGAATATAGGCAGCACGAGCAATTAGGCCAAAGAAACCTAACAGAATAAAACCGCATACCACGATAAAACGCCATTTTAAAAATGGAGCGCCCTTTTGGCTAACTTGGGTCTTTTTATTTGACTGGTTAAATAATTTCATTTTTTAATGTATAACAATTTCATTATCGACTGATGGACGTTGCATTTTGAGTTCAGTCTCAGCTAATCGTTCAATACGACTATGCTCTGCAAGTGAATTTTCTTCGAGAATTTGATTTCGCCATTCAACATCATAGTTCTCACGTTGCATGAGCAACTTTTCTTGCTGCGCAATTAATTGACGAGATTCATGAGTAACATAAACAACAGATAAGGCAGAAAGAAGGATAGCGAAGGCGAGAATCAGCGGCACCAACCCGACCGTGACGAGGTCTCGTCCGATCAGGCTAGCCAGATTCATTGAAGATTCTGTTGGTTTCATAGACGCTCGGCCAAACGTAGCACTGAACTACGAGCACGAGTGTTATAACCAAGTTCATTTTGCGAAGGCTTAATCGCTTTACCGATAGGCTTCATCTCAGCACTACCCAACGCTTTAATTTGATCTTCGGTCAGTGGTAAGCCAGCAGGCACATCAGGCCCTTTGCTTTGCTTACGAATAAAGCGTTTTACCATCCGATCTTCCAATGAATGGAAACTGATCACTGACAAACGACCACCCGATGCAAGTGTGTTCATGGCACCATGCAAAGCCGTATCAATCTCTTCTAATTCACTGTTAATGTAAATACGAATAGCTTGGAAACTACGGGTTGCTGGGTGCTTATGCTTATCTCTAAACGGTGATACTTCAGCGATAAGACTGGCTAATTCACGGGTACGTGTTAGCGGCTCTTTTTCAGGGTTTTCACGGTGGTCAACAATGCCACGCGCAATACGCTTAGCGAAACGTTCTTCACCAAACTCTTTCAAAACCCATGCGATGTCATCGGCATCCGCTTCTGCTAGCCATTCAGCAGCAGACATTCCAGAGGTAGGATCCATGCGCATATCCAATGGACCATCGCGCATGAAGCTAAAACCACGTTCAGCATCATCAAGTTGTGGTGACGATACGCCTAAATCCAGCAATACACCGTCAACACGACCAATCAGATCTCGCTCTTGCATGTATTTTTCCATGCCAGAGAAGGGACCATGGATAATTTCAAAACGTGGATCATCAATTTTTTGTGCTTCAGCAATCGCTTGAGGATCGCGATCAATACCGTAAAGGCGACCATTGTCACCTAATTTTGAAAGGATTAAACGGCTATGACCGCCGCGACCGAAAGTACCATCGATATAGATACCGTCGGGTTTAATGGCTAACCCGTCTACTGATTCATTAAGTAAAACGGAAACGTGCTCAAATTGCTCAGACATAAATATAATTTCAGCTAAAGTGAAAGCTCACTAAGGCGCGGGGAATATTCCGGCGCATCCTCAGCCTGAAGGTCGATATCATGTTCAATTTGCTGTTGCCATAAAGGCGTGGACCAGATTTCAAATTTATTTAACTGGCCGACAACCATTATTTTGTTCGTTAACTGAGCATATTGTCTTAACGTCGGTGGAATTAATATCCGTCCCTGCGCATCCAGTTCACATTCGCTAGCATGACCAAGCAACAACCGTTGCAATCGGCGCTCTGCGGGGTGAAGGCTAGATAGACGTACTAATTTAGCTTCAATTCGTTCCCATTCATCGATGGGATATAGCAACAAGCAACAAAACTGGTGATCGATAGTACAAACAAAGTGTCCCTGACATTGCTCAATTAATGATGCTCGGTAACGCTTAGGCATCGCCCAGCGACCTTTATCATCAATAACAACGTTAGTGGCACCTCTTAACATTGGGGATCTCGGTTAGATTACACGATAAAAGAGTACGTTAATCACTCACTTTAGCAGCATAACAACAAAGATAATGAGACGACACCACTTTTCCCCACAAATTCCCACCACAAAGTGTACGTATGAGACAAAAACGATGTCAAGCAATTGCAGTAATTCAGACACATTTCTAACAGTGGCCGAGTAAACCTGATTGCGAAATGTAATTTTGGCGGAAAATAAAACGAAAAAAAGGTGGTGCTTGTAATCAAACACCACCTTCTCTAAATGTAGGGAGTCGGTCGATAAGCCGGGTTTTGTTCCGCTTTCGCGGCGGCAATCATTCGTCTAGGTCTGCAATCGCTCACAGACTCAAGCAACCTACCCGTCCCCAACGCGGGCCGCGCCATTAGGGACCTATTTGGTCTTGCTCCGGGTGGAGTTTACCCTGCCACAAACTATTACTAGCCGCGCGGTGCGCTCTTACCGCACCCTTTCACCCTTACCTGTGCACCATTGCAAGCAATGGGCCATCGGCGGTTTGCTCTCTGCTGCACTTGTCGTGGGCTCGCGCCCCCCAGACGTTATCTGGCACCCTGCCCTATGGAGCCCGGACTTTCCTCCCCTCCATTGATTTCCCGAAAGTTATCAACAAAGCGGCGATTACCTGACCAACTCCGCGGTGAATTGTATAAGACAACGCTCACAGTTACCAGTGAAAAAATCACCAAAATTACAGCTTGAACAAAAAACCAACGGCTCAATTTTAATTTGTTGATTAAATCCACGCTCTCCGGCACTGCGAGCAAATCGAAACAATCACATCTAATGCTTATTCTAGATTTTCAAGGCCCCACTTATACAATGCATTTTTCTTGGCGCCATGAATCTCAGCGGTTAATGCTGCCGCTTTTTTAAGAGGTAGCTCTTTTGCTAGTAATGTTAGCGTGCGTAGAACCTCAACCGATAACTCATCTTTCTGAGCGCGGTGGCCTGCCACTAAAATCACCATCTCACCACGAACACGATTACTGTCTTCTGCCAACCAATCAATTAGCTCGCCAAGTGGTGCGCCATAGATAGTTTCATAAGTTTTTGTTAACTCACGCGCTAATACTACTTGGCGATCAGGGCCAAGCACAGCTAACATATCACTTAGGGAATCATTAATTCGATGTGGCGATTCATAAAAGATCAATGTTCGCGCATCGTCGGCTAATGCTTGAAAACTATCGCGGCGACCTTTGCTTTTTGGAGGAAGAAAACCTTCAAAGCTAAAACGGTCAGAAGGTAAACCTGAACCACTCAAGGCTGTAATTACAGCACATGGGCCTGGTAATGGCACAACTTTAACACCCGCATGACGACAGCGATTAACAAGATGATACCCTGGATCACTGATCAGCGGCGTACCAGCATCTGACACAAGCGCAATGCTAGTACCAGCCTGAAGTTTCTCAATCAAAAAGTCAGCTTTTTGCTGTTCGTTATGATCGTGAAGCGCAAAGGTGCGGGTCGAGATAGAGAAATGGGACAACAATCGCGATGTATGACGTGTATCTTCAGCAGCTATTAAATCTACGTTTGCTAATACGTCTAATGCGCGCTGCGTTATATCAGCAAGATTACCGATAGGTGTCGGTACGATGTACAAAGTTGCGACATCTACCATGCTTGAATTGCTCTCACTCATTTGTCTAAGATCTCATCTGCAATTAATATCAAGAGTAATTTGTCACAGTTGAATAAATTCAATGCCCAATTTTACCCATAAGCGTAAAAGTGTATCACGACTGATGGCGCCTGTAGCCCTTGCTGTTGCTTTAGCAGGGTGTAGCACGCCAAACCTGTACAACAATCAGGTGCCATTAACGGATATTACTGCGGTAGCCGCTCAAAGCTCAGCCGCCTATTTAACTAAAGTTAACACCAGTAACGGCGCTGAGCGCATTAACTGGGAGATCATGGCAGTTAAAGCCATGATCATCGAAAATAAATGGCAACAAGCCGATCAATGGATTGCTAAATTATCACAGCAATCTATGAGCCCAACCCAAATTGCTGAATGGCAATTGGCGCGTGCAATGGTGCGTGAGCATCAGGGTCAACCACAAGCGGCGTTAAATAGTTTAAACTTCCAACCATCGTGGCAGCTAACAAAGAGTCAATACCAGCGTTATTACATGCTGCGTGCGAATCTATTGGAACAACTAAACCATCCGTTCCAAGCGGCACGTGAACGTACTAAGCTTGATTACTATTTAAATGAAAGTCAAAAATCGGCTAACTGGCAACAAGTTTGGCATGACTTATCTGGTTATACTAATGCCCAATTAGGCAGTGTTAATCTCACAGATAACGATAGCGTGCTCAAAGGTTGGGTCGAACTCGCGATGTTGAAAAACAGTGCGACATTACCACCAATGCAACTCAAACAAGCCGTTGAGCAATGGCTACATCGCCACCCTTATCACCCAGCAAATCAATTTTTACCGGCTGATCTAAAAGCGTTAATCGAGATGAAAGCAATTAAACTCGATAATATCGCCTTACTATTACCGCTTTCTGGTCGTTTTGCCGCTCAAGGTAAAGCTGTCCGTGATGGTTTCATCAATGCGATGATGGATGATAAAAACCGTGATGCGGATAGTGAACTCAATATTTACGATACCGAAGCAAAATCGATGCCGGAGATCATGGCACAGCTACAACACAACGGTACTCAGTTTGTTGTAGGTCCATTACGTAAAAATATTATTACTGAATTTCAACAAGACAATACCAGCCATATCAATATGCTGGCGCTAAACATGCCACCACAAATCAGTAATAACAAACCTAATGCCTGCTATTTTTCTTTGTCGCCAGAGCAAGAAGCACAACAAGCAGCTGAACGTATTTATGCTCAAGGTCATCGTAATCCAGCAGTATTAGTACCATCGAATAGCTTTGGTCAACGAGTGGCACAAGCGTTTAATCAGCAATGGTCACAACTTGATAATCAACCTGCCTTAATCGTCAACTTTGGTAGTCAAGCTGAGATACCGCAACAAATAAAACGTGCTTTTACTAATGGTGCAGGTAGTCATGCCGATGCCATTTATATGGTCGCGAGTCGCAATGAAGTAATGATGTTAAAACCCTTTATTGAAGCATCAATGCCACCAAGTGGGAATCCAGCACAGATCTATGCAAGCTCACGCAGTAATCCAGATAATCACAATACTAACCGCGAGTTACAGGGAATCGAAGTCAGTGATATTCCATTGCTGATCAACCCACAACCGGGCTATATGGCGCGCTTTAATAAATTGTGGCCAAATCAAGGTAATACCAGTATTCGTTTACATGCGTTTGGTATGGATGCTTACTTGATCGCCAACAAATTACCAGAAATGCGTACCAATAGTCATTACGACGTTCAAGGTGAAACAGGGCAACTTTCAATGAATAACCACTGTGTTGTTCAGCGACAAATAGATTGGGGGAAATTTAGCAGTAATGGCATAACGCCACTGACTACAACCCAGACTCCAGCGGCAACCATCTCCGATGCAGCCCAAAATATTAACCTTATCAGCGGTGAGACTCCTGCCCAATAAGCGTCAGATAGGCCAAGTCTACGAACAGATGGCGGAACAATATTTGTGCCGCCATCATCTGACGCCGATTGCGCGAAATTTTAGCTGTCGCAGCGGTGAAATTGATTTAATCATGCGACAAGGTAAATGTTTGGTGTTTATTGAAGTAAAATACCGCACCCAAGCCCACTATGGATCGGCGGTTGAAGCCGTCAATTGGCGCAAACAACAAAAACTCAAACGAGCCGCTTTTTTTTGGTTACATAAAAATGGTATCTCTATTGAACACAGCCAATTTCGCTTTGATGTAATTGCGATCCAAGGTCACCACCACCACATTGAGTGGTTTACTAACATATTAGTTGAAGGTTAGTCATGCTAGATAGCATTCGAGAAAGTTTCACCGAAAGTATTCAAATCCAAATAGCGGCAGCTGAAGCACTGCCAGATGCCATTTCAAAAGCGGCTCAAGTAATGGTTCAAAGCTTATTAAATGGTAATAAGATTTTAAGTTGTGGCAATGGCGGCTCAGCAGCCAATGCTCAACAACTGGCCTCATGCTTAATTAATGGTTTTGAAATTGAACGTCCGAGCCTACCTGCATTAGCATTAACGGCAGACACGACAATTTTAACCGCCATTGCTAACGATTATCACCATGATGAAATTTTTTCAAAGCAAGTCCGTGCCCTAGGCCAAGCAGGAGATATTTTATTGGTACTGTCTACCAGTGGTAACAGTAAAAATATTATTAAAGCAATGGAAGCCGCACTGACTCGCGATATGACTATTATTGCTTTAACAGGCAAAGATGGTGGTGAAATGGCAGGATTATTAGGTGTGCAAGATGTCGAAATACGTATTCCATCACAGCGTACTGTCCGCATTCAAGAAGGCCACTTATTAACAATCCATTGCTTATGTGATTTGATTGATCAAGTTTTATTTCCCCATCACGAAGGCTAAACGATGAAGTGGTTATTGACGTTACTTGTTATTGCCAGTTTGTCACTATCCGGATGTACTATTTTTTCAACCCAAGATCCACGCAATAATGCTCAGCATTGGCAAGATCAAAAAGTGGAAATGGATATCGCAGGTATAGCCCATACGCGTAAATATACTAAGCAACTCAGTGTAGAAAGTGTGGCATTAGAAGGGACAGTATTACTGGTTGGCCAAGCCACAACTAAGTGGATGAAGCAAGCATTTGTCAACCAAGTACGGCAGGTAGCCGATGTTGATCATATTTATGATCAAATCCAAGTACGACCATTGTTAACCATGACAAGTATCAGTAACGATGCATGGTTAACCACCAAAGTAAAATCGCAACTGATTGCCAGTAAACAACTTACCAATGTAGTTATCAAAGTGATCACTGAAAACCAGCGGGTATTTTTATTAGGTTATGTTTCACCAAAGCAAGCGGCAATAGCGGCTAATATTGCGCGTAATGTTTCAGGTGTTGAACATGTGATTACATTGTTTGAAAAACCACGGCTTATCTGACTAACATACGGATTAATAGCCAATAAAAAAACGCAGCCACTGGCTGCGTTTTTATTGTAGCGAATTGCCAATATTATTTGACAACGCGTAAGCTTGGACGACCACGAGGACGTGGTGGCTCATCATCAGGCTCATCACCTTCAGCCGCTTCAGTAACGACTGCAAATGGTGAAACTGTTGGAGCGATTACTTCATCAATAATCTCGTCTTCTAACGCATGCTCATCATCATAGATAGGTGCATCAGTATCATATGCAGCTTCTGGCTCGAACATCGTTCCTGCACCGTTTTCACGTGCATAAATAGCCAAAACTGCATACATTGGTACGATAACTGAATGTGGACGACCACTAAAACGTGCACTAAAACTTACTGCTTCATTGCTCAATTCTAGGTTACCCACCGCCATAGGCGCAATGTTAAGGATGATTTGACCATCGCTAACAAATTCCATTGGCACCTTTACTCCAGGTAAAGTCGCATCAACGACTAAATGTGGAGTTAGGTCATTATCAACCAACCAATCATAAAACGCGCGCAACAAATAAGGACGACGCGGCGTCATATTTTCCATATCCATAATTACTGGCCAGCTAAACGCATTTCACGTTCAGTTTCAGTTAAAGAAGCAAGGAATGAATCACGCTCAAAGACACGTGTCATATATGCTTTCACTTCTTTAGCACCAGTACCACTTAGCTCAATACCCATTTCAGGTAAACGCCATAGTAGTGGAGCAAGGTAGCAATCAACTAAGCTGAATTCATCACTCATAAAGAATGGGTATTCAGCAAATACAGGTGCTAGCGCTAATAACTCTTCACGTAATTGCTTACGTGCTTTATCAGCTTCATCAGTAGTACCTGAGTTAATCTTATTCGCTAGTGAGTACCAGTTACGTTCAACACGGTACATCATTAAACGACTATTACCACGGGCAACAGGATAAACAGGCATTAGAGGTGGGTGAGGGAAACGCTCATCCAAGTACTCCATGATAATGTTAGCTTGATATAGAGCTAATTCACGATCGACCAATGTCGGAACTGAACTGTATGGGTTCAACTCTAACAGATCTTCCGGCAGGTTCATTGGATCAACCAGCTCAATTTCAACACTAACGCCTTTTTCGGCTAGTACGATACGCACCTGATGGCTGTAGATGTCTGAAGCATCAGAATACAGAGTCATCACAGAGCGTTTATTGGCAGCAACAGCCATCAACCCCTCCAGTATATTCAATACACAAAAAGCAATGGAGGCTCAGCCCCCATTGCGAGATTCTTAACCGACTAGATTACCTTATCAGTGGACATCACGCCAATACTCTTTCTTCAACAACACTGTTAATACTAAGAATATGCTAATAAATCCTATTACCCATAGCCCTAATCGCTGTCGTTCTAGTTTCATAGGCTCGGCGGAATAATCTAAAAAATTCACTAAATCACGTACAGCAGCATCATATTGCTGTGAATTTAACGTTCCACTACCATCGGCTTCAATGCCCATTAACACTTCCGTAGGGCTACCATCGATCATCTGTGTTTCATAGATTTTACGTGGTACACCCTGAAGTTCTTCCAATACATGTGGCATACCGACACTAGGGAAAAGGGTATTATTAACCCCAAATGGACGACTAGGGTCAGCATAAAATGAACGTAAATAAGTATATAACCAATCGTTGCCACGCACTCGAGCAACCATTGTTAAATCAGGTGTAGGAGCACCAAATGAAGTTGCAGCGTATTGTTCTGACATTGAATTTGTCATTAAATCGCCAATTTTAGCATTCGGATCAAACATCAAATGCTGTTGCATGAGTTCTAACGGAATACCTAAATCAGTAGCAACCCGTTCATAACGCTGATATTGGGTTGAGTGACACCCCGCACAATAATTGGCAAACAATTGTGCGCCTCGCTGTAAAGAAGCTTGATCAGTCAGATCATTATTCGCCGCTTGCAAATTTGCATTTCCACCACCAGCAAATGCCAATGTCGGCAGCCAAATAAGCAGTGCTACAATCCATTGTTTCATTTGAAGTTCACCCTCTCTGGTAGCGGTTGAGTCGCTTCATTTTTACTGTAGAAAAACAACACAATAAAAAACATAAAATAGGTAAAGCTAAATATTTGTGCCAACACGGTAAACAACGATGTGACTGGCAACGATCCTAATATACCCAATGCGATAAAACTCACCGTAAATTGAGCCAGATTAATTAAATGCCACTTACTACGATAACGGAACGAACGCACATTACAGCGATCAAACCACGGTAATAAGAACAAAAATACAATTGCTGCTCCCATTGCGGCAACCCCTAGCAATTTATCAGGTACAGCCCGCAAAATGGCATAAAATGGGGTGAAGTACCAAACAGGGGCAATATGTTCAGGGGTTTTCATCGGATTAGCGGCTTCAAAATTTGGCGCTTCTAAAAAATAGCCGCCCATTTCAGGGGCAAAAAAGATCACATAACTGAAGAACAGTGCAAACACCGCCACCCCAATCAGGTCTTTAACCGTGCCATAAGGATGAAACGGGATCGAATCAATAATGTCGTATTTTTTGGTGTAATCTTCATGAAAAGTGAACTGGGTTTGATAGTCATCCCCTTTGCTGCCTTTTGGCAACTTGGTATCAATACCATCCGGATTATTTGACCCTACCTCATGCAACGCTAGTACATGCAATACCACTAATAATAATAATACTAACGGTAACGCTATCACGTGCAAGGCAAAGAAACGGTTTAAGGTTGCGCCAGAAATGACATAATCACCACGGATCCATAACGTCAGATCATCACCGATCACTGGGATCGCACCAAACAATGAAATGATAACCTGTGCGCCCCAGTAAGACATTTGTCCCCACGGTAACAAATACCCCATAAAGGCTTCAGCCATTAGCACTAAAAAGATCAACATTCCAAACAGCCACAATAGCTCGCGTGGTTTTTGGTAAGATCCATAAATTAAGCCACGGAACATGTGTAAATAGATCACCACAAAAAATGCTGACGCACCGGTCGAATGCATATACCGCAGTAACCACCCGTACTCAACATCTCGCATGATGTATTCAATCGATGCAAACGCACCATCGGCTGATGGCACATAATTCATGGTCAACCAAATCCCTGTAAGTATTTGATTAACTAACACTAACATCGCTAATGAGCCAAATACATACCAAAAATTAAAGTTCTTTGGCATTGGATATTGAGACAAATGTTTACGGTATGCATTTGTTACAGGTAGACGTTCATCGATCCAATTAAGTAAACCAGCCATTACACCGTCTCCTTATCAAGCCCAACCAAAATGGTGTTATCGTCTAAGAATTGATGCGGTGGCACCACCAGATTAAGCGGTGCAGGCACCCCTGCAAATACCCGTCCAGCCATGTCAAAGGTTGAACCATGACACGGACAAAAAAAGCCAGCAGCAACGCCACTGACTTGATCACTAAAACTATTGGGTAAATACGTCGGCGAGCAGCCAAGATGAGTACAAATACCGACCGCTAAAAAGATTTCCGGCTTTAATGAGCGATGTAAATTCTGCGCATAATCTGGTTGTTGCGGCTCTTCAGAGGCGGGATCACGAAGTTGATCATCGTGAGTGGCGAGTTGCTGTAATACTGCTTTACTGCGACGAACAATCCATACGGGCTTACCACGCCATTCAACACGGATCATCTGCCCGTCAGCTAATTTACTGATATTAACCTCTACGGGTGCCCCCGCAGCTTTCGCTTTCTCGCTGGGATTCCAAGATTTAATAAACGGCACTGCAATTGCCATCGCCCCTATACCGCCGACGATCGAGGTTGTTGCCGTTAGAAAGCGACGTCTTCCATTACTTATTCGCACATTGCTCATCCCTTTTCTCCGATAGCTCCTGCTTGGATTTTTTATTTTATCTTTTTATATATCCCTAATGTTTAAATTAAAACCTACTCCCAAACACGCCGCAGTAACAATTTTGCTACAGCGTTAAATAATCACCAACATTTAAAGAATAAGTAAAGGTCAACATATTCACAAGCTCAAGCTATTGTTTAGCAACAAATGTTGGATATGCATCATTTTTCGTTATTATGCATCAGTGTTTATTGAAAAATACAAAATAAGGTGCGAGGTGCGAGGTGCGAGGTGCGAGGTGCGA
>CAMQXY010000035.1 GCA_947039005.1 uncultured Photobacterium sp.
GCGCCTGATGAGCGCGTTTTTCAGTTATGGATAAAGAGGTTACTGTTCGCGTGCAATCGCACGGTAGCCAATATCATCACGGTGGAACATGCCATTCCATGATATTTGCTGCGCTAACGCATAAGCCCGTTGTTGAGCGTCTAATACGGTATCACCCATCGCCGTGGCACATAACACACGCCCACCATTAGTCACTACATCACCGTGAGTATTATTGGTAGTACCTGCATGGAAGATTTTTTCTCCGGCTCGCTCTTGCTGAGGTAAGCCGCTAATAATATCACCTTTGTGGTAATCGGCAGGATAGCCGCCAGCCGCCAGTACGATCCCGATAGCGGCGCGTGGATCCCATTTTGATTCAACGCTATCAAGCTTGCCATCAATCGCCGCTAAACACAGCTCAACTAAATCTGATTGCATCCGTAGCATAATCGGCTGGGTTTCAGGATCGCCAAAACGGCAGTTATATTCAATTACTTTGGGTGTACCATCAGCCATCACCATTAAGCCGGCGTAGAGAAAGCCGGTATACGGTGCGCCTTCTGCTGCCATGCCTTCAACGGTAGGATAGATCACTTCTTTCATAACGCGATCGTGAATTGCTTGAGTCACTACCGGGGCTGGAGAGTAAGCACCCATGCCGCCAGTGTTAGGACCAGTGTCAGCATTGCCAACCCGTTTATGATCTTGGCTGGTGGCCATCGGCAGCACATTTTTACCATCGACCATTACAATAAAACTGGCTTCTTCACCATCAAGAAACTCTTCAATCACCACCCGATGTCCCGCTTCACCAAACGCATTGCCAGCCAGCATATCGCGTACTGCCGCTTCTGCTTCTTGTTCTGTCATCGCAACAATCACGCCTTTGCCCGCAGCGAGACCATCGGCTTTGACCACAATCGGTGCGCCTTTTTGTTTAAGGTAAGCAAGGGCTGGTTCGATTTCAGTAAAGTTTTGATAATCGGCAGTTGGAATATTGTGGCGAGCTAAAAAATCTTTAGTGAAAGCTTTAGATCCTTCAAGTTGTGCAGCCGCTTGAGTGGGACCAAAAATGGCTAATCCAGCAGCACGAAAGGCATCAACGACGCCAATCACTAATGGTACTTCTGGGCCAACAATGGTCAGTTCGATGTGATTGTTCTGCGCAAATTCAACTAAACCACTAATATTCTCAACGCTAATATCGACATTTTTTAATTTGGGTTCAAGTGCGGTGCCAGCATTGCCTGGGGCGATGAAGATTTTTTCTACCGTTGGGTTTTGTGCGACTTTCCAACCCAGTGCGTGTTCACGGCCACCGTTACCAATGATCAGTACTTTCATCGTTAATCCTTATTGCTTTACGCTAAATACTTAAAAATCTCTGCTCTTTACAATAAAGAGCAGAGACTAAATCGACATTGCTTTTTCACTAAAGTAATAACAACTTAGTGGCGGAAGTGACGCATACCGGTAAACACCATTGCCATGCCGTGTTCATTAGCAGCGGCAATGACTTCATCGTCACGCATCGAACCGCCAGGTTGAATAACACAGGTAATGCCCGCTTCTGCTGCGGCATCAATACCATCACGGAACGGGAAGAAAGCATCGGATGCCATTACACTACCAGCGACTTCAAGATTTTCATCCGCGGCTTTAATACCTGCAATTTTGGCAGAATACACCCGGCTCATTTGACCCGCGCCGACGCCGATCGTCATATTACCTTTGGCATACACAATCGCGTTTGATTTAACGTATTTCGCTACTTTCCAGCAAAATAGTGCATCACGTAACTCATCAGTCGTTGGTTGGCGTTGTGAGACAACAGTAAGATCTTTTTCAGATACCATGCCTTGATCGCGATCTTGAACCAATAAACCACCGTTGACACGTTTAACATCAAAGCCTGTGGTTTTGGTTGACCATTCGCCACATTCAAGTAAACGGAGGTTTTTCTTAGCAGCGATAATTGCGGTTGCTTGTGGAGAGACTTTCGGTGCAATGATCACTTCAACAAATTGACGATCAACAATCGCTTGTGCGGTCGCAGCGTCCAGTTCGCGGTTGAAAGCAATGATGCCACCAAAAGCAGAGGTTGGATCGGTTTTGTAAGCGCGATCATAAGCTTCAAGGAGGTTGTCACCGAGCGCAACCCCACAAGGATTAGCGTGCTTAACAATTACACAAGCAGGAAGGTCAAATTCTTTGACACACTCAAGTGCCGCGTCAGTATCTGCAATATTATTATAAGACAGAGCCTTGCCTTGCAGCTGTGTCGCAGTTGCCACTGATGCTTCTTGTGGATTCGCTTCAACATAGAATGCCGCGGCTTGGTGGCTGTTTTCACCATAGCGCATATCTTGTTTTTTCTCGAACTGCTGATTAAATGTACGTGGGAATTTTGATTCGATATCGGCTTGTTGCGCTTCGTCATCAAGCAGAGAAGCACCGTAAGATGGCACCATAGTACCAAAGTAATTCGCAATCATTCCGTCGTAGGCAGCAGTATGCTCAAAGGCTGAGATGGCTAAATCAAAGCGAGTTGCATGGCTTAATGAGCCATCATTGGCACTCATTTCTGTAAGAACACGATCATAATCATGGGCATTAACCACAATCGTGACATCTTTATGGTTTTTAGCGGCTGAGCGCACCATTGTCGGGCCGCCGATATCAATATTTTCGACTGCATCTTCTAAACGACAATTGGGATTCGCAACGGTTTCTGCAAATGGGTATAGATTAACCACCACCATATCAATTGGGTTAATACCGTGTTGTGCCATAATGGCATCATCAATGCCGCGACGGCCTAAAACGCCACCGTGTATTTTAGGGTGAAGGGTTTTGACACGACCATCCATCATTTCAGGAAAACCGGTGTAGTCAGAAACTTCAGTGACTTGAATGTTTTGTTCTGCAAGTAAACGAGCGGTACCACCCGTAGATAAAATTTCTACGCCGCGGTTGGCGAGGGCGTGAGCGAATTCAACAATACCCGTTTTGTCGGATACGCTAAGCAGCGCACGGCGAATAGGACGAACGTTTTCCATTGCTACCATCTCTCTAATACACAGTGAATAGGATATTTTCCAACGCCAAGCTGAGATAGGATTAGATTGGCGTTGGGAAATATCCTCGGCTAAAATCGAGCAAAGCCAAGAATGAGTAGACGATATGTATCAATCTAGTGTTTATTCTACATGAATATTAGCATTGCGCAAACGTTTGCTATTTGAGGCGATCACTAAAATAGAGGGTTAAGCGAAAGGGCGTTTGAATGTATTTAATTGGACAATTAGCAAAATTATGTAATGTCAGTAGTGATACATTACGTTTTTATGAAAAGAATGGTTTGATTGAGCCGGCAGGCCGTAGCGATAGTGGTTATCGTTTATACAGCGACGGTGATTTATCGCGGGTTAAATTTATTTTACGTGCTAAGGCGATTGGTTTAACTCTTGGTGAAATTTGTGAGTTGTTAGATATTCGACTTGAAGCAAGCCTTCATAGCTGCGCTGAAGTAAAAGCGATCACACAAGCGAAATTAGATGAAGTTGATAGTAAAATTACTGAACTACAACGGATTCGAGGGGCATTAAAAAAAATCAATGATGCCTGTTGTGGTCATCGTAATGATGATGCCAGTCATTGCTCTATTCTCGGCGCATTAAATGACAGCGATGATATGGCGAACCCGGAAGTAAAACCCGAGCCTTGTAGTTCAGGGCAGTGTTGTTGTGATGATTAATTGTTAGTGCTGTCTTTGATATTTTTAATCACATCTTTGGTGGTATCTCGAAAGAAGTGACCAGTTGCTGTGGTTGCATCACGGGTTGCATGGCCGACTTCCGTCAAGCCTTGTTTTATATCTTGTTTGTTTTGGCTTGAACAACCAGCAATCGCAAAAAGGCTAAACATGATGGCTACAATAGTGATCTGTTTCAATGTTCATCATTCCAATAAATAATGTGTTCCCCAGTGTAGCGCTTTTAAGTTACGATCCAAGTCAAAACTGGGTTAGTTCGTCATATTATTGATAAGTATTTTTCGTTAGTGGTTCATTTGAAATTGTGATAGTTTCAGGGCTTCGAAAATTTGCTTTACCTGTTTAGCAATAAGGAAATTCAATGTTAAAAGTGAATGAATATTTTGATGGCCAAGTAAAATCTGTTGGCTTTGAATCTGCAGGTGATCATGCCAGTGTTGGTGTGATGGTTGCGGGTGAATATACGTTTTCGACAGCTGCCCCTGAGCGTATGACTGTAGTGAAAGGCGAACTTACCGTAAAATTACCGGGTCATGTTGATTGGGAAACTTATGGTGCTGGTGATGATTTTGAAGTCCCTGGTGATAGCGCATTCCACGTGAAAGTTACCAAAACCACTGCTTACTTATGTGATTACCTATAAGTTATCTAAGTAGATTGGTAGATTGGTCAGTAAAAAAGCTTCGTTACGACGAAGCTTTTTTATTGGCTATGATTTAGGCTGAATCACGACAGATAAGTTGTGGCGCGAGAATTAAACGTTGAATGTCAGCATTATTGTTAGTCATTTTTGAAAGTAAGCGCTTACCTGCTTGTTGGCCTATTTCTCTTGCTGGCGAGCTTACAACGGTCAGTGATGGCTGAATTAATGTGGCTTCTGCAATATCATCAAAGCTAATGATCGCCACTTGTTGATCAATATAGTTATCTTTCCCAACACTTTTTCCGCTTCGTTTTACCCCATATATAGCCCCTAATGCCACCGTTGGGCTATGACATAAAATGGCTGTTATCTTCGGATGCTGAGTTAATAACTGCTGTACTGTTGTTGCGGCATGTTGTTGTTGATTGTTGGTTTCAATGATCCATTCATTTTTAAAGGGTAACCCGTATTGAATTAGGGTACTTCCAAAGCCGCCTAACCGTTCTGCACGGGTTAAAGACTCACCCGAGCCGCCGATATAAGCAATATGGCGGTGACCTTGCTCAATGAAATGTTGAGTGGCAAGAACGGCAGCTTGATGATTATCAGGACCAATATAATCAACGTCATTATTCATTGCTGCACGCGCTAAGCAAACCGCAGGGATCCCCGCTTGTTGTGCCATTGCAATAACCGTTGCCGTCGCTTCTCTTACCGGACTAAAAGCAATGCCAGCGACACCTTGTTGGATCATTGATTGCACACATTGGATTAATTTTTGTGGGCTGTGATTAGATTGAGCCAAAAATAATAAATAACCTTGTTGTTCTAATTCCTCACTAATACCTGCGGTAATCTCAGTATAAAACGGATCAGTAATGTCGCTTAAAACTAAGCCAATTAAGTTGGAATGGGAGGTACGTAGATTAGCCGCAGCAGTATTGCGAACATAGCCTAATGCAGCAACGGCTTGATTGACTTTATCAATGGTTGCGGTGGATATTCGCCCTTTATTACTG
Source organism: uncultured Photobacterium sp. (assembly GCA_947039005.1). GTDB lineage: Bacteria > Pseudomonadota > Gammaproteobacteria > Enterobacterales > Vibrionaceae > Photobacterium. The sequence continues at coordinate 5,420 of CAMQXY010000035.1, forward strand.
AGTACTAACGAGACGGTAGACACAGAGACATCAGCGTAAGCTGCGACATCAGTAATTTTTATTTTGGGTGTCTTACTCGTCATCAGTGAATGGCTCCTATTCATGCGGTTGCATTTAAAAACGTTATCTTGGTGGCAATTATTGTAACAGGATCACAAATTTGGAAATGGGTGCTAACTCGCTATATTTCCGTGATCTTGCTAGCGATAAAAATAGGTAAAACGTTTTATCATTTGCTACGTAATTTATCAAAAGCGTTGACCGAAGTCTTGAGCTCATTTTTGTCGACGTTTTTTTTCAATAAAGAGCTAAAACGATTTACCTCTTTATTCTCGATGTTGAATGTCTCGTTAGTGAGTGACTCATTATGGCTAAATCTGCACCTAAAACGACCCTCTGGGAATTTTTTCAAAGCTTAGGCAAAACCTTCATGCTACCGGTCGCTTTATTAGCGTTCTCGGGCATTTTATTGGGTATTGGTAGCTCACTATCGAGTGCCGCTGTTAAAGAAAGCATCCCTTTTTTAGATAATACCCTTTTACAATTGTTGTTCATGTGGATGACTAAAATTGGCTTAGTCGCCTTTATTTATCTACCAATTATGTTTGCTGTTGCGATTCCATTAGGACTGGCGCGGGAAGAAAAAGGGGTGGCGGCGTTTGCAGGTTTTGTTGGTTACGCCGCTTTAAACTTGTCGATTAATTTCTATTTAACCGTTGCTGGCGTTATTGGAAATCCCACCGAAGAAAAAGCGTATGGGGTTAAGCTAATTCTTGGGGTTGAATCGATTGATACTGGTATTTTAGGGGCTGTAATTGTCGGTATTATTGTCGCTAAACTGCATGCGCGTTTTTACACCTACAAAATGCCTGATGCATTAGCTTTCTTTGGCGGTGCGCGTTTTGTACCGATTATTTCAACGTTAGTGTTAGGCGTGGTGGGTTTAGTGGTGCCAGTGGTATGGCCGTATTTCGCGATGGGCATTGCCGGCATTGGTAACCTGATTTCTCATGCGGGTCCGTTTGGTCCATTCTTATTTGGTACTGGTGAACGTTTATTATTACCATTTGGTTTACATCATGTTTTAGTTGCACTGGTACGCTTTACTGAGGCGGGTGGTTCGTTAGAAGTGTGTGGTAAAACCGTTAGTGGCGCACTTAATATTTTCTATTCTGAGTTAGCTTGTCCAAGCTCTCAAGGCTTCTCTGGCTCTGCAACGGCATTTTTATCACAAGGTAAAATGCCAGTGTTCTTAGGGGGTTTACCGGGCGCTGCGTTAGCGATGTACCATTGTGCGCGTCTTGAAAATCGCGGCAAGGTGAAAGCGTTATTATTATCAGGTGTGATCGCTTGTATTATCGGTGGCATCACTGAGCCATTAGAATTCTTGTTCTTGTTTGTTGCTCCTGCATTGTATGTGGTACATGCCATTTTAACGGGTGTGGGCTTTATGGTTATGGGCTTACTAGGGGTAACGATTGGTAATACCGATGGCAATATTATCGACTTCTTGATCTTTGGTGTATTACAAGGCACAGCAACCAAGTGGTATGTAGTGCCAATGGTAGCAGCGGTATGGTTTGTGGTTTATTACAGCGTATTCCGATTTGCAATCACTCGCTTTAACCTTAAAACACCGGGGCGTGAAGTTGAAACCAAAGAAGCATTAGCCTTTGCGGTGACGGGTGAGAAAACAACTGGTTATAAAGGCGATATTATTTTAGCGGCATTAGGCGGTGCGGATAATTTAGTCTCACTTGATAATTGTATTACGCGTTTACGTCTGTCAGTCAATGACATGAGTTTAGTCAATGATGCAGTGTTAAAAGCCAATGGTGCCTTAGGGGTGGTCAAGCTTGATGCGCATAATCTACAAGTGGTGATTGGACCTCAAGTTCATATGGTGAAAAACGAAATACAAGGCTTGCTACCCGCTAGCGCATAATTTAAACCGCGGAGCTTAAGGCTCCGCTTTTTTATTGTATTTTTATTGTTTAGGCTCGATTGCCTGCGAGGTTGTTATGTTTGATTTCTCTGTTCCAGTAAATCGTTACGGTACTTATTGCACTCAGTGGGATTATGTTGCAGATCGTTTTGGTTGTGATGATTTATTACCGTTTACGATTTCAGATATGGATTTTGCGGTGGCTCCTTGTATTCAAAAGGCGCTAGCGACGCGATTAGATCACCCAGTGTTCGGTTATAGTCGCTGGAATCACGATGATTTTAAATTGGCGATCTGTGGTTGGTTTGAGCGTCGTTATCACACTGAACTTGATAGTCATAGTATCGTTTACGGGCCGTCAGTGATTTATATTATTTCGCAGTTGGTACAATTATGGACTGAAGCGGGTGATGGCGTATTAGTTCATACTCCAGCTTATGATGCGTTTGCCAATATGCTTAATGCTAACCAACGCCAGTTGCTAACCAGCCCACTATTGAAAACCGATACGGGCAGTTATGAGATTGATTGGCCACAGTTTGAAGCGCAAGCGGCGCGTGTTGAGTGCAAGGTGTTATTATTGTGCAGTCCCCAAAACCCAACAGGGCGAGTATGGACCCGTGATGAATTAACCCGTATGGCGCAGATTTGTCAGCACCATAACGTGAATGTCATTTCCGATGATATTCATATGGACATTGCTTTTAGTGATTATATTCCTTGGCCACAAGTCGCGGTTGATCAGCAATGGGCATTAGTTTCTTCAGCCTCTAAATCGTTTAATATTCCCGCGCTGACAGGTGCGTATGCTGTGATTGCGAATGAGAGTATTCGTGATGGGTATTTAATGCAGCTCAAAGCCGCTCATGGACTGTCATCACCCTCTATTCTTGGGGTGATTGGTCATATCGCTGCTTATAATGAAGGGGAAGAGTGGCTTGATTGTCTTAAAGAGTATCTGCACGCTAATTTGAATTATGTTGCTGATAAATTAAATCAGGCTTTTCCTGAATTACACTATCAAGTGCCGGAGGGGACTTATTTAGCTTGGATTGATTTAAACCCACTCAATATTGATATGGATGCCTTACAGCAAGTATTGATTAATGATCATCGGGTCGCGATCATGCGTGGTGATACGTATGGCATCGAAGGTACAGGATATGTACGTTTAAATGTCGGGTGCCCACGTAGCAAGGTAGAAATGGGAGTAACAGCTTTGATTGCAGCGTTGAATGAATTGATCACTCGATAATATTGAGGTCATCTGTTGGGTAATTAACGCTATTTATTGAGATAGCGTTTTTTTGTAACTGATATCATATAGTGATAATTGCCTTTAAGGTATAATTTCTCGCACTCTTAAATAGTTAGCGAGCTTTATTATGCCTAAGTGTGATAAGTGTCAATCTTATGATATTAAAAGAATACATCGGAGGTTTTACCAACGTTTATTAATTAAACGTGTCAGAATTTGTAATGAATGTGGTCATGTGCATAAACATTTTAAGTATACGTTTTTAAATAAATCAGATAGCTAGATTATTGTCTGCTGTATTTTAAACCGTATACGCATAAAACAATATTTAGTAAGTATATTGATTGCCGTTATAAATAGTAGCCATGAAAAGCCTATGTCATTTTATATGAATAGGCTTTTTTTATATGGTAACGAGCTAATTATAAATTATTTTATTTTTATAATTACGGTTAAAAAATAAGTAATGATAGATTTATAAATAAAAGGAATTTTTTATTTAACATTTACTCTAAATAAAGAAGCTAATAAAGTTATTAATACCTATTAGTACCATTATCAATATGCAACTGATTTACCTATGTTCTGGTTTGGTGTATGCTTCTTGTTGCGTAATTATGCACTAAAGGAGTTTAGCATGAACCAGTGTAGCCACTGCCAGTCATATGACATTGAACGAGTACACCGTAATTTTTATCAACGGCTATATATACGCCGTATTTTTCAGTGTCGTCAATGTGAGTATATGCAGAAATTGTTCAAATATGATTTTTTAAATAAGTCTGATACGGCTGAAAATAAATCATAATATGCAGATTGACTTACTATTTTATATAACGAAAAAGCCCATTTCATCGTGATGATGAAATGGGCTTTTTTACAATCATTAAACCAATTTGGTTTAGTTCATGCCATATTTCTTTAATTTCTTACGTAGCGTACCACGGTTGATACCCATCATGGTTGCAGCGCGTGTTTGGTTACCGCGAGTGTACTGCATGATAGTATCTAGTAGTGGTTGTTCAACTTCTGCAAGCACAAGCTCGTACAGATCGTCGACTTCCTGACCATTTAATTGAGCAAGGTAGTTTTTAAGGGATGCCTTCACTGAATCACGTAATGGTTTCTGTGTGATTTGGTCTTGTGAAGTTACAGTTGTAACTGTTAACGCTTCGGAAGTCAGATTTTGTTCGAACATAATTCTGTAAGCTCTTCTAGTATTTATGCAACGTTTTCGAAGTAGCCTTGCAGCGCATCGATTTGCTGTTGAGCATCCTCGAGTGCGTTGAAGGTCCGGCGGAAATCACCTGCTGGTGCATGTTCTTTCAAATACCAAGACACGTGTTTACGTGCAATGCGTAATCCTAGGTAATCACCATAAAATTGGTGAAGTGCCGTAACATGACCCAACATAATTTCGCTGATTTCGTCAATTGACGGTGCAGCGAGGTGTTCACCGGTTGTTAAGTAATGGTGGATTTCTCTAAAAATCCACGGCTTTCCTTGTGCAGGTCGGCCAATCATTAGAGCGTCGGCACCCGTATAATCGAGTACAAAGCGTGCTTTCTCCGGGCTATCGATATCACCGTTAGCGATAACTGGGATTGAGATGGCTTGTTTCACCGCTCTAATGTAGTCATATTCCGCCTCACCTTTGTACATGCAAGCCTTGGTACGTCCATGAAGGGCGAGGGCCTGTATGCCGCATTGTTCGGCGAGTTTGGCTATGTTGACACAGTTTCTGTTGTCCAGGTCCCAGCCAGTACGGGTTTTAAGCGTAACGGGCACATCTACTGCGTCCACCACTGTACGAAGAATGTCTTCGATAAGATTGGGATACTGCAGTAGCGCAGAACCGGCTAATCGTTTATTTACTTTCTTGGCTGGGCATCCCATGTTGATATCGATGATTTGCGCACCGTTTTCAACACTGAATTGCGCAGCTTCGGCCATCAATTTTGGATCAGCACCTGCTATCTGAACCGAACGAATCCCTGATTCACCTTCATGAACCATGCGATTGAGCGATTTAGACGTCTTCCAGAGATCTGGATTCGACGACATCATCTCGCTAACAGCCATGCCCGCACCGTAGCGAAGGCATAATTCACGAAATGGCCGATCGGTCACACCCGCCATTGGCGCGACTATCAGTTGGTTTTTAAGTTGATATGGACCGATATGCAAAATGTCTCTACCTGACTGTGCCAGTAAGGGCGCGCATTTTACGCATTTTTTACGCTGCTGAAAAGGCCAATAATTGAGCATGATGATTTTGTTTGTCAAAATCGTATGATTTTCAATCAATTGACCCGTGAAATTAATTAAAAATAATCAACAGCAGCAACCAATTACCGTAAATATTATGCTTTATGACCAGAGATACGACACCATTCTTCGCGTGCCATTACTGGATCTAATGTGATTTCATCGCTGTAGTAAGTAGCAACATCTTCGGCTTGGCTTTCAAGCACACCAGAGATTGCTAGGTCGCCACCATTTTTTACTAGGCTCTTAATCACTGGTGATAGTTCACGCAATGGGCCAGCTAGAATGTTAGCAACAACGACGTCAGCTTGAATACCTTGCGGTTGATCTTGGGGTAGGTATAGCTCTAGGTCGTCAGAAACACCATTGCGCTCAGCGTTATCACGTGAAGCTAAAATAGCTTGTGGGTCGATATCAATACCGATCACTTTTGCTGCGCCTAATTTAAGTGCAGCAATGGCTAAAATACCTGAACCACAACCAAAATCGATGATGGTTTTACCAACTAGATCTTGACCGTCTAACCACTCAAGACACAATGATGTGGTTGGGTGAGTACCAGTACCAAATGCTAAACCTGGGTCTAACAATACATTAACTGCATCGGGTTCTGGTGCTTCATGCCAGCTTGGGCAAATCCACAAACGGCGACCAAAACGCATTGGGTGGAAATTATCCATCCACTCACGTTCCCAGTCTTTATCTTCTAACTGCTCGATTTTATAAGCAAAGTCGTCAGCAATTAGTGGGCTGTTTTTTAGCATGTTCAGCACGAAATCCATGTCGGCTTCAGCATCATACAAACCAATCACGTCAGTATCGCCCCATAAACGGGTTTCACCTGGCATCGGCTCGAAAACTGGCGTGTCTTGTGCGTCAAGGAAAGTGGCGGATAGAGCACCAGTCTCTTCCATTAGCATGTCGCCAATTGCTTCTGCGTTCTCTGCAGTAGCGTTCAGTTTAATTTGAATCCAAGGCATGGTTTATTCGCTTATTTTGTGACTACTTGAACATAGGGGGCGCAGTCTAGCATGAAATTTCACCAATCCCCATTAGCAGATAGCAAACAATCGATAAAAAAAAGAGAGAGCGGGTTGGCTCTCTCTGATTAATATGTGGTTATGTTAGCGTAATTAACACTAAAAAATCAGTTAACGTCGGCGATTTTCAATTTATTAGGGCGCGCATAGCTGCCGATAATAAACGCGATTAAACCAATGATTAATGTCGGTACGATGGCATGCATACCACCCATATCAGGTTTACCTAACGATAACGCTAAGTAAGTTGTGAGTCCGACAATCATTGATGCAAAAGCGCCCGTTGCAGACGCTTTTTCCCAATATAGCCCTAATACTAAAGGCCATAGGAATACTGCTTGTAAGCTACCAAAGGCCAATAAGTTGAGCCAGATGATCATATTGGGTGGATTCATTGCCGCCACAAAAACCAATGCTGAAAAAATAGCAGTTACCCATAATGATAATTTAGGTAACTTGGTTTCAGCTGCTTCACCTTCAGCAATTTTAGGATTGATATAATTAATATATAAATCTTTAAGTAAGGTTGCAGATGCTTGAATTAACTGGGAATCAATGGTCGACATAATTGCTGCCATTGGACCTGCTAAGAAGATCCCTGCAACCGCTGGTGGTAATACTGTCACCATTAATATTGGCATGATCTGATCGGGACTGGCGATATTTGGCACGATGGCACGACCGAGCGCACCGGCTAAATGCATACCAAACATTAACAGCGCGACCATAATGGTACTGATCACCATCCCTTTATGCAGTGAGCGGCTGTCTTTGTAGGACATGCAGCGCACAGCCGCGTGCGGTAAACCGATAACCCCAAAGCAGACCAAGATCCAAAAACTGAGCATGAACGGTTGGCTTAAAAAGTGGTGGGGGCCATAAGGTGATACCAATGCTGGATCAATAGTATGCAGCTTTGTGACAAGGGCACCAATACTGCCGCCAGTGTGAACGATCCCGACCAGTAGCGCGATCGTGCCAATGATCATCATGATCCCCTGAATGGTATCTGTCATGACTACTGCTCTAAAGCCACCAATAGTGGTATAGAGTCCGACTGTGATAGCAAATAACATTAGACCATGGGTATAAGATAATCCGGTGACGGTTTGCAGTAAGCGTGCTCCACCAACAAATTGCACGACCATGGTGCCAAAGAAGGCCAATAGTAGTGATAAAGAGGCGAAAATTACTACCCCTTTGTGTTGGTAGCGAGCATATAAAATATCATTAAGGGTTAACGCATTGTGACGTCGAGATTCAATCGCAAATTTTTTGCCAAGTACACCTAATGTCAGCCATGCTGCGGGTAATTGGATCATGGCGAGTAATACCCACCCAAGTCCCATTTTATAAGCTGCTCCTGGGCCGCCAATAAAGGTGCTGGCGCTGGCATAAGTAGCGGCAAGGGTCATGGCAAGGACAAAGCCGCCCATGCTGCGACCACCGACAAGGTATTCAGTAAGGAAGTTGCCCTTACTTTGAAAGCGGCGGGTGTAGAGTGCAACGCCAAAAACAGCGGCTAAATACAGTACCAAAGGAATGATAAGTTGGCTATTCATGTGGTTTATCGTCAGTTATTTCAAGAGGAAGATCGCGGTAAATAAATTTCACCATTAAGGCACACAGAATGGTAAAAACAATCGGACCAATAACGCATGACAGCAAAAACCATAATGGGAAACCAAAATAGAGGGTTGGCATGCTGAGATCATTAATGGCGGGGGCGAACCCATAGGCCGAAACGTACCACCAAAGAAAATAAGCTAACGCGAGGCCTATCGCCCAACGCGCTTCTTTATGCGCTTGGCGGTAGCGGGCAGAAAGCGTTTTCATGCGGTTTCTCCAGTTGTTATAAGTAAGGGACTGATCAGTGAATTGAAACAATCACTGATAATCGTCAAAAAAGGGCGCTATTGTGGCAAAAGATAGGGGCTTATGCCATGTCTAGTGCCTAGCGTATAAAATGTGCTGCTGTTAAAAATGAAAAAGGCCACCCTTAGGTAGCCTTCTTACATATTAAATAACGCTATTATTGTAAACCAAGCTTCTTCTCAAGGTAGTGGATATTAGCGCCACCTTTTTTGAAGTTTTCATCAGCCATAATTTCTTGCTGAAGTGGAATATTGGTTTTAATGCCATCAATGATCATTTCACTTAATGCATTACGCATGCGTGAGATAGCAACGTCACGGTTTTCACCATACGCAATCAACTTACCAATCATTGAATCATAGTAAGGCGGTACGGTATAGCCAGTGTAGATATGAGATTCCCAACGGATGCCCATGCCACCTGGTGAGTGGAAACGCGTGATCGTACCTGGGCAAGGAAGGAAACGCTCAGGATCTTCAGCATTAATACGACATTCAACCGCGTGACCGCGAATTTGAATATCTTTTTGGCTAAATGATAACGGTTGACCTGCCGCAATACGTAATTGCTCTTTAATTAGATCAATACCCGTTATCATTTCAGTAACAGGGTGTTCAACTTGAATACGGGTGTTCATTTCAATGAAGTAGAACTCACCATTTTCATAAAGGAACTCAAAGGTACCTGCGCCACGGTAATTGATTTCAAGACAAGCACGAGTACAACGCTCACCGATGTATTTACGCATTTCTTCGGTAATACCGGGTGCTGGTGCTTCTTCAACTACTTTTTGGTGACGACGTTGCATTGAACAGTCACGTTCACCTAAATGGATTGCGCCACCTTGGCCGTCTGCCAGTACTTGTACTTCGATATGACGTGGATTTTCAAGGTATTTTTCCATGTAAACCATGTCATTATTAAAGCAAGATTTTGCTTCTGCACGAGTCATAGCAATCGCTTCAGTCAGTTCATTTTCAGAACGTACTACACGCATACCACGACCACCGCCGCCACCAGAGGCTTTAATGATAACTGGGTAACCAATACGCTTAGCGAAAGATTTGTTTTTCGCTTCATCGTCATCAAGTGGACCATCAGAACCTGGAACACAAGGTACACCGGCTTTTTTCATCGCGCTGATCGCTGAAACTTTATCACCCATTAGACGAATTGTTTCAGCTTTAGGACCTACAAAGATAAAGCCAGAGCGCTCTACTTGCTCGGCAAAATCAGCATTTTCAGATAAGAAACCGTAGCCTGGGTGAATCGCTACTGCGCCCGTGATTTCAGCGGCGCTGATAATACGAGGAATATTAAGGTAGCTGTCAATGCTGCGAGCGGGACCAATACACACTGATTCATCCGCTAATAATACGTGCTTAAGATCACGATCAGCGGTTGAGTGTACAGCAACCGTTTTAATGCCTAATTCTTTACATGCGCGAAGAATTCGAAGTGCAATTTCACCTCGGTTCGCAATTACTAATTTATCTAACATAGCCAGGAGCCTCGATTACTCGATGATTACAAGCGGTTGGTCGAATTCAATTGCATCGCCTTCTTGAGCAAGAATAGCGACGACCTTACCTGCTTTGTCTGCTTGAATTTGGTTCATCATTTTCATTGCTTCAACGATACACAGTGTGTCGCCAATGTTGACTGATTGACCAACTTCAGCAAAATTCTTTGCTTCAGGGCTTGGTGCACGGTAGAAAGTACCAACCATTGGAGAAAGAATTTGATGACCAGGAGCAACAGCAGGTGCTACTGGTGCTTGGAATGCTGCGGGTGCTTCCACGACAGGTGCTGCTTGAACAGGTGCAGCCATAGGGGCAACAGCATACTGTTGTGGCATAGCTGTTACGGGAACACTACGACTGATTCGAACTGATTCTTCACCTTCAGAAATCTCTAGCTCTGCAATACCAGATTCTTCAACCAGTTCAATTAGCTTCTTAATTTTACGAATGTCCATTATTTTTCTCTTTATATATTGTTCAGTTAGCTATCTGCATGCAGGCGATTAACCGCTGCCTGTAGGGCGAATTCATAACCGTCAGGGCCGAGACCACAAATCACGCCTACTGCTTTATCCGATAAGTAAGAGTGATGACGAAAAGGTTCACGTGCGTGAACGTTAGATAAATGTACTTCAATAAACGGAATAGCAACGCCAAGTAAGGCATCACGAATAGCAATGCTAGTATGAGTGAACGCTGCTGGGTTTATAATAATGAAATCCACATTAGCATAAGCTTGGTGAATAGCATTAATTAACTCATGTTCCGCATTTGATTGAATGTGTTCTAATGTCACCCCTAAATCGACGGCCTTCATCGTTAGTTTCTGGACCAGTTGCGTGAGTGTTTGATGACCATAATGATCCGGCTCACGTAAACCTAATAAATTTAAGTTAGGTCCATTAATCAGTAAAATTCGTTTAACGGTCGGCATCTTGACGTCTCATTAGTTGTTTATGAGGTTAAACTCGACCAACTTGTGGTTATCTACAAGTTGACTTCCATGTGTCCGTTTTTTTACTGCTAAACATTAATTGTGAACCAATTATAGAGAATTCAACGCAAATCGCAGCAAAATACTGGTCTAATCACCACTTTTTGCGCGAACAGGTGTAAGCCGTTGTTAGAATGTTAGCAGATGTGAATACGCTTATCCTACGTCAATGTAGCGCAACTAAGTGCAAGAATTTAGTAATAAAACTGTGTTTTTGTTCGTCATTACTACTGTGTGATAATGGTGCTAAAAAAAAGATGATTTATTGCGTTATTTAATATGTTATTTCAATAAATATTATCAATATCGAACAGGTTAACGCGATATTTTAACGTTAAGTAGCTTATCCTAAGCTGAATTAGAGTTAAATTATCATTAATAACCACATAAAAAAAGACCGCGTGTTGCGGTCTTTTTAATTCCATTTTATTACTTTTTTCTTTTGTTAATTAGCTTCAAAGTAATTGCTGTTTTTCTGCAATCAGTTTATCAACCACACTAGGATCTGCCAGCGTCGATGTATCGCCTAACGAGTCGGTATCGCCCGTGGCAATTTTACGTAGAATACGGCGCATAATTTTACCTGAACGGGTTTTAGGCAGTGCTGTTGTCCAGTGAAGGAAGTCAGGGGTTGCAATTGGCCCTATTTCTTTACGTACCCAATCTTTCACTTGCTTATGTAATTCTGCGCTTGGAAATTCACCGTCATTAAGGGTGATATAGGCGTAAATTGCTTGGCCTTTGATGGCATGCGGTACACCGACTATCGCCGCTTCGGCAATTTTATCAAATGCCACTAACGCAGATTCAATTTCAGCGGTACCCATGCGGTGACCGGAAATATTTAATACGTCATCAACGCGACCCGTGATCCAGTAGTAACCATCTTCGTCACGACGAGCGCCATCGCCAGTAAAATACATACCAGGGAAGGTTGAGAAGTAGGTCTGCTCGAAACGTTCGTGATCACCCCATAGGGTACGCATTTGCCCTGGCCATGAATCGGTCATCACCAAGTTACCGTCCGTTGCGCCGTTTAAGATGTTACCGACATTATCAACCAACGCGGGTTGCACACCAAAAAATGGTCGAGTTGCTGAACCTGGCTTGAGGGCGGTAGCGCCTGGGAGTGGAGTAATGAGAATCCCGCCAGTTTCTGTTTGCCACCACGTATCGACAATGGGGCAGCGACTATCACCAATGGTGCGGTGATACCATTCCCATGCTTCAGGGTTTATCGGCTCGCCTACCGATCCCATGATACGTAATGATGAACGCTTGGTTCCCGCGATAGCTTCATCACCTTTAGCCATTAATGCACGAATTGCAGTTGGGGCAGTATAGAGAATATTGACTTGATGCTTATCAACCACTTCGCTCATGCGACTGGTTGATGGGTAGTTTGGCACCCCTTCAAACAATACTGTGGTTGCCCCGTTTGCTAATGGACCATAAACGAGATAACTGTGACCGGTGATCCAACCAACATCAGCGGTACACCAGTAAACATCCCCTGGCTGGTAATCAAAGACATATTTAAAGGTCATTGTCGCATAAACCAGATACCCACCAGTGGTATGCAATACACCTTTAGGTTTTCCCGTTGAACCAGATGTGTAGAGAATAAACAGTGGATCTTCCGCGTTCATGGGTTCGGGTTTGCAATAGCTTGAAGCGACAGCGGTTGCTTGATGCCACCATACATCGCGCTCATGGTGCCATTCAATATTGCCGCCAGTGCGTTTAAATACCACTACTTTTTCAATACTGGTGACGAGTGGGTTAGCGAGCGCATCATCAACGTTTTGCTTTAAAGGTACCGCGCGACCACCACGAACACCTTCATCTGCGGTGATCACGACTTTTGCCTTGGAATCAATAATTCGGCCAGCAAGGGCTTCGGGTGAGAACCCACCAAATACGATGGTGTGTACTGCGCCAATACGGGTACACGCTAGCATTGCAATTGCGGCTTCTGCGACCATTGGCATGTAAAGACACACCACATCGCCTTTGCAGACTCCTTGGCTTTTAAGGGCGTTAGCGAACTGGCAGACCTGCTGGTGAAGATCGTTATAGGTCAGAGTTGCATCATCATTCGGATCATCACCTTCCCAAATAATTGCGGCCTGATCGCCACGATCAGCAAGATGACGATCAATACAATTGGCAGAGACATTAAGCTCTCCATCTTCAAACCATTTAATACTGACATGACCGCTATCAAATGAGGTGTTCTTCACCTTTGTATAAGGAGTGATCCAATCAAGGATTTGTCCATGTTGACGCCAGAAACCTTGGGGATTTATGGTTGATTGTTGGTACATCTCACGATATTGGTCATCATTGATATGGGCATTGGCGGCAATTGCACTATTGACCGGATAAATATGAACCTCACTCATCCTTGTTCTCCTTGGGTTCTTTTCCTGCTTGGTATTGATGTTTTTAATATTTAATAAAACAACGACTTAGACTTTATTGGTAGTTAAGGTGAGGGATTATTTGATTAACGACAATTAGACTTTAGGATGAGAACGAGGCTAAGGTGGGATGTTTTTTGTGTTGCATGAATGTTACATTAATTTTTGTGCGCTGTCTTAATTGTCAAGTTAGCCATTAAGATAAAACTGAGTGTGATAATGATCGCAATTGGCTTGTAAATGTTTGTTATTTACGAATAAAGACCCCCGAATCATTACGGAGTAGTGGTTGATTTACGGCATAATAGCTTAGTTTTTCATCTACCACATTTTGAGATCTATTATGTTTAAAAGTAAGCCTTATGGCTGGACATCCCAATATCTATTGGGTTTTTTCTTTTCTTACGGGGTGTATTTACCCTTTTGGGCGATTTGGTTTAAACATGTAGGGGTCAATGACTCAGATATCGGGTTGCTATTAGGATTAGGTTTTGCGGTGCGCTGTATTGCTAATTTAGTGATCACGCCTCGAATTCATAAAGTAGAGCATTTAATTCCTGCGCTGCGTGGTTTTACATTGCTTGGGCTGGTGGCATGTATTATTTATATTGTCTGCGGGGGGAATTTATGGGCATTGGCGGCAGTAACCGTTTTATTTAATTTATCCGCAGGGCCGATTGTGCCCATTTCAGATGCCATTACTAACCATTATGCCAAAGAAGGCCATTTAGATTATGGTCGTACCCGTTTATGGGGTTCCATTGCTTTTATTGCTGGTTCGACAGTGGTGGGTTTATGCGCTCAGCGTTATGGTGCCGATATTATTCCATGGGTTGCTTTAGCGGGCTTAAGCTTTGCACAAATCATGGCTGCTCGTAATCCGATTGTCATGCCAGTTGATGTCAATAGTCATCAACAAGCTCGCCCTGCATTAATGCATATTTTACGCGATAGTTCAGTGATTAAATTAATGTTAATTGCGGCGTTGTTGCAGGGCAGTCACGCTGCTTATTATGGCTTTAGTTCGATTTATTGGCAAAAAATTGGCTTTGATGAATCCATGATTGGTTATTTATGGAGTTTCAGTGTTGCCGCTGAAGTTGGGATGTTTCTAGTAAGTAAGCGCTTATTCGCAAATTGGTCGATTAACAATATGTTCCGTTTAGCGGCGGTGGGTGTGTTAGTGCGTTGGGGGCTAACCGCGACCATTACTGATCAATGGGCAATGTTTGCGGTGCAGTCATTACACAGCGTGACATTTGCTGCGGCTCACTTAGCGGCAATCCGTTATATCGAGCGTTCACCAAGTAATCATATGGTGGCTCTGCAGTCGTTGTATAACGCGATTCCGTTAGGGGCTGTAATGGCTATTTTAACGTCGATCAGTGGTTGGATTTATGGTGATTGGGGCGCTGATGTGTTCTGGATAATGGCTGTAATGGCAGTGCCAGTGTTCTTTATTCGTTTACCGTTACCGGGTAAGCAACCGCAGCCATTAACGCCACAAATAAATTAAGTATTAGATAAATAATAATAACGGTGATGTTAAGCGTATCTATTAATCATAGGTGCGCTTTTTTTTGTCTAAATGTTACCCCTGCCCGCGTAATAACAATATTAACGTTACCCTAATATTTGTGATCAGCGTCGATTGAGCCAAGGTTAAGAACTCCGTTACAGTGAGAGGGGATAATTAAGAGGCGTTGATAATGGATGCAATAATAACAGTGATGGAGCTTGAAATATTAGCGGCAAGGTTTGTTGGTCGTAAACGTATACAGCAAGCTTTTAGCCAATTTTCACAGCAGCAACAATGTCAGTTGCTCGCAGATCAACAAGCATCCCCCGCTATCATTGCACACACTGAAAAAGTATTAGCCTCTGTTTTTGGAGAAGCATCGGCGAAGTTGGTGCTTACATCTGCATTGCGTGGGCGTGATATGCAATTAGAAGATGTCGCGACCATTGTTAATGAAGCGTCAGAGATGTTTGATTTTAGCCGCGGCCTATTACAAGGAGCGATTGAGCATATTAACCAAGGCATTGCTGTGGTTGATAAACAGTTGCGGCTGGTGGCATGGAATCAGCGTTATTTAGAATTATTTACCTTTCCTGCTGGGCTCATTCAAGTGGGGCGACCCATTGCTGACGTGATTCGGTATAACGCACAACAAGGATTATGTGGTGAGGGGGATCCTGAGCGGCATGTGATCAAACGAGTCCAACATCTACAGCAAAGAACCGCCCATACTTCATCACGGGTGCGCGCTGATGGTCAGGTAATTGAAGTTCAAGGTAACCCGATGCCTAGCGGCGGGTTTGTGATGAGTTTTAGTAATATTACCGTTTTTCGTCAAGCAGAAGCGGCACTGAAAGAGTCCAATGAAAACCTTGAAGCACGCGTTCAAAAACGTACTCAGCAATTAGAACAACTCAATCAGCAGTTGGTGATAGCAACGCAACAAGCAGAATCACAAGCCCGTTCTAAAAGTCGATTTTTGGCAGCGGTAAGCCATGATTTAATGCAACCACTTAATGCGGCGAGGTTATTCTCATCATCATTAGTTGAAGTCAGTGAGGGTCAGCAAAGCGCTCGTTTGGCGGCTCATATCACCAGCGCATTAAGTGCAGCTGAAGATTTAATTGGTGACTTATTGGATGTTTCTCGCTTAGAAGCTGGCAAGTTGGCAGCTCATATTGTGCCGTTACGCGTGAGCGATATTTTAAGTGTATTACAAGCTGAATTTGGGGTGTTAGCTCAACAGCAGCAGATTGATTTTAAGGTCGTAATGAGTGAAGCGGTGATCCTTTCTGACAGTAAATTATTGCGGCGAGCGTTACAAAACTTTTTAACCAATGCTTTTCGTTACAATCCTAAAGGGCGAGTGTTATTGGGGGTACGTCGTCGTGGTGAGCGACTCTTGATTGAGGTGTGGGATAATGGCCCCGGTATTCCAACTGAAAAACAAGCGGATATTTTTGATGAATTTACTCGAATGGATCAAACGGGTGCAGAACATGGCTTAGGGTTGGGGTTAGCGATTGCACGCGGTATTTCACGAGTATTAGATCATCCACTAGGGTTACGTTCATGGCCTCAGCAAGGTACTGTATTTTCATTAGCTGTTGTACGTAGTTCTGCACCAATGTTGCCATTAAAAACAGCGTTATTACCTCATTCAACTCGTGCGCCATTGGCGGGGTTAAAGGTGCTCTGTATTGATGATGAAGCAAAGATCTTAGTGGCGATGATGACGCTATTAGAGCAATGGCAGTGTGAGGTGCGGATTGCTAAAAATAAAGTGCAAACAAGACAAGTCCTCAGTGACGGTTGGCAACCAGACGCAATCTTAAGTGATTATCATCTTGCCAAGCAGCAAACGGGATTGGAGATTCTATTGTGGTGTCGAACGCAATTGGGATCGCATTTTAAAGGGGTAGTGATCAGTGCTGATCAGTTAACTGACAATCAAACGATGATTCAGGACCATGGTTTTAGCTTCTTAAGCAAGCCTGTAAAACCACTAAAATTACGGGTGATATTAAATCAGTGCTTAATACCCGCACCGTAAAATAAACCCGTAACGTAAAATGACGCTAAAGATGAGCGTCATTATTGAGGTAAAGGCAACGTTATCTTGAGATAAGATGGCTTTGTTTGGTGGGTTAATCGATTTCTAACTGTTGCAATAAAATCACCGCTTGGGTGCGATTTTTAACGTCTAACTTGCGAAAAATTGCCGTCATATGCGCTTTGATTGTCGCTTCAGAGACACTCAGGTCATAGGCTATTTGTTTGTTGAGTGAGCCTTCGGTCAGCATGGTTAATACTTTATATTGCTGTGGTGTTAGCGCGGCAATTTTAGTCGCAAGTTGTTGATGATGATCATTGGGAGTGATGGTGGTCGGAAAATAAGGTTCACCATTAAGAATTTGTTTTAAGGCGCTTAATAACGAGTGTATATCACTGGATTTTGGAATAAAGCCAAATGCGCCATGATTATAAACTTGTTGAACAACACAGTCTTCTTCGCTGGCAGATATGACCACAATCGCTAGCTCAGGATATTGTTGGCGTAATTGAATAAGCCCTGACATGCCATTAGATCCTGGCATTTTCAGATCAAGTAATAATAGGTCGACATCATCGGTTTTTTCTAACAATGAAAATAAAGAATTTTGCGAGTCCGCCTCTAGGAGATTGGCACCGCTGATAGCCATATTTATCGATTGAAAGAGAGCATTACGAAACAATGGATGATCATCGGCGATAACGATGGTGTATTGAACGTCCATAGTTGAGCCTATTCTAGTTATTAGTACTTTACGCTAACATTTCAGTAACAAAGGTGCAATTTAGTCACGGTTGAGATTGGATCTTGATCGTGCTTGAGCACTCGCTTTTGTAATTTCCTTTGTTATTGCGGGTTATTTTGTGAGGCTGATGACGGCCTTGGAAAAATAAACGGTTGTTGTAAGTGGCGGCTAAATGTCTCAGCATTAATAAAGCCGCTTATCTTTGCTTGTGGTAATGAATTACCTTGATTATCCCAAAACAATAAACTGGGAAAACCGATGACCTGAAGATGTTGCATTAAGGCGATATCGGCGGCGCTATTGGCGCTAACATCTGCTTTTAGACGGGTAAATTTAGTGAGTTGCTCAATAACATTCGCCGCAGGAAATGTTTTCTGAGTCAATGCGATACACGGTGAACACCATTCAGCATAGACATCAAGCAATACTGGACGTTGTTGTTGAGCGGCTATTTTAAGGGCTTGGTTTAATTCTACAATCGAAGTGATAGGGGTAAAAGTTAATGCAATCGGTGCCGATTTTATTAAGAAAAAGTAACCACTCACTATCATAATAATGGTGATGAATAAGTACAAAAAAACGTATTTTATCTTTATCATGATCATTACTAAACATCCTTGCTGTAATGGTTATTGGTTATTCTTACTATTACGAGATCCTATTATCAGCTTAGCAATTATTTATGACAGTCGAAAAAAAAGCGGCTCGAAAGCCGCTTTTTAATAACACAGTGTTAGTGCCAATTATAAAATAAAACTACCGAATAAGAAGCCTAGTGTCACCGATGTCGTGATGGTAACTACACCTGGTATAAAAAATGGATGGTTAAAGACCCAGTTACCAATTCGGGTTGAACCGGTGTCATCCATTTCCACCGCAGCCAGTAGTGTTGGGTAGGTTGGTAATACAAACAAAGCACTTACCGCCGCAAAAGAGGCAACCATGGTCAGTGGAGCAACACCAATGGCTAAAGCCGCAGGCATTAACGCAGTTGTGGTTGCACCTTGTGAATAAAGTAGCATTGAGGCAAAGAACAGAATAATAGCCAGCATCCAAGGGTGACCACTTAATAATGATCCCGCGACTTCTTTAATGCTATCAACGTGAGCATTAACAAAGGTTGCGCCTAACCATGCTACACCCAGCACACAAATACAGGCTGTCATACCTGAGCGGAACGTTGGTGCTGATGGGATTTCAGCTGCATCAATTTTGGTTACCCATACTGTTACTGCAGCAGAGGTTAGCATCACTGCAATAATGGCTTCATTACGGCCTAATGTTGGATTAGTAATTAAACCAATAGAGTGAGAGATAGCTGCGGCATAACAAACCACTAATACAATCGCAGTAATGAAAATATAGGTTGCTTTGCGTGCGGTTGGCTTAATATCACGTTTACCTGCTTGTTCAATATTAACTAAGCCTTTGGCTAAACGATCTTGGTAAACGGGATCATCTTTTAGTTCACAACCCATAAAGTTGGCTACAAAAGCGCCGACCATGCAGGCAATAAATGTGGTTGGAATACAAATAGCCAGTAGCGTAATGTAACTCACGCCTACAGGCTCTAAAATACCAGAGAAAAATACTACTGCAGCTGAGATAGGTGAGGCAGTGATCGCGATTTGAGAGGCAATAACGGCAATAGAAAGGGGACGAGAAGGGCGAATGCCTTGACCTTTAGCAACTTCAGCAATAACAGGTAATGTTGAAAAAGCGGTATGCCCTGTTCCGGCTAAAACTGTCATCAAATAAGTGACGATAGGCGCATAGAAAGTGATGCGTTTTGGGTGCTTACGTAAGAAGTTTTCTGCAAGTTCGACTAGCCAATCCATACCACCGGCCGTTTGCATAGCTGCAATCGCGGTGATCACTGACATGATAATTAAAATGACATCGATAGGGATCAGTGATTCACTGGTGGGTATGCCAAATACTAACGATAATACCAATACACCTGCACCACCGGCAAAGCCGATACCAATCCCGCCAATTCTTGAGCCTAAATAAATAAAGCCTAGAACGACAAAAAGTTCAATTCCAATCATAGAATTTTCCTGCCCAAAAAGTTAAATATAAAAATAAAAAGTGGATTTGTGTTCAAAAAAAAAGCGGATAATCATATGACAATCCGCTGGTATTCTCAGGAGCTAACGTTTTTTAGTTATAACGTTTAGCTTTATATTGAGGATGCATTAAGTTTTCGATAGAGAAGATATCATCTAATTGCTCTGCCGTCAGCAATCCACGCTCAAGTACAACTTCGCGTACGCTCTTACCTGTTTCTGCACAAATTTTACCCACAATGTCACCTTCATGGTGGCCAATGAATGGGTTTAGGTAAGTCACGATACCGATAGAGTTAAAGACGTAGCTTTCACAGACTTCTTTATTAACTGTAATACCTTCGATGCACTTATCACGTAAGTTGATACAAGCGTTCTTCAATAAACTGATTGATTCAAAAATTGCTTGGCCAATCACTGGCTCCATTACGTTTAGCTGTAATTGACCAGCTTCTGCTGCAAAAGTAATTGTAGTGTCATTACCAATTACTTTAAAGCAAACTTGGTTAACCACTTCAGGGATAACAGGGTTTACTTTAGCTGGCATGATAGAAGAGCCCGCTTGCATTTCAGGTAGATTAATTTCGTTTAGACCTGTACGTGGGCCAGAAGAAAGTAAACGTAAGTCGTTACAAATTTTAGACAGTTTAACTGCAGTACGCTTTAGTGCACCGTGAACCATTACATAAGCGCCACAGTCTGATGTTGCTTCGATTAAATCTTCTGCAGCAACAACAGGTAGACCTGTGATTTCAGCTAGGCGTTGAACTGATAGCTGTTGGTAACCCGTTGCCGCGTTTAGACCAGTACCGATCGCTGTCGCACCTAGGTTAACTTCAAGTAGTAGTTGCGCAGTGTATTGAAGGTTTTTAATTTCTTCTTTTAGTAATACGCCGTACGCATGGAATTCTTGACCAACAGTCATTGGCACAGCGTCTTGAAGTTGGGTACGTCCCATTTTAAGTATGCCAGCAAATTCAGTCGCTTTAACATCAAATGCAGTTTTTAAGTAATCTAATGCTTCCAACATGTTGATGATGCTGTTGTAAACAGCAACGCGGAAACCAGTAGGGTAAGCACAGTTAGTTGATTGTGACTTGTTGACGTGATCATTAGGGTTAACGATATCGTAGCGCCCTTTTTCTTCACCCATTATTTCAAGTGCAAGGTTCGCAATAACTTCGTTGGTGTTCATGTTGACTGATGTGCCAGCGCCACCTTGGTAAACGTCCGATGGGAATTGGTCCATACAACGGCCAGTATCAAGAATAAGATCACATGCCTGAACAATGTAATTACCGATATCTGAAGGAATTGCGCCAAGTTCTTTGTTGGCCATTGCTGCTGCTTTTTTTGTAAATACCATGCCACGTACAAATTCAGGAACATCAGAAATTGTTGTGTTTGAAATATTAAAATTTTCAATTGCACGTAGAGTGTGAATACCCCAATAAGCATCCGCAGGAACATGACGTTCGCCAAGTAGATCTTCTTCGATACGCGTTGCAACATTCAGTGTTGCTTTATTTTTTTCAAGATCAATCATCTGAGACATAATATAGCCCTTAGCAAATCTTTATAATTAAAATCAATAAGTAAACCAACAACTGTAGCGATAATCCATTGTCGCAAAATTGTGGTGAGATGATCATACCTGACACCTTAATTGATGCCGATAATACTCCCCTCAAGCGCTAAAAACATAATCCAGATCACTTTTTAAGACAGCTTGTTAATCTTTGCACAGAAACGCGATCTCTTTCACACTTTCTGTTAACAGTGGCACGTTATTTTGCTCGTAAAATGAATAAAAATGACAATATGTGAATAAAATGTAGAAAAGAGGATGGCTGTTTTGGGATCAGATTCAAATTCTGATCTTGTATTATTTGTTAACACTTTTCGATGTGTTAATAAAATTTGTAGTGAGTAATTAGACCAATAATCAGGTAATGTTGAGTGTTATGCGCCAGCATAAAATAATTTAATCAAAGGGGTTGTTTGTGTTTCCACTGTTAATGTTACTGTTTATTGTGGTGCCAATGGTTGAAATTGGCTTATTCATTCAGGTGGGTGGCTTATTAGGGCTATGGCCAACGATAGCGATCGTTTTTTTAACGGCAGTTATTGGGGCATCGTTAGTGAGAAGCCAAGGTATTGCAACCTTAACCTCCGTTCAGAAGAAGCTGCAACAAGGTGAAATGCCCACCCAAGAAATCATTGAAGGGATGTTGTTAGCCGTGGCTGGAGTATTATTATTAACCCCAGGATTTATGACCGATGCGTTAGGGTTAGTATTATTATTGCCACCGTCACGGGCTAAGGTCGCGCGACTATTAATGCAAAAAGTAACCTTGAAAAATAGTTTTAATCAATTCGGTGGTGGTTTTTCACATCATACTCATTCAAAAGATGCAGCCAATGGTGATGTGTTTGATGGTGAGTTTGAACGTAAGGATGACCATAATAATAACAATTCTAATCCTCGTCTGCCTTAAATGTAACATCGATATAGCTGAAATTTAGCAAATAAAAAAAGTAGCCATGGCTGCTTTTTTTATTCATGCTGTTCATATTAATGTTGGCATTGAAAGTAGGTTTTTTCGAAGTTTATAGGCATAACAATAAGCCCCAATACCACTGATTATATTGGCGACTGCAATGCCAATAAATAGTCCTTCAGTATCATAAAGATAACTGCCAATCCATGCTGCTGGCAGTAATAACACAAATAGTCGCAGCAGATTCCAACACAGTGCATAAATGGTTTTATGTAAGGCATTAAGGGCACTAATTAACAGCATACAAATTGCCTGTAATCCATAACTGGCAGGCACCACTAATAAGTAATGCCACAATTGATTTTGAACCACACTATCTTTAGAGAACAGCGCCGCTAAAGGCATGCTTAATGGCACCATCGCAATAAAAACCAGCAACTGAAATCCAAGCGCAAAATGCATAGCAGTAAAGAGTGCGCTAAACGCCCGCTGCGGTTTTTGTGCGCCTAAGTTTTGGGCCATAAACGGCATTAATGCTGAGCCAAGCGCCATCATCACAATCACTAATAATGATTCGACCCGCATTGCGGCACCATAAGCGGCAACTGAGGCGGTACTTTGACTGGCTAGCAACGCCATTAATAACGCCCCTGACAGTGGATTGAGTGCCGTTGATAAACCTGCAGGCACACCAATATGTAAAATTTGTTGCCAATCGTTTTTCAATGATCGCCATTGCGGCAAGATCAGTAATTTTTCGCGATGGTAAAGTAGATATAACGAAGCAATAAGTGCAAATACCCAACTAATACCACTGGCAATGGCTGCGCCTTTTACGCCTAAAGCAGGAAAAGATCCATAACCAAAGATCAATAGCGGATCTAATAGACCGTTTATAATTCCCGCGATCACCATGATCTTAGCCGGACTTTTAGCATCGCCGGTAGCGCGAATGGCAC
This sequence comes from uncultured Photobacterium sp., assembly GCA_947039005.1. Taxonomy (GTDB): domain Bacteria; phylum Pseudomonadota; class Gammaproteobacteria; order Enterobacterales; family Vibrionaceae; genus Photobacterium. The sequence goes on from CAMQXY010000035.1 coordinate 28,592, forward strand.
TATTACCCGCCATTGGGATCACCAGTAAAGGGATCGCGATGTACCACACTGTCATATACTGTTCGATGATCGGCAGTAATTCAGCTGATGCTCCCATTAAGGTGAATAATGGCTTAATGGTGAGCAAGCCAATACTGGAGCCGATAATCATTAATAGCAGGCTGAGTAATAGCCCATGAGTAGTGATCCGAGCAGCACTGTGACTATCACCTTGACCCAGCATGCGTCCAATACTGGTCGAAATACCGACGTTCATCCCCATGGTGATGCAGTTAAGACCAAAGGTGACTGGAAAAGTAAAACTTACCGCTGCGAGTGCATTTGTGCCCAAGCGTGAAATGAAAAAAGTATCGACTAAATTAAACATTAAAATCGCAATCATGCCAAACACCATAGGCACGGCTAAACGACGTAATGCATCAGGAATTGGGGCCGATAATAATCCATGTTTATCTGACTTGGGTAGTGTTGCCATAATGGTCTCAAAATAAGGATGCTTGCATACCCTAATGCAAAGTGTGTGATCGGGCAAAATTTCTCAAATAAATAACAAAAAAAAACCGCCTAAACCTTGCGATTTAGAAATTAGACCCAACATCTTACCCATATAGAAGTCATACGAGTGAGAGCTTGATGACTTCAAATCATGGACATTACCTTAATTATCAGGAGAGACGACCAATGAACATTCGTCCTTTACACGACCGTGTTATCGTTGAACGCCAAGAAGTTGAATCTAAGTCTGCCGGTGGCATCGTGTTAACTGGTTCTGCAGCTGAAAAATCTACTCGCGGTAAAATCCTTGCAGTAGGTAAAGGTCGCATTCTTGAAAATGGCACGATTCAACCGCTTGATGTACAAGTTGGCGATGTGGTTATTTTTGCAGAAGGCTACGGCACTAAAACTGAAAAAATTGACGGTAAAGAAGTTCTTATCATGTCTGAAAATGACATTATGGCAATCGTTGAATAATCCGATCACATTAAATTAAAAATTAAGAAAGGAAATCCTAAGATGGCTGCTAAAGACGTTAAGTTTGGTAACGACGCACGAATTAAAATGCTAGAGGGTGTTAACATTCTAGCTGATGCGGTAAAAGTAACATTAGGTCCTAAAGGTCGTAATGTTGTACTAGATAAATCATTTGGTGCACCAACTATCACTAAAGATGGTGTTTCTGTAGCGCGTGAAATTGAATTGGAAGATAAGTTCCAAAACATGGGCGCACAAATGGTTAAAGAAGTGGCTTCACAAGCGAATGACGCTGCGGGCGACGGTACAACAACAGCAACCGTACTTGCACAAGCGATTATCGCTGAAGGTCTAAAAGCGGTTGCTGCGGGTATGAACCCAATGGATCTTAAGCGCGGTATCGACAAAGCGGTTA
>CAMQXY010000036.1 GCA_947039005.1 uncultured Photobacterium sp.
CAGGAAAGCAGGAAAGCAGGAAAGCAGGAAAGCAGGAAAGCAGGAAAGCAGGAAAAGTATGTGGAATTTTAAATATAAAAAAACCCAGCTAGGCTGGGTTTTTATCAAAAAATTTAAAATCAATTACTTGATTTTAGCTTCTTTGTAAAGCACGTGCTGGCGAACTACTGGATCAAATTTCTTGATCTCAAATTTGCCTGGCATGTTGCGCTTGTTCTTATCGGTAGTGTAGAAGTGGCCTGTACCAGCTGATGATACTAGACGGATCTTCTCACGAATGCCTTTAGCCATTGTTCAAATTCCTCTAAACGTTCTCGCCGCGGACACGCATCTCTGCAAGAACGATATCAATACCTTTCTTATCAATGATACGCATACCTTTAGCAGTAAGACGTAGTTTAACGAAGCGTTTTTCGCTTTCTACCCAGAAACGATGAGTTTGCAGGTTCGGCAGAAAACGACGCTTGGTGGCATTACGTGCGTGTGAACGGTTGTTACCCGTTACAGGACGCTTACCAGTTACTTGGCATACTCGGGACATTACTGTCTTCTCCAAATCGTTTCGCTCGATATCTACCATGGAAATTTAATGTAAAATTCAATTTTACATATAACCACAGCTATCAAAGGTCGCGCATTATACTAAGTCAAAACCAGTTGCTCAAGTCCCGAGCAGATCCTTTCTCACTTTTTTTACCGAAAATTGTCTATTTTATAGCCAACCGCGCTCAGCAAAGGAAATTATATCTCCCTCGCCGACAATAAAATGATCCAGAACACGAATATCAACTAGAGCCAGCGAATCGCTGATCTTGCGGGTTATTCGATGGTCAGCCTGACTAGGTTCAGCAACGCCTGATGGGTGATTATGCGCTAAAATTAACGCTGCTGCATTAAGTTCTAGCGATCTTTTTACAACTTCACGTGGATAAACACTCGCACAATCGAGTGTTCCTTCAAATAACACCTCCCCAGTAATGACTCGGTGCTGGTTGTCTAGGAATAGGATATAAAAGGCTTCGCGCTGTTTATGGCGTAATTTTTTCACCAAATATTGACGGGTATTTTGTGGGTTTGTGAGCGCGTTATCTTTTTTTAAAATTTCTTCTAAATATCGCTCACCCAGCGCCAAAACAGCCTGCAAAAGTGCAAATTTTGCCGGACCCAAGCCTTTTACCTGACAAAAAGTTTCTTTATCTGCACCAAGCAATGCTCGTAATGAGCCAAATTCTTGCAATAAATACGTTGCCAGTTCCAACGCATTCATGCCTTTTATTCCCGTTCGTAAAAAAATAGCTAATAATTCAGCATCAGTGAGCGCATCACAACCATGAGATAATAGTTTTTCTCGTGGACGCGACGCTAATGGCAATTGCTTAAGCGACATATTCTCTCCTATATTGGTATGTCACTAGCAAAACAGGCTATCGCTTTTATACAACCCAACAACCAATGTTCCTTGAAAGCGTCTCCAAAGTTTATGGTTTATACCCTGTCTTACAGCGACAGAACCTCGGAATGATCACCCCCTAAAGATTAAACTGTGAATTGCAGCCAATGACCGTTTATAGGTTTGATGCTATCGTATCCACAATATTTATTGGCTTCTACACACAGGCAAAACCATGCAAACACTGGCAGGAAAAAAAATCCTTCTCGGCATTAGCGGCGGTATCGCTGCCTATAAATGCGCAGAGCTTACTCGCCGTTTAATTGAACGCGGCGCACACGTCCAAGTTGTGATGACTCAGGCAGCACAAGAATTCATTACACCACTAACCATGCAAGCGGTATCGGGCAATCCCGTTTCAAGTAGCCTTCTAGACCCTTCTGCCGAAGCATCAATGGGTCATATTGAATTAGCAAAATGGGCAGACTTGGTTTTATTAGCACCCGCAACTGCAGATTTGATTGCCCGTATCAGTGCCGGCATGGGCAATGATTTACTGTCAACGTTGTGTTTAGCAACGGATGCACCAATTGCTGTCGCACCCGCCATGAATCAACAGATGTACCGCAATATTGCCACCCAAGAAAATCTTGCCACACTGCAACGTCGTGGCTTTACCTTATGGGGACCTGCCAGCGGTGAACAAGCGTGTGGCGATGTGGGTCCAGGACGAATGCTGGAACCGATGCAATTAGTTCACCACTGTGAAGACTTCTTTCAACAACCCGATCTTAGTGAACTAAACATTGTGATCACCGCCGGCCCAACTCGTGAAGCGATTGATCCAGTACGTTATTTAAGTAATTACAGCTCAGGAAAGATGGGGTTTGCGATTGCAGCAGCCGCAGCTAAACGGGGCGCTAACGTGACCTTAATTAGTGGTCCGGTTAATCTTGCAACCCCAGCGGGTGTCACTCGAATTGATATCAATAGTGCGACAGAGATGCACCAAGCCGCATTAGATCATGCGATTAATAACCACATTTTTATTGCCTGTGCTGCTGTAGCTGATTTCCGTCCAGCCCACGTTGCGAATCAAAAAATGAAAAAACAAGACGGCAATAATGAGATGGTGATTCAGCTAGTGAAAAATCCAGATATTGTAGCTTCTATCGCAGCACTCACCGCACAACGTCCATTTACGGTAGGTTTTGCTGCGGAAACGCAAGATGTTGAGCATTATGCCCGTGGTAAACTGGCGGCTAAAAATCTTGATCTTATTTGTGCTAATGATGTCTCCATACAAGGACAAGGCTTTAATAGCGACACTAACGCACTCCATTTATACTGGCCTAACGGTGATAAAACATTACCATTAGCCACTAAAGCCGATCTTGGTCAGCAATTAGTTGCCGAAATTGTTGCCCTTTATCAACACGCCACGCACTAGAGCATTATTATGAATACTATCGATCTTAAAATTCTTGACCCCCGTGTTGGAACCGAGTTTCCATTGCCCGCTTATGCCACTACAGGTTCTGCTGGACTTGATTTACGTGCGTGTCTTGATCAAGCATTAACCGTTGCACCGGGTGAAACCCATTTAGTGCCAACCGGTTTAGCGATCCATATTGGCAACCCTAATCTAGCGGCAACGATTTTACCGCGCTCAGGTCTTGGTCATAAACACGGTATTGTTTTGGGTAATTTAGTGGGTCTGATTGATTCTGACTATCAAGGTCAGTTAATGGTGTCGGTCTGGAACCGCGGTGATAGCACGTTTACTATCGAACCGGGTGATCGTATTGCGCAGCTAGTTTTTCTACCAGTGGTACAAGCACAATTTAATATCGTGACTGATTTTGACGATGCAAGTCATCGTGGCGAAGGTGGTTTTGGTCACTCAGGTCGTCAATAAGTTAATTACAATTCATAAATACTCTTTATACCCCTGCCGTATGAATTTATTTTGATGCTAAAATAACCGATAACGATCAAACACAAAGCGCAACTATTGAAGGTGGCGCTTTTTTTACTGATAAACTGCATACATTTACCATCCTGCGCTTTTCACGACGCAATGGCATCGCTAAGATAGGCGGGTTTCATGCTGTCCATGGACAGTCTCATTTTGCAAAGGAACGATAATTCATGGCTGGCACCAAAAAAAGCAATCGCCGCGAAGAGATACTTCAGTGTCTTGCTCATATGTTGGAATCAAATCAAGGAAGCCAACGTATTACCACCAAAATGCTAGCGGCTAATGTTGGGGTCTCGGAAGCTGCACTCTATCGTCACTTCCCAAGTAAAGCACGGATGTTTGAAGGCCTGATTGAATTTATCGAAGATTCAATTACCACCCGTATTAACCGTATTCTTGATGACGAAAAAGACACCCTTACGCGTCTGCGTATGGTGCTACAACTGATATTAATGTTTGGTGAACGCAACCCAGGACTAAGTCGTATCATGACCGGTCATGCGCTAATGTTTGAACAAGATCGCTTACAGTCACGTATCAATCAATTATTTGAACGTATTGAATCACAATTACGTCAAATCCTTAAAGAGCGTAAATTGCGTGAGGGCAAAGGCTTTCCTGTTGATGAATCCATTTTAGCCGCGCAGTTACTCGGTCAAGTTGAAGGCAGTTTAAGTCGTTATGTTCGTTCAAGCTTTAAATATAAGCCAACCGAAAATTTTGATGAATATTGGCAACTGCTTAGCGGTCAGTTAGGTTAACCAAACCAACAACTGATACATATCAGCATATTTAAGCTCAAAAAAAGCGAGGGTCAATTCACATTGACCCTCGCTTTTTTGTCAGTAATAACCATTAGGCTAACGTTGTCATTAGACCCCGTATTGCGTCCGGTATGCCGTTACTGACGCTAAATGTTGTTCCATACCTGCTTGCTCGCTTAAGTACGTCACCACATCGCCTAACGACACAATTGAAATCACCGCACAACCAAAATCACGCTCAACTTCTTGAATTGCAGATAATTCGCTTTGGCCTTTTTCTTGGCGATCAATCGCCACTAACACACCCGCTAGATCAGCGCCGTTAGCTTTAATGATTTCCATTGACTCACGGATCGCCGTGCCAGCGGTGATCACATCATCAACCAACATAATACGACCCACAAGATCGCTACCGACAAGATTGCCACCTTCACCGTGATTTTTTGCTTCTTTACGATTAAAGCAATATGGCGTATCAACATCGTGATGATCCGCTAATGCAACCGCTGTGGTAGTTGCAATTGGGATCCCTTTGTAAGCCGGACCAAATAACACATCAAATTCAATCTTTGCGTCAACCAATGCTTCAGCATAAAAACGGCCTAGACGCGCAAGATCACGACCAGTATTAAATAAACCCGCATTAAAGAAATACGGACTATTACGACCCGATTTCAATGTAAACTCACCAAATTTTAATACGCCTTTTTCTAGGGCAAATTCGATGAACTGACGCTGATATGCTTTCATTGTGACTCCTTAAACGACTTTCGTGTTTTACAATGTTGAAATGGAAACAACCTTTACACCTCTTAACGTGTAAAACTGTTGCTGCTAAAAATTATGGCTATTCCTCTAGCCCATAAAATTTAGATAAAAAAAAGCGGCTCCTTAATAGGAACCGCTTAATAATCAATTTTCTAATACTTGTTTCTGCATCGAAATAATATCGGTTATGCCGTCTTTCGCCAGCGCTAGCATTGCCAGCAACTCTTCATGACTGAACGCCTCACCTTCGGCAGTACCTTGAATCTCAATCATCTTACCGTCTTCGGTCATGACCACATTCATATCAGTTTCAGCCGCTGAATCTTCAAGGTACTCAAGATCGCAAATTGGCTCACCTTTATAGATACCAACCGAGACTGCAGCAACCATCCCTTTAAGTGGGTTTTTCTTAATCATGCCTTTTTCAAGCATATAATTAATCGCATCCACTAAAGCAACCATTGCGCCAGTGATAGACGCGGTACGTGTACCACCATCAGCTTGAATCACATCACAGTCAACCGTGATCATCTGCTCACCAAGCACTTTCAAATCAACCGCTGCGCGTAAACTACGTGCAATCAAACGTTGAATTTCCATAGTGCGACCGCCTTGCTTACCACTTGCGGCTTCACGACGATTACGGGTATGCGTTGCGCGTGGTAGCATGCCATATTCTGCAGTCACCCAACCTTGGCCTTTACCTTTAAGCCAACGCGGCACATTTTCTTCAACACTGGCAGTACAAATTACTTTGGTGTTGCCAAATTCAACCAATACTGAACCTTCAGCATGGGCTGTGTAGTTACGAGTAATAGTGATTGGACGTACCTGAGTGGCACTTCTTCCGCTTGGACGCATCGGGATTTCCCTTTGGCTGGATGATATTAACCAGCGATTATAGCGACATCTCAATCCCAGTGCACGAGAAACCCGCCGCTTAAACGATACATTCAACCTTGTTTTGCATTTACAGCAGTAGCCCACAATGTGTGATTTCGCATATAATGATAGAACTCGGTTACGACGCACCTCAATCGTTATTAAAAGACCAGACTTACCGTTAACCACGCTAAGTTTAGCCGTCGCAACCATCATAACCTAAGGGCCACAAGCCAATGATCCATAGTATGACTGCCTACGCCCGTCGCGAAATAAAAGGCGACTGGGGCACTGCTGTGTGGGAAATCCGCTCAGTAAACCAACGTTATCTTGAAACCTATATCCGTATGCCAGAGCAATTCCGTAGCCTTGAGCCGGTATTACGTGAGCGTTTTCGTAAACGTTTAGCGCGCGGTAAAGTTGAATGCAACCTTCGTTATGAAGCTAACACTGCAGCCAATACCGAACTAACCATCAATGAAGCATTAGCAAAGCAAGTAATCAATGCTGCTCGTTGGGTTACAGAAACTGCCGGTGAAGGTAACATTGGTCCATTCCAAGTGCTTAATTGGCCAGGTGTGATGGAAGCGCCGGAACAAGATCTTGATGCAATAAATAAAGATTTATTGCTTGGATTTGAATTAGCAATGGATGATTTCATTGCCGCACGCGCCAGCGAAGGCGATAACATGAAGCAGCTAATTGACCAGCGTTTAGCGGCAATTTCAACAGAAGCGATCAAAGTACGTACACTTATGCCACAAATTATGGTTTGGCAACGTGAGCGTATTATGTCGCGTCTTGATGAAGCCAAAGTCGATCTTGATAACAACCGCATTGAGCAAGAGCTGATCATGCTGGCACAAAAAAGTGATGTTGCCGAAGAGCTTGATCGTTTAGATTCACATGTAAAAGAAACCAACAAAATTCTAGCAAAAGGTGGCGCATGTGGTCGTCGTCTTGATTTTATGATGCAAGAATTTAACCGTGAATCAAACACATTGGCATCGAAATCGATCAATACTGACGTCACAGCCTCTGCCGTTGAACTGAAAGTATTAATCGAACAAATGCGTGAACAGATCCAGAACATCGAGTAAATAACTCTGACTCAACCTTCTCAAGGTAGCACTGTGCACCTTGAGAAGTTGTTTGAAAATTTAGCCTTATTATGAAATATCATTAAAGCCAACTAGGCTTAAGTTATATTGGCACAATAAAAAAGATGAATTTTCAAGCAATCAGCTAATTTCAATTATGCGCAGATCGTGATAATCTTCGCGCCCTTCTATCACTGAGTGAAAATAGGCAATGAGCAAAGGTACTCTATACATCGTGTCGGCCCCAAGTGGTGCTGGAAAATCAAGTTTGATTAATGCCCTTCTTGAAACTAACCCGACCTATGACATGAAAGTATCCGTGTCCCATACGACTCGCGGCATGCGCCCGGGCGAGGAAAACGGCGTTCATTACAATTTCGTTAGCGTAGAAGAATTTACCGACTTGGTAGAACAAAATGCTTTTCTTGAGCATGCCGAAGTGTTTAGCAATTATTATGGTACTTCTCGTCCTTGGATTGAGCAGCAATTGAATAAAGGCATTGATGTCTTTTTAGATATCGATTGGCAAGGTGCGCGTCAAATCCGCAAACTAATGCCAGCCGCTAAAAGCTTGTTTATCCTGCCTCCCTCAAAAGAGGAATTGGAGCGTCGACTTAATACCCGCGGTCAAGACAGTGATACTGTTATTGCCCGTCGTATGGAAGAAGCACGTTCAGAAATCTCACACTATAACGAATACGATTATGTGATCGTTAATGACGATTTCGATGTCGCATTAATTGACTTTAAAGCAATTATTCGCGCAGAACGATTGAAGCAAGACAAGCAAACTGCTAAATATAGAAGCATGTTGACTGCGCTACTAGCAGATCAGTAAGTTATTTTGTACGATTTTTTATTCCTAATTTAATAACCACTGGAGTCCTCCATGGCACGCGTAACCGTTCAAGACGCTGTTGATAAAATTGGCAACCGTTTCGATCTGATCCAAATTGCTGCTCGCCGCGCACGTCAAATGCAAACCGGCGGTAAGGATCCATTGGTTCCTGAAGAAAACGACAAATACACAGTAATTGCCCTTCGTGAAATCGAAGAAGGCCTAATTACTAAAGATATCCTTGATGCTCGCGAGCGTCAGGAACTGCAAGAGCAAGAAGCAGCTGAATTAGCAGCTGTTAGTGCGATTGCTGGCGACCATCACCGTTAATCAGGAAACCAGGCATTGTATCTTTTTGATAGCCTGAAAGAAGTCGCAACCAAGTACCTGTCGGAGCCTCAAATTGAGGTGCTTCGACAGGCTTATCTTGTTGCTCGCGACGCCCATGAAGGCCAAACTCGTTCAACAGGCGAGCCTTATATTATCCATCCGGTTGCGGTTGCCCGTATTCTGGCGGAAATGCGTCTTGATATTGAAACACTGATGGCAGCCTTGCTGCATGATGTGATTGAAGATACCGAGGTCACTAAAGAGGATTTAGCCTGCCGCTTTGGCGATACAGTTGCCGAATTGGTTGATGGCGTCTCTAAACTCGATAAACTGAAATTTCGTGATCGCAAAGAAGCGCAAGCCGAAAATTTCCGTAAAATGATCATGGCGATGGCGAATGATATTCGCGTTATCCTGATCAAACTTGCCGATCGTACCCATAACATGCGCACGCTAGGGGCTTTACGTCCTGATAAACGCCGCCGCATTGCTCGCGAAACCCTTGAAATATTCTCTCCGCTTGCCCACCGTCTTGGTATTCATAACATCAAATCTGAACTTGAAGAGCTTGGTTTTGAAGCGTTATATCCCAACCGCTACCGCGTCCTAAAACAAGTCGTCGCAGCAGCCCGTGGTAATCGCAAAGAAATAATTAATAAAATTCACGCTGAAATTGAGGGTCGCCTTAATGATGCGGGAATAGCAGCATCGGTATCGGGTCGCGAAAAGAATTTATACTCCATCTATAACAAGATGAAGAATAAAGAACAGCGCTTCCATTCAATCATGGATATCTACGCTTTCCGCGTATTAGTCAATGATCTTGATACTTGCTACCGCGTATTGGGTCAGGTACATAACCTGTATAAACCACGCCCAAGCCGCATGAAAGATTATATCGCCATTCCCAAAGCCAATGGCTATCAGTCGCTGCATACTTCACTTGTCGGCCCACACGGTGTCCCTGTAGAAGTTCAGATCCGTACTGAAGACATGGACCAAATGGCAGATAAAGGTGTTGCCGCCCATTGGACTTACAAAGACGGTGAAACCCCAGGGACAACCGCCCAAGTTAAAGCCCAACGTTGGATGCAAAGCCTACTTGAACTACAGCAAAGTGCAGGCAGCTCATTTGAGTTTATTGAAAACGTAAAATCTGATCTTTTCCCTGATGAAATTTATGTTTTCACCCCCAAAGGCCGTATTGTTGAATTACCCGTCGGTGCTACCGCGGTTGATTTTGCTTATGCTGTACATACTGATATTGGTAATACTTGCGTCGGCTCTCGCGTCGATCGCCAACCTTACCCATTAAGTAAGCCACTAAAAAATGGTCAAACCATCGACATTATTAGCGCCCCAGGTGCGCGACCGAATGCTGCATGGCTTAACTATGTGGTCACTTCACGTGCACGCACTAAAATTCGTCAAGTCTTAAAAACTATGCGTCGTGATGAATCGATTACCCTTGGTCGTCGGTTACTTAATCATGCCTTAGGTGGCGTGAGTATGCAGACCATCGCAGCCGAAAATATCACTAAAGTATTGAGCGATCTTAAACTAGAAACCGTCGATGATTTACTGACTGAAGTTGGTTTAGGCGAACTCATGAGTGTGGTAATTGCGCGCCGATTGTTAGGTAACGCTGACGAACTAACAGCAAAAAACAGCGATCATCGATTACCAATCCAAGGTGCTGATGGTATTTTGCTGACCTTTGCTAATTGTTGTCATCCGATCCATGGTGATCCCATTGTTGCCCACGTAAGTCCGGGGAAAGGCTTGGTGATTCACCGTGAAGAATGTGCCAATATTCGTGGTTATCGTAAAGAACCGGATAAGTACATGGCGGTTGAGTGGAGCGCAGATGTTGAACAAGAGTTTGTTACTAATCTCAAAGTCGACATGCAAAATCACCAAGGTGCCTTGGCTGATTTAACCAATACCATTGCGTCAACAGGCTCAAATATCCAAGGTTTATCGACCGAAGAAAAAGATGGTCGTTTGTATACAATAACGGTACGTCTAACCACCAAGAGTCGTGTGCACTTGGCTAACATTATGCGTCGAATTCGTATTATGCCGGATGTCGTACGGGTTGCTCGCCAAAAAAATTAACCTTATCTACGGTTAATGATCTTAATAAAACGCCCGCTTACGGGCGTTTTGTGTATTTGGCTGCCAATCCATATTATTATGGGGTTATTCTTATTCTCGTAAATAGCATAACAGTATGACTCCTGATCGCTTTCAACGTATTCATCAAGTATTAGCCACCCGCCAGCCCGATCTCACCGTGTGTATGGAAGAAGTCCACAAACCGAATAATGTCTCTGCCATTATTCGTACCGCCGATGCGGTAGGCGTTCATAAAGTGCATGCAGTATGGCCCAAAGAAGCCATGAAAGTATTGAGTCACACCTCAGCTGGCGCACGAAACTGGGTCGAGCTTGAAACGCACGACACTATGGTTAATGCGATCAGTGCGCTAAAAGCACAAGGCATGCAGATACTCGCAACAAATTTATCCACGACAGCGGTTGATTTTCGTGAGATTGATTACACCCAACCGACCGCGATTATTCTAGGTGGCGAGAAAAATGGCATTACCGCCGAAGCATTAGCATTGGCAGATCAAGACATCATTATTCCCATGGTTGGCATGGTGCAATCTCTCAATGTATCTGTCGCCAGCGCATTAATTCTCTATGAAGCACAACGCCAACGTCAAAATGCGGGCATGTACGATCGCACCACCACCTTACTTGATGATACTGTGGTTAATCGAATTCTATTTGAACGTGGTCATCCGGTATTAGCTAACGTTGCTAAACAGAAAAACTTACCGTACCCACAATTAGATGATCAAGGACAAATTGTTGCCGACGAACAATGGTGGGCAGCAATGCAGGCTAAAAAAATCAAACGCCCTGTCGCGACTAGCGTAATCAAAAAGGACTAACCATGAACGGACAACTCCTCAACACCGTTGCCATCACCGAACTTGTCGGTGTTGGCGCTAAAATGGCAGAAAAGCTGCATAAAATTGGGCTTAATACCGTCCAAGATATGCTGTTTCACTTACCATTGCGTTATGAGGATCGTACCCGTATTTGGCCGATAAACCGAGTATCTTCTGGTCAATTTTTAACCGTCCAAGGTGAAGTCAGCCATTGCAGCATTCAATTTGGTAAACGAAAAATGTTAACCGTGACAATTGCCGATGGTACTGGCTCGGTGACGTTAAAGTTTTTTAATTTTAATGCGGCAATGAAAAATAGCTTCAGCCACGGCAAACAGGTTAAAGCCTATGGTGAAATTAAAGGCAGCCAATTTGGATTAGATATTATTCATCCTGATTACCGCATATTTTCAGAGGCAACAGCACTCAGTGTCGAAGAAACGCTAACCCCGGTTTATCCCACCACGGATGGTTTACGCCAAGCGACATTGCGTAATTTGACCGACCAAGCCTTGAGCTTGTTGGAAAAGTCAGCCGTAACAGAGTTACTCCCCGCAGGGCTATACGACCAACAAATGACCCTCGCGCAAGCATTACAAGTTATGCATCGCCCCACGCCAGATATTTCATTAGAACAATTCGATGCGGGCAAACACCCCGCCCAAAAGCGACTAATTTTAGAAGAATTGTTGGCGCAAAACTTATCAATGCTAGCACTGCGCAGCAAAGGTCAACAGCATCAAAGTTGGTCATTCGCACCACAAGACACTCTCAAGCAACAACTACTAGCAAGTTTACCGTTCACACCGACAGGTGCACAGCAACGAGTAGTGGCAGATATTGAAACGGATCTTGCTAAATCTCAACCTATGATGCGACTCGTGCAAGGAGATGTAGGCTCAGGTAAAACCTTGGTAGCAGCGCTTGCTGCTTTACGTGCGATTGAACACGGTTATCAAGTGGCATTAATGGCACCGACCGAGCTATTAGCAGAACAACATGCAACTAACTTTGCTCAATGGCTAAACCCAATGGGGATCGGGGTGGGTTGGATGGCGGGCAAACTTAAAGGTAAAGCGCGTGAAAAAGAATTAGTCCGGATTGCCAGTGGTGATGCCAAAATGGTGGTCGGTACTCATGCATTATTTCAAAACCAAGTGCTATTTAATAACTTGGCGCTGATTATTATTGATGAACAGCACCGATTTGGTGTCCATCAGCGATTGGAACTACGAGAAAAAGGGGCAACTAATGGTTGTTACCCACATCAATTAGTGATGACAGCAACCCCAATTCCACGCACCTTAGCCATGACCGCTTATGCCGATATGGATACCTCGGTGATAGATGAATTACCGCCTGGACGAACCCCAATTCAAACAGTGGCGTTACCCGATAGTCGGCGTCCACAAATTATTGAACGTATTCGCGCCGCATGCCAGCAAGAAGGTCGCCAAACCTATTGGGTTTGTACCCTGATTGATGAATCAGAAGTACTAGAGGCGCAAGCAGCATCGGATACTGCCGATGAATTAACGCGCTTACTGCCAGATCTCAAGGTTGGATTAGTTCACGGAAGAATGAAACCCAAGGAAAAACAAGCCATTATGGCAAGTTTCAAAGCGGGTGAAATTGACTTACTGGTCGCTACCACGGTAATAGAAGTGGGGGTTGATGTCCCCAATGCTAGTTTAATGGTGATTGAAAATCCGGAACGACTTGGGTTGGCACAATTACACCAACTACGTGGTCGTGTTGGTCGCGGTGAAATTGCCAGTCATTGTGTACTGCTTTACCATGCACCGCTGACCAAAACAGCCCAGAAACGATTAGCCGTATTACGTGAAAGTAGTGATGGTTTTGTCATTGCCGAACGTGATCTGGAAATTCGCGGCCCCGGTGAACTACTCGGCACTAAACAAACCGGTATTGCTGATTTTAAAATCGCGGATTTAATTCGTGATCAATACCTTATTCCTCAAGTCCAAAAACTAGCCCGCTATATTCACGATCAATACCCCGATAACGCAACCGCAATTATTGATCGCTGGTTAGGTCAACGCGAAAATTATTCAAATGCCTAAAACGTATTTGGTCACGTTTATTAGTGGCTAGTATCATCACAGTGATCCTTATATGCACCAGATTTACACCTAATATCCTTCTACATTAAATTTATAGCAATCGATTGCTATTTCAAGAAAGATAACTACAATAGCGGCAAATTTACGCCACTTTAATCTCTGCCAGTGTTGATTTGGTTCTGAGTAACAGCAATCACAGACCACCGCCAATCACACAATCAATCGCCCACTCAGCGCGAATAATGGATCACAGAGAGCCAGTTAGGATCATGTATGACCCAGCATCACACTAGCGCAACGCCAAAAAATTCTGACCTTATTTACCGTTTAGATGATAGACCACCGCTGCCACAAACCTTATTTGCAGCAACTCAACATTTACTGGCAATGTTTGTCGCGGTTATCACCCCATCATTGATCATTTGCCAAGCGCTCGGCTTACCCGCAAGTGATACCAATACTATTGTCAGCATGTCATTACTGGCATCAGGGATCGCTTCTTTTATCCAAATTAAAACTTTTGGTCCTATTGGCTCCGGTTTACTGTCTATTCAAGGCACCAGTTTTAATTTCTTAGGTCCAATTATTGGCGCGGGCTTAGCGCTCAAAGCCGGCGGGGCTGATACTCAAACCATGATGGCGGCTATTTTTGGCACCATTATTTTCGCCGCGTTCACCGAAGTATTTATTTCGCGAATTTTGCAACATGCGCAACGGATTATTACGCCATTAGTGTCAGGCATTGTAGTGACATTAATCGGTTTAACCCTGATTCAAATTGGCTTAACGTCCATTGGTGGCGGCTATAATGCCATTGCTGACGGTAGCTTTGGTAGCCTCGATAATCTGATGCTGGCGGGTACGGTATTAGGCTTTATTGTGTTACTTAACCGAGTGAAAAATCCTTACTTACGGGTATCATCGATTGTTATTGCAATGGCAGCAGGGACATTATTGGCGTGGATGTTAGGGATGATCAATACCGACATAACCACCTCTGACACCTTAATTGCGATTCCAATGCCAATGCAATATGGGCTTAGTTTTGATTGGGGATTATTAATTCCATTGATGATCGTATTTGCCGTGACGTCACTGGAAGCGATTGGCGATATTACCGCAACCTCAGAAACATCAGAACAACCCGTAAAAGGGCCGTTGTACATGAAACGGATTAAAGGTGGTGTATTAGCCGATGGTCTTAACTCGGCAATGGCGGCAGTATTTAATAGCTTCCCCAATTCAACCTTTAGCCAAAATAACGGCATCATTCAGCTAACGGGTGTTGCTAGTCGTTACATCGGTTATTTTGTCGCAGGTATGTTAGTACTATTAGGTTTATTTCCTGATGTCGCAAGTCTAGTACAACTGATCCCTGAGCCTGTATTAGGCGGTGCAACCATTGTGATGTTTGGTACTATTGCCGCATCAGGGATTCGGATCATTTCTCGTTGCAACCTAGATCGTCGCGCAATTTTAATCATGGCGCTGTCTTTTTCTATGGGGTTAGGCATTGCTCAAAAACCAGAGATCCTCCAATTTCTACCAGAGATAGTAAAAAGTATCTTATCTTCAGGCATGGCTGCTGGCGGTATTACCGCAATTTTATTAAATATAATTTTGCCTGACGATAATGCCGACTCAGTTGATCTGATTGATGAAGCTAAAGTCACTGAACACTAATTATTACCGCGATATAAAAAGCCCGCCTCAAATGAGAGCGGGCTTTTTATGTTATTAACGATGAGCGCAAGCTTAAATCATCACGATTTCAGCTTATGTAACGGTAAACTAATCTCAACTCTCAGACCACCATCACTGCGATTACGCACCGAAATAGCCCCTTCATTTTGATCAATGATCCGCTTCACAATCGCCAGCCCTAAACCAGTACCTTCTGTTTCATTACCACGAGCAGAATCACCGCGCGTTAACGGTTGAAACATTTTAGTGACTTGATCAGGTGCAATACCCGGCCCATCATCTTCAACACAAAACCATGCTGATTTGCGATCAACCGCTGCACCACTGGAAATCTTGACCCAACCATTACCGTAACGTTGCGCATTAATCACCAAATTCGCTACTGCGCGTTTGAGTGCTACTGCATTCGCTGAAACAGTGCCCGGAATCGGCGTTAATTGCTGTTCAATAACGTTGCCATAACTGCCTTCGGTATACGCCACATCTTCTAACAACATATTAAGATCGATATCTTCTTCTGCTTGTTTTTTAGTCGATTTTAAATAGTCCATAAATTGACTAATAATGGCATTACATTCTTCAGTATCAATGATCATCGATTCCGCTAAATAACTGTCCTCAGGTGACATCATTTCTGTCGCTAAGCGAATCCGCGTTAATGGCGTTCGCAAGTCATGACTGACCCCTGCCATTAATAAAGCACGATCATCTTCAAGCTGTTTTATACCTTGTGACATCTGGTTAAACGCTTTGGTTACTGAGCGAATTTCAGATGCACCTTGTTCTGGTAACTGTGGTGGCGTTTCACCGCGTCCTACCAGCAATGCCGCTTGCTCCAATTCAACTAACGGTCGATTTTGAATCCGAATAAATAACCATCCGCCAGCAATGACTAAAAAGGCAATAATTAAGCTATAACGAAATAAAGGAGAAAAATCATCTTCTTGCAGTTCTGATAATGGAATTCGCATCAGAAAGTTTGGCATCGCATCGGTTTTCATCCACAGCACATAACTATGAGTACCAAGCAATAGCCGTACATCCGTTGGAGAGTGCAATTCACGCGACATTTCTTCACTCAAATAGCTAATATGAGTGGCGTCATTAAATTCTTCTGCACCTGGAGAATTAGGCGCATGTAAAGTCACGCCCAACTCTTCGAGTAATTTACGTCGAATCGGTCGATCAAGATGGACAGTTTGACCGTCGGCCATTTTAATATTTTCTTTCAGCATCAATTTTACTTCGTAAGCTAAAATACGATTAAATTGCTGAATACTAGGAAGGAGCGCGTAATTTACAATTGTCAGATACGAAAAAATCTGGCTTGAGATTAACAAGCCAGCTAACAATATCAGTGTTCGCGCAAAAGTACTTTTGGGCGATAACCGCATGGCTTACGCCTCACGACCATCAGGGACAAACACATACCCTAAACCCCATACCGTTTGAATATAACGAGGGCGACTAGGATCTTCTTCAACCATACGACGTAAACGTGAAATCTGAACGTCAATCGAACGTTCCATCGCTGAATATTCACGACCACGGGCCATATTCATTAGCTTGTCACGTGACATTGGCTCACGCGCATTGGTCACTAATGCTTTTAAGACTGCAAACTCACCCGATGTCAGCGGCATCGGTGCATCGCCACGGAACATTTCACGCGTACCAAGATTAAGACGGAATTCACCAAACTCAATCACTTTACTCGACACACTTGGCGCACCCGGTGCTTCAATCGTTTGACGACGTAATACCGCACGAATACGGGCAAGTAGTTCACGCGGATTAAATGGTTTTGGCAAATAATCATCGGCACCGACTTCAAGCCCAACAATACGATCAACTTCATCGCCTTTTGCGGTTAGCATTAAAATAGGGAGCGTGTTGTTAGCATTACGTAAGCGACGACAAATAGATAAACCATCTTCACCTGGTAACATTAAATCCAATACCATCAGGTGAAAAGTTTCACGTGCAAGTAAACGATCCATTTGTTCGCCATTCGCAACACTGCGTACCTGAAATCCTTGCTCAGAAAGATAACGTTCAAGTAACGCACGTAAGCGCATGTCGTCATCGACCACTAATATCTTATAATTGTCCTGCATTTTTCACCTTCATCAATCACGATAACGTACGGTTATTAAGTGTACGTGATGCGTAATAACTAACGCTTAATTTGACTGCGATATTCCATACCTAAATCGCGACTGAAGAGAGAAATCTCCAAGTAACCACAACGAAAAAGAACTTATAATCACAGCCTACATTCATTGTAGGATAGCAATAATCACCAATACACGATAATCATAGCAAGACATCAATTATAACATGCTAATTGCTATCATGATTATGTTATTAGTACGACGATAATATGTCGCTACCCCTTATTCAATATGCCTTTATAGCATGGCGATTGTTCACTGAACACCACTTTACCAGAGAGATTAATTTATCGCGCAAACAAGATTACATTTCATATATATTGCGCTATTTAACCATTGAGCCCTTACGTAAATAGGCACGTATTCAGCTACCGCAATTTATGATGATGTTACTTCCTATTTTGGGCCTGCAATGATAGAACAACATTAAACAATCGTTCGAGAATAATGATGAGAACCAATTTAATTACCCGTGAAGGGTTGAATAAATTAGAACAAGAATTGGATTTTTTATGGCGTGAAGACCGTCCTGAAGTGACTAAAAAAGTCACCTGGGCAGCGAGTCTAGGCGATCGGAGCGAAAATGCTGATTATCAATACAACAAGAAACGGCTGCGTGAAATTGATCGCAGAGTGCGTTTTTTACGGAAACGCTTAGAAGCGGTAAAAGTCATTGATTATTCACCACAACAAGATGGCAAGGTATTCTTTGGTGCTTGGGTTGAGATTGAAAATGAAGCCGGAGAACAAAAAACATTTCGCATTGTTGGTCCTGATGAAATCTTTGGTCGTAACGATTACATTTCTATCGACTCACCAATGGCACGGGCATTACTCAGTAAACAAGTTGACGACGATACCGTTGTAACGACCCCGTTAGGTAAAAAAACATGGTTTATTAATAGCATTCGCTATCACGACTAAATCACGACTAACGCTAGAACAACACCAAACCATTATCCCAATCCCAACGAACAGCAATCCATGGCTGAGATATAGCCTGACACACTCTTCACCGCGGTTGACTTGCCAGATCAAGATTCAGCCGTAGAATGGAAGCTTAACGATCAACAAGAGATATCAACGGATGAGCAACGCTATCAACCACCAGATCGCCACCGAACTGAATGTGCGCACGGAACAAGTCAATGCCGCAGTCACCTTACTTGATGACGGTAATACAGTGCCCTTTATTGCCCGTTACCGTAAAGAAGTCACGGGCGAATTGGACGACACCCAACTACGTAATTTAGAATCACGCTTAGGCTACTTGCGTGAACTCGATAGCCGTCGTCAGGTAATTCTAAAATCAATCACAGACCAAGGTAAACTGACACCAGCATTGGCTGCTGAAATTAATAGTGCTGACAGTAAAACCCGCCTTGAAGATCTCTACCTGCCTTATAAACAAAAACGCCGTACCAAAGGTCAGATTGCGATTGAAGCGGGTATTGCGCCCCTCGCTGAGTTGTTATGGAGCCAACCACAACACTCACCAGAAACCGCCGCAGAGCAATATCTTAATCCTGAACAAGGGTTTGCTGATAGCAAAGCGGTACTGGATGGTGCTCGTGCTATTCTGATGGAACAGTTTGCTGAAGATGCAGCGTTACTTGAAAAAATTCGTCGCCAGCTCAATACTCATGCCGAAATCACCTCGCGCATTATTGAAGGCAAAGAGCATGATGGCGCTAAGTTTAAAGATTACTTTGACTATAACGAGCCGATCAAAAACGTACCTTCCCACCGCGCATTAGCATTATTCCGCGGCCGTAATGAAGGCTTCCTCCAATTATCACTCAATGCCGATCCCAATAAAGACCAAGCAGTACGTAGTTCATATTGTGAAGTGATTATTGCTGAACATTATAACGTTACCCTCGGCACCCAAGCTGCGGATGCATGGCGTAAACAAGTGATCAGTTGGACATGGCGCATTAAGATTTTAATGCACATGGAAACTGAGTTGATGGGCATTTTGCGTGAAAAAGCTGAAGATGGTGCTATCCAAGTTTTTGCAGATAACTTGCATGATTTATTAATGGCAGCACCCGCTGGACCACGAATCACACTCGCACTCGATCCCGGCTTACGTACTGGTAGTAAGATTGCAGTGGTCGATGAAACCGGCAAAGTATTAGACACCGCAACTATCTACCCTCACCAACCGCACAACAAAATTGCTGAATCAACCAAAGTGGTTGTAGCGCTGATTAATAAGCATAACGTTAACTTAATTGCGATTGGTAACGGCACTGCTTCACGTGAAACAGATGCGTTTGTGGCTAAGCTCATCAAAGATAATCAACTTAAAGTACAAAGTGTGATGGTCAGTGAGGCAGGTGCATCGGTTTATTCTGCATCAGAATTAGCAGCGAAAGAGTTTCCTAATATGGATGTGTCTATTCGTGGTGCCGTTTCGATTGGTCGTCGCTTGCAAGACCCATTGGCAGAGCTGGTTAAAATCGATCCTAAATCAATCGGTGTCGGCCAATACCAACATGATGTAAGTCAAAGCATGCTCGCTAAACGCTTGGATGTGGTGGTTGAAGACTGTGTAAACGCCGTCGGTGTGGATGTAAACACCGCGTCAGCTGCGCTATTAACCCGCGTTGCTGGTTTGAATGCCACCATTGCACAAAACATTGTTAATTATCGCGATGAAAATGGACGCTTTGATGCGCGTACCGCACTGAAGAAAGTGGCACGTTTAGGGCCAAAAGCATTTGAACAATGTGCGGGATTCTTACGGATCATGAACGGTAAAAACCCACTTGATGGCTCTGCGGTTCACCCTGAGTCTTATATTGTGGTCAAAGCAATTTCAGCCGCTAACAACAAGCCCGTTGACGCTATTATTGGTAATAGTGACTTTTTACGTAACCTTAAAGCCATTGATTATACCGATGCACATTTCGGTTTACCGACAGTCACGGACATCATTAGCGAGTTGGATAAACCCGGTCGCGATCCGCGTCCAGAATTTAAAACCGCAACCTTTGCTGATGGTGTTAATGAAGTAAAAGACTTAATACCAGGCATGGTATTGGAAGGCGTGATCACCAACGTGACTAACTTTGGTGCTTTCGTTGATGTCGGTGTTCACCAAGATGGTTTGATTCATATCTCTGCCCTATCTGATAAATTCATTTCAGATCCACGTGAAGTGGTTAAAGCCGGTGATGTGGTCAAAGTGAAAGTGATGGAAGTCGATATTCAGCGTAAACGTATTGCGATGACGATGCGTTTAAGCGATGAGCCGGGTCAAGAAAAATCAAGCCGCCAATCAACTAGCGCCGCAGTACCGCGCCAGCAACCTGCTCATCAACAACCGCGTCAAAATAGCGCTCCTGCACCACAAAAAAACACCCCTCCAATGGGCGGTGCTTTTGCCGCTGCGTTTGCCAATGCTAAGAAAAAATAACCTTACTTAACAGGGTTGTAAATATCAACAGTCAGACAAATGTCTGGCTGTTGGTTTAGATAACCTGCAAATATTGTGCTGGCGGATTAGGCAATATGGCTTGAGCATAATGATGACTCACTACCCCTTTAGTACGCTCACTGGCACTGATTAATGCTAACTGAACTAGCAACTCTCGTGGCAACTCAATGTGCATCGAATACCCTAATGGTTGCTCTGGCGGCACATAATTATCCAACGATAATACTTGCACGATCTGTGCTAACTGCTGCTGATAACCTTTCAATGACTTTGCTTGTGATTGAGCATAATCAGGATGTTCACTCGGATCCCAACTCGGCTTATTACGCTGTTTCTCTTCGGCACTCAACGCATTTTTAGCTGTCGCGGCACTACTTTCAACGACGGCAACAATCTTTTCACGGACACGATTATCCCGCGCAACTTGATCCGTTAGTGGATTGCTTGTTGTCGCCAATACTGGTGTTGTAGATTGTAATGGAGCAATCACCATGTTTAAAAACCCATCATTGTCATACCAAAAATAGCGCTATAACGCCCTCATGCTTGTATCGACCACCCGCGGTAATTATTGACCTAAAACGACCATTATTAATGCCACTCTCTGACGCAAATAGCGAAAGCAGATCAATCAATGAAATCTGTCACCACTGTAATAAATTCATTCAAATGAGAAATAAACGGCGCATGAGATGCATCGGCAAAAATATAACTCTGTGATTGCGGATATTGCGCGCTTAATACAGGTTCAGTTTTAATCGGTACTAACGCATCTAAACGACCATATAAACGTAACCATGGTTGTGATAACGCACTTAATGACGGCCGTAAATCTACATTTTCAAGTAATGCCAGTCCGAGTGTTAAAGCGGCTAATTGCGGTTGAGGACGGGATAGCACTGCCGCTTTCAATTGTCGAATATCCTCTTTTGCAGTTCGACTTCCCAAGGCTTGCAATGTTAAAAACCGTTCAATGGTAATAGCAAAATCAGCCACCAATTGGGTCTGAAAATTAGCCAGCACTCGCGGCTGAATCCCTACCCACTCGGTGCGAGACATAAAACATGGTGAGCTCGCAACGGTGATTAATTGTGTCACTCGCTGGGGTGCAATCAAGGCCGCTTGCGTTGCAATAATCCCGCCTAATGACCACCCAAGCCAGATAGCTTCAGTTGGCGCTTGAACTAATAACTGGGTAACAATCTCATCTAATGATGTCGCAACAACAGCACCGCTATCACCATAACCAGGTAAATCACACCAATGAACACGATAATACTGGCTCAGCATCGGGATCACATCTTGCCATACCCCTACATTCATACCCCATCCATGAATGAGAACCAGATCAAGCCCTTGCCCTTCACTGTGCCAATTAAGCTGAGGTGTCATTTATACTTCCTTTTATCCATTGCATGCGAGTGATTATGATGCCAAATAAAGTCCTATCGTGGCGAGATAATTTATACCATCAGCTGTTGTTTCGACACTGTTCTTTGTGTCAGCTACCTCTAACTGCAACGGAACAGTATTGGTGCAACCACTGTATAAACCTTTTTCCCAATCCCCCCTATTGTCACCATTGTGGCACCACTACTCTTAATACTGTTACTGATTGTGGTCGCTGCTTAACCCAGCCACCGTTATGGCATAAAATCTACCGCTTAGGCGAATACCGTCCCCCTTTACAGCAACTAATACAGCAACTTAAATTTCATGGTAAATTTTGGTTAGCACAGCCACTGGCACAGCAATTAGCATCTCAAATTACTCAACCCGCACCGCTGTTATTACCCGTACCATTACATTGGCGACGTTACTGTCTGCGTGGTTTTAATCAAAGTCACCAGTTAGCATTGGCACTGGGTGCTATTTTAAAGAGTCGCGTTGATCACCATGCTTTTCAGCGGGTGCGTCATACGCCATCACAACAGCAACTCACCAAAGTTCAACGCCGCCATAACCTTCAACAGGCTTTTAGATTACGACGACAGACATTACCTGATCATGTGGCAATTATTGATGATGTAGTTACTACTGGCGCAACCGTCCACCAACTAACCCGCTTACTTATTCAACACGGCGTAAAACGAATAGATATTTATACGCTATGTCATACTCAACAATCACTTAATTAATATTGCGCCAAAAAGACGCGCATTAATTAATAAAACGTGGTCAAATAAAAATGTCGCTTTAGAGATGCGGCAATGACTCACAAAGAGTAGAATAAATAAAACTTACTAAATCAGTCAGGTATTACATCGTGTCTATGATCACTATTACTGAAAACGCTCAGCAGCACTTTGGCAAACTTCTTGCCCAGCAGCCTGAGGGTACTAATATCCGTGTTTTTGTTGTCAACCCAGGCACTCAAAGTGCTGAATGTGGCGTATCCTACTGCCCACCAGAAGCGGTTGAAGCAAGTGATACAGAAATGAAACTTGAGCTATTCTCTGCTTTTATTGACGAATTAAGCCTTCCTTTCCTTGATGATGCTGAAATCGATTTTGTCACTGATAAAATGGGTTCACAGCTAACATTAAAAGCTCCTAACGCGAAAGTGCGTAAAGTGGCTGATGATGCATCATTGATTGAACGTGTTGATTACGTACTACAAACTCAAATCAACCCTCAACTTGCAGGCCATGGTGGTAATGTATCATTGTCTGAGATCACTGAAGATGGTGTTGCTATCTTACAATTTGGTGGTGGTTGTAATGGTTGTTCAATGGTTGATGTGACGCTAAAAGAAGGCATCGAGAAAGAGCTATTAGCGCAATTTGAAGGCGAATTAACCGGTGCACGTGATATTACTGATCACGCCCGTGGCGATCACTCTTACTATTAATCGTTTCGAGTCACGATTGCAGGAACACGCAGATAGCAAAAAGCCGCATCAAAAATGCGGCTTTTTTATTAACTTATTTTAGGACGAGATATTAAGCATCAATCAAGTACGGTAATTGTTACGGTTCGCTTACCCCATTTCCTTGCCGCTTTTATATCGTTACCCATATAAATATCAATCTTATTACGCCAACGGCGATGCATTTTATCTAATACAACATATTCCCCAGAGAGTCCTTGAATGGTAATTCGAGAACCCTTTTTAAGTCCCTTGTGGAGTAAATCACGCGATATAGCCACGGCTTTCATTCCGGGCTTTAAACGCACTCCCCAAGCGGTAAGATTGGGATGATGATTAGTTTGTGCCGCTACCGAGTTATAAGCACTCGCAGTAACACGCAATGTTTTGACTGAATGAGCAGAGCTCTGAAAGCTAAAAAGCAGTGACAATAACAGAATAAAATAGATCGACTTTTTCATTGTCTACAACGCCTTGAGAATCAAAACACCGTATTAAACCAAAAATAGTCAACCAAGAACACGTTTACCTATCAATACCTACAATAAAAAATACTAATAATAAAACGTCTTATGCCTTAACAACGGTAATAGTTACTCGTCGCTTACCCCAATTTTTAGCGGCTCGCACATTTTTTCCCATATAGATATCAATTTTACGGTTCCAACGGTGATGCATTTTATCAAGCACAACATACTCACCGGGTAAACCTGAAATCTTCACTTTAGAACCACGCTTTAAACCCATTTTAAGTAAATCACGTGACACGGCAATGGCTTTCATTCCAGGTTTTAAACGATCTCCCCAGGCCGCAATATTTGGCGTAGAATCAGTTTGTGCTGATACTGAGTTATATGCTGTTGCCGTAACATTCAATTTTTTAAAACTGCTGGCATAACTATGAATACTGAAGGTTAAACTCAGTACCAACAATAAATAACCTATGATCTTGTTTGTCATTCGCACCACCTGGATAAGAAGTGAACGCATTTAAGCAAATCGCAGCCATGATTGAAAGCCTTTTTTGTACAAAAAAACATCAACAACATTCACGGTGATGATAAGTATTTGTTTATTAAGTCTGCGGTAAAAATATATTTTTTCGCCACTGATAAATAAATAGAGTCGCTAATATCAGCCCTCGTAACGCCATAAAACCAATCATTGCTGCCCACAATGCATGATTGCCGTAGCTACTCATCGACCACCAAATCACAAAAAAACCGCAGGTGGCTAAGAACATACTATTACGCATATCTTTACCGCGAGTTGCACCAATAAAGACCCCATCCAATAAAAAACACCACATCGCAACAAGAGGTATTGCTGTTAACCACGGTAAATAATTATCCGCTTCATTTTGCACTGCAGGAATATCAGAAATAACCCCAATAATTTGAGTACCAAACAGAGCAAATATAGCGGTTAAGACGAGGGATATCAGTAAACTCCAAAAGGTTGTTCCAACTAAATAACGCTCAAGTTGACCTTTATTTCCAGCGCCAACAGCTTTCCCCACTAACGCTTCCATCGCATAAGCAAAACCGTCCATCGCATAAGACACCAGCATTAAAAAACTCATTAATACTGCATTAGCCGCTACTACGTTATCGCCTAAATGTGCTCCTTGAAAGGTCATAAACGTAAACGTCGCCTGTAAACATAAACTGCGTAGAAAGATATCGCGATTAAGTTTTAATAGCCGCCCCATACCATGACGAACACTGGTGAGTTTTTGTTTCAGTGGCGGTAAACCTAACCGTAACCATTGTTGAGCAACAAACCATAAGCCCAATATCATGCCACTGTAATCGGCAATGACAGATGCAGCTGCCGCACCTTGTACTTTCCATCCAAAACCAAGCACAAATAACAAATCTAACGTTATATTGACGACGTTAGTTACAATTAATAACCACATTGGTAATTTGGCATTCTGCATTCCTAGCAGCCAGCCCATGATCACAAAATTAGCTAAAGCGGCGGGAGCGCCCCAAATACGAATTGAAAAATATTGCGCGGCATACAATTTCACTTCACTGCCCGCACTACTAAAGTGAAAAATAAGCTGGCTCACGGGTTGGTGTAATGCCACTAACACCAGCCCAAATAACCATGCAAGTGCCATGCCTTGAACAAAAATTACCGCTTGCGCATCTTTGTTGGCACTGCCTTGTGCTTGTGCGGTAATGCCCGTGGTTGCCATCCGTAAAAAACCAAGTAACCAAAAAGTCACGTTGATCATGGTGCCACCAACAGCGACACCGCCTAAATACCATGATTGATCAAGATGACCGATAACGGCAGCATCGACCAACCCCAATAAGGGGACGGTAATATTGGACAGCACCATTGGCAGTGCTAATGCAAAAACTTGATAGTGCAGTGATTTATCTTTTAATGCAGCAAGCACACTTATTCCTTATCTAATATATAAATAAGCACGCAGTTTACCATTTGAGGAGAGAGACAATAGGCTGGCAACTATAACAAAACATCAACCTATAGCATTAATACTGAACTAGCGCCCACGTTAACCACCAGTGATCGACTAACAACACCACAAACAAGGCTAATAAATGCCAGATTGAATATTTAAAGGTTGCCCATGCATGACCCGTGGTATCAAAAAATTTTAGCTTGATGGCATAGCCAATAAATCCAAGGTTTAACACACTGCTACCAATAAGATAGATGCCGCCACTCATCCCTGTTAACCACGGTAATCCCCCGACAGCCAACAGTAAAAAGGTATAAAACAACACCATGGTTTTAGTGTATTCAATCCCATGCGTCACAGGCAGCATCGGTATGCCCGCTTTGGCATAATCATCACGGCGATGGATCGCTAATGCCCAAAAGTGTGGCGGTGTCCATGCAAACACTAACATCACCAATAACAATGCATGAGGATCTAAACTACCTGTAACGGCAGTCCAGCCTAATAATGGTGGCGCAGCACCTGCTAAACCGCCAATCACAATATTTTGTGGGGTCGCATGTTTTAACCACACGGTATAAACCACCGCATAGCCGACTAAACTTGCCATCGTTAACCATGCGGTTAATGGATTCAGCTGCCACAGTAAAATAAACCCCGATACCATTAATGCACACGCGAACAGCACCGCTTTTGAGGTTGCTATCCGCCCTTTTGCTAACGGTCGATGATAGGTCCGCGCCATTTGAGCATCAAAACGACGATCAAGCACATGGTTAAACACCGCGGCGGCGGCTGATTGCAAACCAATCCCTGCTAGCCCGATGATAACAACATGAGCAGCAGGCACTGTAGGTACGGCAAGACACATACCCACTAAGGCGGTGAGCAATAACATCGCCACCACTTTAGGCTTAGTCATGGTGAGGTAATCTCGCCATACTGCGGTGGTTACAATAGCGGTGTTAATGCGATCGATCCCTTGTAATTTATCCATGCGATTGCTCCTCCCTTAATGGTTGCTCGGCTTCTCGTGATCGACGCAAGTTAACGCCGACTCGATAACAAATGGTCACCATCGCCACCAATAATCCTAAGCCAGTAACATTATGTGCCACTGCAACCGCAAGCGGTAAACTTGCAACTACGTTTGTCACCCCTAATGCAATTTGCAGCGTCAGTAACAACACTAATCCCCAGCTATAGCGGCGTAATACAGGCTGTCGCCAACATAACCATGCCATTGCTAACACCACCACTGTGGTTATCATCGCACCAATACGATGTACAACATGAATCGACACTCGTTGCCCATAATCAAGCACTCCATATTGATAACTATCATGCTGAGGTTGCACTAACAAGAAGGCTTTAACGTCAAACAACTGTTGCCAATTAGCCTCACAGAGAGGTAATTGACTACACACTAAAGCGGCATAATTAGCTGCCGTCCAACCACCTAATGCAATTTGGGAGATAACCACAATAACACTGATAATTGCCGCTATTCGCAGCCTAACTACTGTTTTTATTCCAATCTGCATCATATTTATGGGTGTGGCTTGCAGCTGTAACCGTAATAACCACAATAAACTTACAATGGTAAAGCCCCCTAATAAATGCGCCATTACCACCACAGGCATGAGGACTAAGGTCACCGTCCACATACCTAACAGCGCTTGAACAGTCACCATAATTAACAACAACATTGGGACTAATTTAGGTCGTGATACTTGTCGCCATGCCATCACATTGATAGCTAAAACAAATAAGCCTAGCGTACCCGCAACGTAACGATGCAGCATTTCATTCCACGCTTTTTGCGGTTCTAATGGGGTATGAGGGAAAAATTCTGCGGCAGTTTGTTGTTCGATTACGGTTTGAGGGACGGTTAAAAAACCATAACAGCCCGGCCAATCAGGACAACCAAGACCCGCCTCAGTCAAACGTGTAAAAGCCCCTAATGCCACGACAGCCAGCGATAACACAAAACTAAAACTGACTAAATAAAAGAAGTATCGATCATTATTATTATTGATAATCATTCGTTATCCTCCCTAATAACAGCAATGACTTAGCCAATTTTTGAAACTTTTAATAACCTTTTTAAATCACGTAAAACATCTTTACCTTGCATTAAAATAGCCTGCTCACCCGCAACCAATGGGTAAGCCATCAGCATATTACCGTGAGGATCGACAATATAAATAGTCGTCAATCCATATTCTAATTGGGTTAACTGTTGGCGTAATGATGCATCCACCTGCCGCTGTTCTAACCCTTGTAATAGAGCTATTGGTGGCGCTTGTTGATCCGCAACCAGTACTAAACTGTGCAGTCTTTCGCTATCAGCACCAACGGCTTGCGGTACTTGGCGTAAATTAAATAATGCCCCTTGGCAGCGTTCATCACAGGTCGGTGGTAACCAATAAATAAGTTGCCATGTTTGTGGCAGCGCAAACGCAGTAACGGTTACTGCTGGCTGTAATAATTGACCACGATTTGTGACCCCACCTTGATACCACTGCTGCTGCAACATCACTTTCGCTATGATTATCGGTAACGCAAACACCAATGCGACCACTAATAATATCTGATATTTTTTCATGTCGTTCGCTCCCTGCGTAACCACCATAAACAAAGAAAAACCACAGCGATAGCTAGTAAAAACCATTGCATTGCATAGCCATAATGTTTTTTAGGTCCCATCACTATCGGTTGCCATGTTTGCGTTAATGCAATCGGACTTGAAGCTGATATTTGAATAACCCACGGTAAAAGTGGTTGTTGTAATTGTTGAGAAAGCCAATCTACGCCAATATTTTGCACTCGTAATGGCCACTGACCATCAGCTGCATCTGGCTTAAATTGTAATAATTGCTGCGCGGGAGCGATCACGCCCTGAATAACCTGACGCCCATTAAGTTGCGGTAATTTTGGCAATATTTCACGGTATGGCGGTGCTGCAATCCAACCTACATTGACTAAGACCTGCTGCTGCTGGCTAACAAACGGTAAATAAAGGTGATAACCAGGGCGGCCACGATAAAGCTGATTATCTAATAAGATTGGATGTTGATTATCAAACTCACCTTCAAGGGTGATGCTATGCCATAACGGTTCAACGGGAAGCTGTGATAAATCAACAATCACCGTTTGCTGACGATCAAGAATTTGTGATTGTAGCTGTTGTTTTTGATCAGCACGGCTCAGTTGCCACCAACTAAGTTTGAGTAACAACGCCACTACTGCAATTGAAAAGATAATAAAAGCGACACTCCGCATCATTACATATCCTTTTTATCGCTTACCGTTAAAACCCGCTATGCTTTAAATAACCACAAAGGAGCACCTCATCATGCTAATTAAACTGTTATTTATCATGTTATTACTATTGATGGTAATTAACTTATTTCGCGCTTTACCTCAAATAATCAAAGGTCAATCATCACTGCCGTTATCGCATTACCTTGGGCGTCGCTTGCTGATTGCGGTGATTCTATTTGGGCTACTCGTTATCGCCTTAGTGACTGGTATGATTCAACCCAACCCCAGCCCTTATACGCTTTAGCCTCTCTTTTTTAACCACCAAC